>JAYTQJ010000582.1:0-7417 GCA_043746775.1 Schlesneria sp.
TCCCACAGAGGAGACCCGATAGCCCGAGGCGGTGAGGGCCTGAACCGCCATCTCGCGATCGGTGTTGCTGTCATCGACGACTAAAACTGAGTTACCGGCCATGTGAGTTGCTCCCGAGAAAGGTGGTGAGGCGAAGGATTCGTAGGGTAAGCGTCTCGCTTGCCCGTATTTTCAACCCGTTGTTGCAGCAGAGGACGGGCAAGCGAGACGCTTACCCTACGTTGTTTGTCCGGTCACTAATTGCGGCTCGAGGCCGGCTGTGCCAAGAATCGCTTGACGGCCGCGACCATCTCTTTGGCTTCGCACGGCTTCGTCAGATAGACCGACGAACCGGCCTGATAGCCCTGCACCTGGTCGAAGAAGCCATCGTTGCCCGAGAGCATCACGATCGGTGTCTTCGAGGTGACGGGGGCCGCTCGCAGCCGTTTACAGGTTTCGTAGCCGTCGAGTCCGGGCATCCGCACGTCGAGCAGAATCAAGTCCGGTCGTTCACGCAGGGCGAGATCGAAGCCCGACTCACCGCTGTCGGCCGTCAACACGCGATAGCCATGTTGCTGGAGGACCGACGTAGCCACACGTCGAATCGTCGGACTGTCGTCCACGATCAGCACGGTCTCTTGCGACGAGTTCTTGACAGGAACGCCGACGACAACCGGGGCCTGTAATTTTGGAAGCATGACGAAGCTGTGTTGGCACGCCGGACAGGCTCGCGTTTGACCGAGAACCGAGTTGCGAGCCAGCAGCACCACGTCACAGGCGGGACACTGCACGGGGAACTCATCGGCCGCCATCGGCGTGGCGAGTGCCAGCCCGGTAGCAGGGGCCGGAGTTGAGAACGCACGGTTGAGTAGCGCGTCGGGAATGCGGTGAATCAGAGATCCATTGGTTGCTAATGGCATCTCAGCCGTGCCGACAGTTGCGACTTCGCTCGTGGATGCTGTGTTCGCTTCTGTCGTGGTCGGTTCGACGAGAGCTTCGATCCAGTCCAGCCCCGCTGCCGCCGTAGCTGCGTGAGTGGGGAACGCCATCAGCTTGCGAAGGTAGACTTGTCCTTTGGCCGGAGTTTCGGCGACCCAACTGAGCCAGAGCCACAACTCGGGGTTGGTGGCCTCAGTTTCGGTGGCCTTCTCTAGATGCAGTCGTGCGAGTAAACGGTTGCCCGCTCGCGCCGCCTGAATCCCCTTTTGAAGCAGTTCACCCGTAATTGCAGCGACCATGTGATTCTCCAGGTGGCACTCGGTGGCCGTCACTCCGGTTTGGCCACGTGCAGTTGAAGCACGGCGGCGGAGGTCGGGCGGCATCGAGACACTCGTCCAGCACGCAGACGCAAACAAACCGTGTGCCGAGAGGGAAATTGTTCACCTGAAATGACACAAATCGTTCTGCCGTTCGCGAGTTGAAGCGCGTTGTCGCAAACAACGCTCCCTCACACGGCCGGGCCACAACGTTGCCGCGCGTCACCAACGACAGGCAGACGTTGCGAGAAGGCCACGCGACAACGTGGCCTCGCCGAGGAACGTAGACGAGTCACTCCGTGACTCGAAAGGGCCATTGCCTTGGTGGGTCTGCGAAACCAGTAGGGTGGGACCAGCGGCGCTTCGCCGCGCCGGCCCACCATGTTTTCTTGACGTTTCCCGATGGTGGGCCGGCGCTCGAAGCGAGCTGGTCCCACCCTACGTTGAGCGGCACTGGCCCGGTTCCCTCAGTCCGTGTTTTCGCTGCGAGCGTCCTGCACATTTCTCACCGCACAAACGCGACGGTGATAGGCGAACTCGCGGGAGAGATGCTTCAGCGGGACATGCTCCCACGTCCATTCCTCACCAGACCACGGCAAGGTCACGCCGTAGAGGATGTCGAACCGATCAACCTCGCGGCCATCACTGTCGATCTGAATCTTCTCGATGTCCGTGATCAGCGTCACCACGCCGGGCAGACGTTGTAAGTAGTCGAGATGACTCTCAATCAGTGACCGGGCGTAGTCATCGACTTCCTGCTCCGGTCGCGGCGGACTCTTCGACAAGTACATCGCGGGGATGTAAGGAAGTTGTGAGAGCAGGTTCACCGAGACGACGTAATCGACTTCCTGGTCGTCACAGAACAACTGCGGGACGGCACGCGGCAACGGAGCCTGCGGATCGCGGGCGATGCGTGCGAGTTCCGCCGCCGTTTCGGAGACATCGGCGCGGACGAGTCGCACGTTGCGGTAACGCAGCGTGGCCAGGTACGCCCTCAAGGGATGAACAACATCGACGAGAATCACTTCTCGAAATGTGGCGGCCAAGTCGGCGAGCGGCACATCAAGCAACAAGCCCGACCCGAGAACGACCGCCTTCCGGCGCTGTGGGCAGTCCAGCAAGGCGGCTCGAATCGTGGTCTGCGTCCGTTGCAAATGCTCTTTCCACGCGCGACGGCACTGCCGGTGACGGACCTTGATCCCCAATTGCCCGCGCAGATATCCGAGTCGCCGCATCGCGAAGGAACACGGCGTGAGCAGGTACTCGACCAATTCCAGAATCATGGATCATCCGGCGCATGCGTGTTGAAGTGTTCTGTATTAGCCCGGAAGGCGGCAGGTCATAGCCCACGGCGTGAGCCGTGGGTCAAGTCAGACCTCAAGGCCAATCGAACGTAGCAGAAGTCGTAAGACTTCAGGCGAGTCGTCGTCAGAAGTCTTACGACTTCTGCTACAAAATCCTTAACGGAGTCGCCCTCCGGGCTAGGCAACAAGTTTTCAGCACGCATTCGCCCGATGAACCAAAATCATGGAAGACTCCGTCGCCAGATGAGTCCACTCACGTCGTCGATCCGCCAGTGACGGCCATATGCGGCGCGTAAACTTCGCTCCGCTTGATGACCGCGTTCGCTTCCAGAGAGATGCCCAGCGGAACTTCCGTGAACGCAATCACGCTGAGGTCTGGAAACGCGCGCTGAATGAACTGGCGGAATGTGCGTCGAAACTGCGAATCGACCAGCAAAGCCACGTTGACTCCTTTCTGACTGGCGGCTTCCAAGGCGGTCCCGATTTTCAGCATCAAGGCTTCGTGAATATCAGGTGACACCGCCAACTTTTTGTCCTGCACACTCCGCTTCAAATCCAACTCCAACGACGGTTCGAGAACCAGCGCGTGCAGTCGCTTTTCCGCGTCGATGAAGGGGTCGCAAATCGCGCGGGCGAGATACGGTCGCACACGCTCGGCAAAGTCGGCGGGATCTTTGCAGGACTGCGCGTTGTGCGCCACGCCTTCGAGAATGATCGTCAGGTTGGTGATCGGAATTCGCTCGTCCAACAGCAGCGACAGGATGCGATGCAGCGTCCCCATGGAGATCATGTTGGGAATCAGTTCATCAATTACAGCGGCGGCCTTTTCCCTCGCCTTTTCGATCAGTGCCGAGAGATCTTCGCGACTGAGTAGATCGCCGGAGTGACGTTTCAGCACTTCGCGCAGGTGAGTGACGATGACGTTCGGCGCATCGATCACGGTGCAACCGAGCATCGTGGCCTGTGACCGATCGTTCTCGGAAATCCACTTGGCGGGCAATCCGAACGCGGGGTCCTGAATGTCATCGCCCTTCAGCGGGATGCGGACTCCCCCAGGATGAATCGCCAGCACATGCCCGATGCGGAGCGTCGAACGTCCCGCTTCCTGTCCCGCGACCAGAATCCGGTACTCCTGATCGGCGAGCTGAGCGTTGTCGCGGATGCGGACGAGCGGAATCCACAAGCCGCATCGTTTGGCGAGGTCCTTCCGCATGGAGGCGATCCGTTGCAGCAGTCCCAGATCGCGCTTGGGATCGACGAGCGAAACCAGATGCGGCCCGATCTCGATACACGCCCGATCCGTTTCCAAGAACTCGTCCAGATGTTGTTCCATGACGCTGCGTACGACGACCGGCTTCACGATCTCTTGAGCTTCGGCCGCGGCGGCAATGGCCGCTGGCGTCAACTGTCGTGAGGCGTAGTAGAGCGCCCCCGCGATGAAGAGGAACGGCAGCGAAGGCATCCCCGGCGCGAGGGCCAGCAACCCGAGCAGCCCCGCGCCGATTTGCAGCGGCTGGCGCTTGGAAAAGAATTGCGATCCCAATTGAGAACCGAGGCCAACTTGATTGGACGACTTGGTCACGAGAATACCGGCCGCCGTCGCAATGATGAGCGCCGGGATTTGAGAGATCAGACCATCGCCCACCGTCAAAACCGAATAGACCTTCAACGCCTGCACCGGCGGCATCCCGTTCATCAAACCAATGATGATCCCGCCAACCAGATTGATGCCCGTAATGATGAGGCCCGCCACGGCATCACCGCGCACGAATTTGCTCGCACCGTCCATCGATCCGTAAAAATCGGCCTCCTGCAACAGAGCCTCGCGCCGCCGCTTGGCTTCGACATCGTCGATGGCGTGCGAGTTGAGGTCCCCATCGATCGACATCTGCTTGCCGGGCATCGCGTCCAGAAAGAATCTCGCCGTGATTTCCGAGATGCGTGTGGAACCTTTCGTGATGACCACGAACTGGATGATGATCAAGATCAGAAACACAACCAGCCCAACGACCAGATTCCCGCCGACGACGAAATTGCCGAATGCCTCCACGAGCTGCCCAGCATCGGCCTGTGTCAGAATCAATCGAGTGGTGGCAACATTCAGCGAAAGCCGTGTCAGCGTGAGCAACAGCAACGCTGACGGAAAAACCGACAGCTCCATCGGCGAACCGACTCCCAACGTCACCAGCAGCAGCAGGATTGTGGAACTCAAACTGAGCGTCAGCAAAACGTCGAGGACGGCCGTCGGCAACGGCACGATCAACACGACAAGAATCGCCATCACGGCGAGCGGAAACACCAGCTCGCTACGCTGGTTCATGGTCAGGGGTGGTGCCGTCGCAATCGACATTGTTCGTCGTCCTCATTCACATCAACCGCCAGACTCGTGGATCGGCCGAACACCGCCCGCACCACGAAAATCACACCTTTGAATTGAACTAAGCCTCTGAATTGAACTCAGCCTCACGCGGGACAAAGAGAGAGGTTTCTGAGCGGGGCGGCGTAAGCCCCCTGGTTCTTGGGCGTAAGCCCTCTTTGGAAGAACCGGGGGGCTTACGCCCAATGGCACTCACTTTGTCAAAATCATCAAGTAACCCGCAGCGTCAGTGAGGGAGTTCATCGAGTTTCACTGCGTGTCTGACTCCCTCGCTGACGCTGCGGGTTACAAAATGAGTGCCATTGGGCTTACGCCGCCCCGCTCAGATGCCTCGTCATTGACCGCACCAGCCCCTACGCCCTCGCACCTCGCAGCATAAACACGTAGTTCAAGACCTCACTCACAGCCAAGAAGAGCGCTTGCGGGATTTCCTGACCAACACCCACCGTCTTGTAGAGGGCTTGAGCCAAAGGCTTCCGCTGAATGACCGGTATTCCGTGACGCCGTGCCCGCGCCATGATGAGCAGCGCGAACTGATCGCGTCCCTTCGCAATGACGATCGGAGCGTTCATCCGTCCCGCTTCAAATCGCAGTGCGATGGCATAGTGAGTCGGGTTGGAAATCACCGTCGTTGCCTTCGGCACTTCCTCCAGCATCCGAGTCTGCATCGCGATTTCACGGGCGCGTTGCTTCCGCTTGGCGACCAGCATCGGATCACCTTCATCGTCCTTGTGTTCCCGCTTCGCGTCCTCACGAGACATCATCAATTTCTTTTCATTGCGGAACCATTGGATCCCGTAGTCGCTCGCCCCCACCACGAGCAGCATCGCTGACGTTGAGACGAACAGTTCGGCTCCCAATCCCCACACAGTTGCCACGATCGTCGCGAGTGGCTGTTCTCCGAGAGAGACGATCTGGTTCACGCGACCGCTGAGCACCCACCAGACGACCGAGCCAATGAGTACGATCTTGGCCAGTGAAATGCCGCCGCGCGTCAGGCCTTCCATCGACAGCAGTCGCTGCCAATTTTCGGCCGGATTGAGCCGCTCCCACTTTGGTCCAAGCGATTCGGTGTTGATGTGGACGCCCGCCTGCCCGAGGTTCGAGGCCAAGCCGACCGCGAACAATCCGCCCATCAACGCTCCCGCCAATTGCAGCCCTCGCCCAAACAGTTTCACAAACAACGACTGGGCCTCATCGACACTCATCTCCACGCGAGCCGCCTTCACATGCGAACGAAAGTCGAGGCTGAGTCCCTGTGCCAACGCGAGACCGCCCCACCACAGACCCAACGCGCCGGCAAACAGCAGCAGGCTGCTGTTTAACTCGGCGCTGTACGCGAACTGACCCTGAGCACGCGCGTCATCGCGACGACGCTGTGAGGGGAGAAACGTATTTTCGTTGTCGTGTCCGTCCGCCATCGTTCACCGGCCGATCAACAATCCCGAGTACTGCTGCAATATCACATTCATGCGCGGCGCAAGATTTGGCCACAGCGTCCATGTCGCCACCAAACCCACCAAGAGTCGCAGCGCGAAGCCGAACGACATCAGGTTCAACTGCGGAGCCGCCTTCGCCATCATCGCCAAGATCAGCGACGTGATGAACAGGCAGCACGCGACTGGGGCGGCCAAGATCACGCCCCATTCCGTCGCCGCCGACATTGCACGCAGGGATGTGTCAACGGGCACCGACAGGAATGGCCCGCCGATCGGTTGCTTCGCAAACGAAGCGTGCAACGCCGCCAAAAAGACGTGATGAATGTTGTGCGTGAAGAACAGCATCACACCGAACAGTTGGAAGATCTCAGCCATGATCGTCGTGACTTGGGGACGAGTCGGATCCGTGATCGTGCCCAGCGTCAGGCCCATCTCTTGGCTGATGTAGGCCCCCGCCACTTGAAACGGCACGAGGAACAACCCGAAGACATAGCCCAACGCACAGCCCACAATCACTTCACGACCGACCGCCAGCGCGAAAGCCAACCACGGCTGATCGTGCATCGCGATGACGACATTCACCGACAGCGTGCTGGCCTCGATAAACCAGAAGCAGGTCAGCGCCAGAGCCACTCCCGCCTTCGCCATCCCTGGCACAAACCGTCCACCCAAGTAAGGGATCGTTGCCATAAATGCCGACACGCGGGCCAAGATCAGCCCGAACGTCATCAACCATGTTTCAAACAGACCGTCCATAGTCTCACGCCTAGAACCTGTCGAAAGTATTCGTCCGCATTTCAAAACTAGCCCGACGCGCGAGCGAGGGCTTCGTACTCATTGAACGTCCAGCCCTCGCTCGCGCGTTTTGAAGTTGCGCTGTTTTGTAATTTCGCCCCAACGGGGCAACCCTAAGTTAGCCCAGGGCAAGCGACCAACGGGAGCGCCGCCCTGGGTAGAGACCGTTACAGGTTTTGAAGCCCTGAAGGGGCGACCCTAAGTCGATCAGCCGGATAGTGCCGCCCCTTCAGGGCTTGAGATTCACGGAAAAGCGCCAACCCAGGG
>JAYTQJ010000583.1:0-3333 GCA_043746775.1 Schlesneria sp.
CGAGGCTCCTGCCGAGCCAAGAACCTGTGGAAAATCATTCGCTCCTCGCGGCTCGGCAGGAGCCTCGCCCTCCCGACGAATGTTTTTTAACCGGCTTCCAAGTTGGGCGTCGATCTCCTCCAACCGCGAGACGCTGATCGGCGGCAGGTCGCCCGCATCGCGCGGCCATTGTCGCGCGGAAGCGGGCGGTTCGATCGGCTCGGCGAAAATGATCGAGTCGGCCAACTGAGCGAGCGGGACTTGGCGAGCGGTCGCGTGATCGACGGCCTGCGCGACAGGGGGCTGCTTGTGCGCGAAGATCTCGGGGATCGTCTCGCGTCCCGCCGTACGGAACTCGGACGAACCGAGCAGCGCGTCTCCCTTGGGCAAGCCAGTCAGCAGATCGAAGCGCGACTCAACCAACTCCAGCCACGGTGAGTTCCGCTTGGCTTCCAGTTCGATCCCGGCCGACAAGATCAGGTAATCGGCCGCGCGTGTGCAGGCCACATAGAACAGGCGAATGGTCTCCTCGGCATCGGCCTCCTGTTCCAATAGGCCGTACATTTTGAGACCGATGTGATCGTGCGAGACTCCGAACATCTCGGGGAGTTTGACGAGTGCCCCGAAGTCGGGATGCAACACGGCCGAGCTGCCGCGCGGTGCCCCTTTGCGGTCAATGTCGGCGACGATGACGACGGGGAATTCGAGGCCCTTCGATTGGTGAATCGACATCAGGCGGATGACGTGGCCGGTCTCGGGCAGCGTCGTCGCGAACTCTTCGTCCGTCTCTTCGAGGACCGACGTGTGGAGTCGTTCGACGAAGTCTTGCAGCGTGAACAGCTCGCCCCGATCGAACTCGGCCGCCATCTCAATCAGCTTCCGCAGGTTGGCCACTTTGCGCGGCCCGAGATGTTCAGTGAGTAACGCGGCGTCGTAGCCGGTCCGCTCGATGGCGCGCGTCAGCAGTTCCGCCAGTGGGAGCCGATCTTTCACGGCGCGCAGTTCGGTCAGCACCTCGCGCGCGAAACTCAGTCGTCGCTGCTGTTCATCGTCGAGGAACGCGGGTGGCTGAGCGAAAACACTTTCGTGCAGAGTCAGTCGGTCATGGCTGAGGGCTTGAATCGTGTCGTCGCTCAGGTTGAAGAACGGCGACCGCAGAATGCCGACCAATCCGATCAGATCATCGGGATCGTTGAGGTAGCGGCAGAGGTTGAGCAGGTCGAACACTTCCTGCTGCGCGAAGAAGGCTTTGCCGCCGACGAGGTAGTAGTCGAGGCCATAGCATCGCAACGCCGACTCGTACTCTTGGACGTTGGACAACGCGCGGAACAGGATCACGATGTCGCCCGATTCGACTCGCCGCAGCACGAGCTGGCCGGTGGAGTCCTTCGCACGGATGCGCGGGGTCGGGTCGGAGAGGAGTTCCGCACAGCGACGAGCGATCCAGTCGGCCTCGCGCGATCGAAGCTCGCCCGCCAAGATGCGACGCTTTTCGTCTGGGCCTTCCCGTTCGGGGGGTGAGCCCGTCGCTTCCATCGCGACCCCACCGGGCTTGCCCCGGTGGCTCGCGGTTTTTTGCACTACTTCATTTTCACCTGTTCCGCCTGAGACCTGTGATCGTTGAGTAGTGCAAAGACCTGAATCCACCGGGGCAAGCCCGGTGGGGTGGGTTGCAGCTGCGGCTTCGCGATCGGTGACAGGCTCGATGGCGTCGCTCGTGGCGAGCAGCAGTTCGATCGCGGGTGTCGGTGAGCGTTGGGTCGTGTCGAAGGGTGAGAGCGCTTCGTAGTTGTCGCCCATCGCGGCGGCGAAGAGATGGTTGACGAAATTCAGGACGGCGGGTTGGCTGCGGAAGTTGACGTTCAGCGGCAAGCGGCCTCGTTCAGGAATCTCTTGTCGCAGCTTCGCGAAGACGCCGGGGTCGGCTCGACGAAAGCGATAGATCGACTGCTTGGCATCACCGACGAGAAACAAGCGACCGCGAGTCAGCGCCGCGCCGCACAGCATCCGGACGACATCGGCCTGAATCGGATCGGTGTCTTGAAACTCATCGACCATGAGTAAGCGAATGCCCGCTCCGACGCGGTCTCTCACAGCGGGATTGTCTCGCAACAGATCGCGCGCCTTGAGCAACAAGTCGTCGAAGTCGAGCAGTCCTTGCGACTGCTTCGCCGCTTGATAGGCATCGGACGTGAGTCGCGCGAGTCGCAGCGCGCGGCACGAGAATTCGGCCGCGAGCATCAAGTCGTCTTCGTTGACCGGCAGCATCTCGACCAGTTTCGTCGCGGCCTTGCGCAGGTCCGTGAAGGCGTCCTTGATCGCTTCGTGAACTTCCGCGCTGGGCCAGTTCTTGGCGGTGCCGCCGCCTTGAACGCGCGCGTGCTCTTCAATAGCGAGCAGCGGCGCAAGCGGCTCTTTCCACGGCAGCTTCGGTTCGAGCCACTGCAAGAGAACCGTGCGTCGTTCCTGCATCGTCGCGTGCGTCGAGTTGTTGTCCGTCAGCAATTCAAACGTAAGCAGCGTGCGTGGATGATTGCGGAACTCGGCCACCAGCTTCGGCACGAACTCGGACTCCCACTGCGTTCGCCAGCGCGCGGCGATGTCGTCGGGACTCTCGTCTGCCAACTTGTCGAAGTCGATTTGGAACCGCTGATGAGCCAGCACGCGGAGAATCTCGCGCGTCCGTTCGAGTCCAAATTGCAGGACGAACGCGGACGCATCGGGATCGTCTCGCTCGACCAATCCGTGCAGCACTTCCTTCGCCGTGTTGCTGAGCAGCGTGTTGGCCAGCGCCGGTTCGAGCAATGCGAAGCGGGGGTCGAGTCCTGCCTCGACCGCTTGCGATCGAAGCAGACTCGTGCAGAACGAATGGATCGTGCTGACCCGCGCCGAATCGAGACCGCGCATCAGCGCAAGCCAGTGATCGACCTCATCCCGCTCGCACTGTTGCAGCCGCTGCTGACAGGCCGAGCGGATCCGATCCCGCATCTCGCGCGCGGCCTTGTCGGTGAACGTGATCGCGACGAGCGAGTGCAGCTCGGCCGAATCGTCTCCCGCCTCAAGGCTCTTCAAAAATCGCTGCGTCAGCACGAACGTCTTGCCACAACCGGCTCCGGCGGAAAGGGCGATCGACACCCCGCGCGTTTCAATCGCCGCCGCTTGCTGATCGGTGAATCGAGGTCGGGAGGAAGTGCTGTGAGGCTGTACTGTCATGGTGGGTCACGTTGTATCAAGGGCCACAACACCTCGACAGCAAGCGTGGGAGATGCCAACGGCTTTTCAACGTAGGGTGGGACCAGCTCGCTTCGAGCGCCGGCCCACCGTGATGTCCAGTGATTGCACGATGGTGGGCCG
>JAYTQJ010000584.1:0-3329 GCA_043746775.1 Schlesneria sp.
CGCGGAATAACGCTGTGTCCCGCGTCTCCGGGTCGCTGGTGACTCGGCTCACTTCACGCGGAGCGATGAAGGCTACTTTTGGCGGGCACGTCAGCTTTGGGTATCCCAAAGACGGAAATGCAGCCGCGATCACTTCGCGCCGACCATCCCTCAAAGCATCGGTCGCTCACCGCGACTGCGTTCGGGAAAGTGCCTCGGCGAGACAACAGTTCCCAAGGGGACATGGACCTCGGCGATTGAACCGCCTGTCGCGGCGAATCCGGTCATGCCGGTTGCCGTGATTCCGCCGATGGTGACGGCCATTCCTGACGCCCGCTCGGTGGTCGGAAGGTCAGCTGTAGCCCGGATTATTCACCACGAAAAACACGAAAGACTCGAACGTGAAGCAGAGACGAGAGTCACTAGTCGCAAGTGACCGCGATGGCACGACGCACGATGTTTGGGATTGCTCTGATCTCAGCTCTCTTCCATTTCGTGTCTTTCGAGTATTTCGTGGTTCCTCATGAACCATCCGGGATAGCCACGGAAGTCACTTGAGACCGGAGTGTCGCAGTAACGCCGTTGCGTTTGGTTCGCGACCACGGAAGGCGCGGAAGACTTCCATCGGGTGACGGCTTCCGCCGAGAGCCAACACTGTTTCGCGGAAGCGGCGACCGGTGGCCGCGACGACCGCTTCATTATCGAGGCCCGCTTCTTCAAACGCGCTGAAGGCGTCGGCGCTCAGAATCTCGGCCCACTTGTAGCTGTAGTAGCCCGCCGCGTAGCCGCCGCTGAAGATGTGTTGGAACGAGCAAAGCGAACGATCCTCGGGCAACAGTGGCATGACACTCGTCTGCTGACTGATCCGGCGATTCACATCGTGCGCGGTCTCGGTGCCACTCGGATCGAAGTCGGAATGGAGCGTCATGTCGGTCAGTCCGAACAGCAGTTGTCGCAGCATCATCGACCCCGCGCGATAGTTCTTCGCGGCGCGCACTTTGTCGAACAACGCCTCGGGCAGAGGCTCGTTCGTTTGGTAGTGGCCGGTCAAACTGAGCAGCGTCGGGCGGTGATAGCACCAGTTCTCCATGAACTGACTCGGCAGTTCGACCGCGTCCCACTCGACCCCGTTGATTCCCGCTGCGTCGGCGTCATTGACGGTGGTCAGCATGTGCTGCAAGCCGTGACCCATCTCGTGGAACAACGTCTCGACTTCGCGGAACGACATCAAACTCGGAGTCTCTCCATGCGGCGGCGTCTGATTGCAGACGAGATGCGCCACGGGGATTTGTGTCCTTCCTGTCCCCTCGCCCCGGCGGGCACCGCCGCTTCGGTGGTCCGGGGAGAGGGCTAGGGTAAGGGGTTCTTTGTTTTCTATCCCAGTTCGTACTGCAATCTTCCTCCGTCCCATGCAGTCATCCATCCATGCCCCGCCGCGCTTGTTCTCCGGCCTTGAATAAGGGTCGAGATAGAACGACGCGATGTGTTCCCCGCTCTCATCGTGAACGCGATAGAACCGCACGTCGGAGTGCCACACGCTGACGTTGTCGGTCGCCTGCTGAATCGTGATCCCGAACAACCGACCGAGCAGTCCGAAGAGTCCGCCCAACACTTTCTCGAACGGGAAGTACGGTCGCAGTTCGTCGTCAGTGTAGGCGTAGCGTTCCTCGCGCAGCCGCTCGGCCCAGAAGGCCACGTCCCAGACTTCCATCGGCGACACATCACCGCGCGCGGCCTTGAGCGACTTGATGTCGTCCAAGTCGCTCACCGCCGCGTCCCATGATGCCTCGCGCAACTGAGCCGCCATCTGCCGCACCGCCTCAACGCTCGGAGCCATCTTCCGCGCGAGACTCACTTCGGCAAAGTTATTGAAACCGAGCAGCTTCGCTTTCTCTTGCCTCAACGCCAGCAACTTCGTGATGAGCGGCCCGTTGTCGAGTTCCCCCGACGACGCGCGGCTGACGAAGGCCCGATAAAGTTGTTCGCGCAACGCGCGACTGCGGCAATGTTCCATGAAGGGTTGGAACAGCGGAATCTCCAGCGTGACACGCCACGGACCGGCTTCGGGAGTCGCGACTCGCGCCGGTGCGCTGCCCGTCGAGTCACCTGTGGAACGAGCCGTGTTCCACGACTTGGCGGCGAGGTTCCGAAGCGTGCTCGGCCAGCCCGCCGCATCCGCCGGATCGGCCACTTCCAACGAGAACGCCTTCGTCGCATCGAGGACATGATTCGAGTACTCGGTCGTGATCGCCGACATCTCCTGCTCGATGGCATTGAACCGCTCGCGCTGTTCGCCCACGAGTGCGATCCCCGACAACTCGGCTCCCTTGATCCGGTCGGCGACGATGCGCTGCTGCGCTTCATTGAGTCGCGACCATTCGTCGCTCGCCTTCAATTGTTTGAGTGCGCGATAGATCGGCTCGCTCTGACTGGCTCGCAGCCCGAACTGCACGACCTCGGGCAACACGGTCTCATACGCGGTCCGCAACCCGTCCGAGTTCATCACGCCGAACAAGTGCCCGACCGGCTTCCAGCCGTACTCGAACGGCCCGTCCAACGCCTCCAACTTCCCAATCGTCCCGTCCCACGTGGGAGCCAACTCCCGCTCCATCGTGTCCAGTTTCATCGCCGCTTCCGCCAACAAATGCGTCACCGCCGGAACGACATGCTCGGGTCGAATGGCGGCAAAGTCAGGCAGACCGGACGTGGCGAGCAACGGGTTGTTCATGAGCAAAGCAGCATCGGCCATGACGAGAAATTCCTTGGTGTCGGGACGCGAAATAGGTTGCGGCGTTGTTTTGTAAGCAGTGTTGTTTCTTCGGAGCGGGGCGGCGTCAGCCCCCTGTGACCTGGGCGTTAGCCCTTGTTGAAAACGTAACTTGGACGCCCTCGTCCGAGTCTTTTCGAGTTGGAATCGGACGGACGAGGGCGTCCATCCTACGCTTCGGCTGTCAGCCCCCTTGTCTTTGAGCGAACAACCGACGCAAGGCGAAGAACCAGGGGACTTACGTCCCCCGCTCAGAAGATCAGAAGATCAGAAGATCAGAACAGAAGAAGAGGGGCTTACGCCTAAGAATCCGGGTCTGCCGAGAGTTCACACGTCAGCGGGCGGCGAGTGTAGACGGAGTGTCCAGCGGAATCATCCCGACAACCGGCACGATGTGATTACCAGTCGCCGCGACTTCAGGGAGTCGTAGGACCGGCTGGCGAATCGTCATTCCAGCGGGTTATCTTCTCCTCGGCCCGCCACGTAGGGTAAGCGTCTCGCTTGCCCGCCTTCGCCTTCCTGCTGTTGCTCTATCGCTTCGACATCTTGGCAACAGACGGGCAAGCGAGACGCTTACCCTACG
>JAYTQJ010000585.1:0-7385 GCA_043746775.1 Schlesneria sp.
CCGGCGGCTAGCGCCTTGCCGCTCACAGAATCACAGTGTCAAACCGGGAAGTTATTCCGTACCCGTTCCTGAGTTGCCACGCTCACTTCCTCAACAACCACAAGCCGTTTCCACATGACAGCCTTCAGCGCCAACCTCAACAAGATCGCCCTTCTGCGCAACACGCGCGACAACGGCTTGCCCGATATCGGCCGTATGGCGCGGTTGTGTGTGGAGGCGGGAGCGGCCGGGATCACCGTGCATCCTCGGCCCGACGAACGGCACACGCGGCCGGGAGATGTCCGCGAGTTGCGGCTCCTCACGCAGCGGCTTCAGGTCGAGTTCAACATTGAGGGCTATCCGACGGACGACTTCCTGCGGCTCGTCCACGAGGTGCATCCCGAGCAATGCACGCTCGTCCCCGATGCTCCCGATCAGAAGACCTCGGACCACGGTTGGGATGTGGCCGCTCACGGCGAACTATTGCGACGGATCATCCCGCCGCTGCGTGCCGCTGGAATCCGAGTCTCCCTGTTTATGGACCCCGATCCCGCCGCGATGCCACTCGTCCCCGCGACGGGAGCGCATCGCATCGAACTCTACACCGAACCCTACGCCGCCTCGTTTCCGACCGCCGAGCGAGCCGCGTCCCTCGCTCAATACGCCGCCACCGCTCAGGCTGCACATGCGAACGGTCTCGGCGTGAACGCGGGCCACGATCTCAACCTCGACAACCTCGGCGACTTCCTCTCGCAAGTCCCTCACGTCGAAGAGGTCTCCATCGGACACGCCCTCATCGCCGACGCGCTCGAACTCGGCCTGACCGAAGCGGTGCGACGCTACGTGGCCATCTGCCGTTCGGTTGTTCCTTTCAAAGCCTGAAGCGCGAGCGAAGAGCGCATTGAGTGGCTGTCCGAAAACAAGTGGCTCGATTTCAGGGTGCCACGGTCACGGCTTTGCGTGGCTGTACTTTGGTTGTCGCGAAGACACGGCCACGCAAAGCCGTGACCGTGGCACCCAAGGCGAGACTTCGACGCCTCGTGCGGCAAGTCCCGTTCTCGCACAGTCTGGCAGGGCTTCATCTACTCCTCGGTACATTCGCTCGATCAACGAGCGACCTCGCGCAGGGTCATCGAAAGCTCGCCACAGAGCCGCGCGAAATCGGGGGTGGCTCGCAACGCTGGTTCGCGCGGGTAGTCGAACGGGACGCGCACGTCGGCCACGATCGTTCCCGGCCGTTGGCTCATCACGATCACGCGTTGCGCGAGGAACACCGCTTCCGCCACGTTGTGCGTCACGAACAATCCCGTCCAATGGCGAGCCATCCAGATGCGCACCAGCTCCTCGTTGAGCTGTTGCCGCAGCACGTCATCGAGCGCCGCGAAAGGCTCATCAAGGAGCAACACATCCGGCTGCGTGACCAAGGCTCGCGCGAGTGAGACTCGCATGCGCATTCCTCCCGACAGCGCACGCGGCTGCTTGAGGGCGTCTTCCGGCGTGAGGCCGATCAGCGACAAGCTTCGTTCCACTTGCTGTTTGAGTTCGTCGCGTGCGACGCCCCGCAGTTCGAGCGGCAGGCCGATGTTGTCGGCGACGGTGCGCCACGGCAGCAAGTTCGGTTCTTGAAAGACGAACGCCACATTCTGCGACGACCGGCGCGCGACGGCGGGCGCTTGTCCCGCCACCGTCAATTCACCCGCCGTGTGAGGCATCAGCCCCGCGATGAGCCTCAGCAATGTCGATTTGCCGCAACCAGACGGCCCCAGGATCGCGACGAACTCCCCGGCCTGCACGTCGCACGAGACATCTCGAATCACGACACGCTCAGCATCAAACGCCATCGCCAAGCGCCGCGCAATGATGAGCGGCGATGAAGGCTGATCTGGATTTTGCTCACCGGTAGTCAACGCGGGTTCCTCGGTTGCCATGGTACGGCTGTTGTTTGAAAGGAGTTGACGAGCAATGGCACTCACTTTGACCAAGTAAGTAACCAAGTAACCCGAAGCGTAAGCGAGGGAAATAAAGGAAAACGCCCCTTAGGACTGGCGCATCAATAAGTCTCGTCTTTCGCTCCGCGAAAGAACGCCCTTTCGCGGAGCGAAAGGCGACACTCGCGACCGTTATTTCTGCGCGACGCCCTAGCGAACTTTCCTCAGTAGCACCGGCATTCCGAAGGTCTCTTCAAACAGTGAGCCGGATTGTTTGAGGGCGAGTTGTTCGAGGCTGAGGTCTTCGACTTGCGGGATCGCAATCACGAGGCGGCCTCCTTCGCGCGAGAACTTCAGTTCGTGCAGTCGCTGGCCTCGAGACGCTTCCAGCGCGTCGGCAATGCGGAGCATCGCGGCCATCTTCACGACGGCGATTCGCTGGTCTCGGCTGAGCGTGGTGAAGACCGTGTGAATCGGCTTCGGCGACGAGCGTCTGTGATAGCGGGCCGTGAGCGCGACGAGTTGCACGTCGGAGCGACTCAGCCCGAACAGCTCGCTGTTTTGGATCAGGTACATCGTGTGTTTGTGGTAGCTGCCGGTGCTGATGAACTGTCCGATCTCGTGCAGCAACGCGGCGACGCAGAGGAGCAACTCGAAACGCGGGGCCAGTTGGTGTTCGTCGCGCAGTCCTTGGAACAGGATCTTGCACAGCTTTGAGACCTGTCGGGCGTGAGGTTCGTCGAAGTCGAACTTGCGGCCGAGGTCGATTGCCGAGCGGATGACTTGGTTGCTGAAGTCTTCGTTCCAACCGCCACGCGTTGCCATCTCCTTCAACAGCCCGTCGCGCAGGTTGATGCTCGCGACGATGACTTGCTTCAACTCGAACGCCCGGGCCAGCATGACATACGCGAGCAGAGCCGGTCCCAACGTACCGGCATCCGGAAACGTGATGTGATACTTGTGAACGAGCTTGTCTTCGTTGAGCGACAGCACGGTGTCCGTCAGTTCTTCGAGGTCACTCAGCGGGATGCGCGTGAGCTTGTCCGGGTCCCAATCGGGAATGATCTGTCCGGCGGCGAATCGCATGTCGCCGCCGAGCGTCACCATTTCCTGAGCCTGCTCGGCGGGAACCTGCTGCAAAATTTGATCGATCACACGCTGGATTTGCGTCTCCATCAATCGTCGTGTGGCGACTTGGGACGACTGATACGCTTCGATCGTTTCGCGGAGCCGCAGCGAGCCGAGTCGATACGTGTGTGCGAACAACACGTCGGCGTTCTGGACTTGCAGCAGCTCGGTACTGCCGCCGCCGACTTCGGTAATGACGGTGCGCGCGCCAGCCAACTGCGGGTCGAGTCGCAGCAGAGGCTGGATGCCGAGGTACGTGATCCGGTTCACTTCCGCTTCGTCGATCGGCACGACTTGAATGCCGGTCGCCGTGTAGATGCGATCGAGAAAACCGAGTCTGTTGAGCGCCTCGCGCACGGCACTCGTTGCCACCACGCGGACCTGCTCGGGCCGTTCGATTCCGTACTCGGCGAGGACGCGTTTGTAACTCTTGAGAACGCGCACGCACTCTTCAATCGTGTTCTTCTCGATTGACCCGCGTGTGAACGTGTCCTTGCCGAGCGTCACCGCCTGCGACAGCGCCGAGAGGAGCCGCACGTTGGCGAGATCGTCAATCTCGGCGATCGCCATTCGGATCGAAGTGGTCCCAATGTCGATCACCGCCGCAGGGCGAGCGTTCGCGGAACGAGTGGGTGAGGTGGTGTCGGCTGCCATCGGCGGGGATCGTCTCACTTCCTATTGCTCGATGCAGCGTCTGGCCCACGCGGCGGCTCCCATCGCGCCAGCGTCGTCGCCGAGCTTAGCCACCTTCAACTCGTACGTCTTTTGGAAGGAGGGCATGATGTGTTTGATAATCGTCTTGCCGACTTCATCCAAGTACAGCTTGGGGAGTGCTTCGACGAGACCACCTCCGAGAACAATGACATCAGGCAGGAGGAGATTCACCGCACCGGCGATCGCAGTCCCGAGATGCCTCGCGCCATCGCGCACGATTTGCTCGACGACATCGTCCCCTTTCTCAATGGCCTCCTTGATCGTGCCGCTGCGAATGTTGGCGAGGTCCGTTCCGGCGATGCGCAGGATGTTGGGAGCCTGACCGCGATACGCCGCCTTCGCGATCTCGGCCGACATTGCCAATCGGCTGGCCACGGTCTCCAGACAGCCGCGCCGTCCACAGCCGCACAGCGGGCCGTCGGGCACAACCAAGACGTGACCGATCTCCAAGCAACTCGTTCGCTTCCCGCGAAAGATGCCGTCGTTGTAGACCAACCCGCCGCCAATCCCCGTGCCGGGAAAGACACCAAGAACCGTTCTCGCGCCGACCGCCGCTCCGAAGCGGTACTCGCCATAAACGCCCGCATCGACATCGTTGCTAAGGAAGACCGGACAACCGAACTCTTTCTCAAGCAGCTTCTTCAGCGGCACGTTTTTCCAACCGAGATTGGGAAGTTCAAGAATCACTCCTTCATCGAGATCGAGTGGTCCTGGACAGCCGATGCCGATGCCGCCCAAACGATCGCGCGGAACTTGCGACTCTTCGAGCAGCTTGTCGATCGCCGATCGAATTCGTTCGAGTCCCGCCTCCACGCCATCGGCTCCGCGTGTCTTCTTCTTGCGCCGCGAGATCGCATCAAACTTGCGATCAAACAACACGGCACTCATCTTCGTCCCGCCGAGATCGAAGCCGACCCAAACCTTGCCATCAATGACAGGTGTCTTCTTGGAGGGACCGTTGGTTGCGAGGACCGCCGTCGGCGACTCGGGCACAGCCGCGAGAACGTCGCCCGCAGGAAGGGGGGCTTCGGGGACAGTCGGTTCGGTCATTGAGTTGTATCCATTCAACAAGCAGGGGGGCCGTCGGCAACGATCCATCAAGCGGGGCGGAGAATATCACAAACACGCTTGGACGACTGCTACGCGCAGAGAGGGATTATGTGCCTGTTGAAAAGGCCGTAGCACAGGCGGCTCGCCTGTGTTTCTGAACTCGAAATGCAAGCAGGCGAGCCGCTTGCTCTACGTTTTTTAACAGGCCCTTCAGTGCATCGAGGGGCTGAGTTGCATGGGTGGCGTCACCTGATACCATGCCCGCCGATCCTTCGGGACGTTTTCGTCAAGAACACTTCTCTGTGAGATCGCCGGGTCAATGGTGGCTCGGAGCCGAATGGTTTGTTGAAGGTGCCCTCATTCGAGACGCACTGACATTTTCCTGCGTGATGATCTGTTGTGTGAAAGAGCCAGGATGTTTTCTTTCCTCGGCGAGTTGCTCTGCTTGGTGACGTGGCTGATCGGCCGTGTTCACGAAGCTCTGCGCCGTGCCTACTCCGTCGTTCCGGCTTTGCTGGTAACGGATCGGGGTGCGCTGCGCGGGCGAGTCAATTCGTGCGATGCTTCTTGGCTGGCAAGTGTCGCCCGCTGGTGGGGAGTGAATCCCCCTGGGGACCGGCTGCTTGCAAACGGGCTGCTTACGAACCGATTGCTCCTGACATGGGCTGCTTGGCGTTCGTCGGCCTCTCTCGTGATGGTTTCTCTTCCATCGCGTGCTACTCATCGCAACTGATCTTCTCTCACGACAACCACTCGCTCCAGCAGTCGATCTGTGGCCTCGTGCCCAGGTTTGACGGTGCCTCTGTTGACCATGCTCGCCCCGCGCGCGGTGGTGGGTTGGCGTCTCCGGAACAGACATTCGGGAGTCGAGCAATGGAGTATCTGATTGGGGCCGTGCTGGGTTTGATCTTGGGCGGTGCGGTGGGCTTTATCGCCGAGCGAACCATTCGCGGCACGGCATTTAAGACGCGCGACGAGATCATCGCGCAGGCCAAACGTGAGGGCGAGAACCTCGTCAAGACCGCCGAGTTGACCGCGAAAGAAGAAGGTCTGCGACGGCGCGAAGCGGCCGACAAGGAGCTGAATGTCGCTCGCGACGAACTGCGAAACCAAGAACGTCAGCTCGACAAACGGGGGGCGAGTCTCAAGGAACAGCAGGACGACATCGCCAAAAAAGAGCGGATGCTCGAAACGACTCAGCAGAAGCTGGTCGAGCGAAACAAAGTCGTCGATGCGAAAGAGAAGGAACTCGATAAGAGTGCCAAGCAGGCGCAGGAACAGCTCTACAAGATCAGTGGTCTCGACCAGAAGACGGCGACCGAGTTGCTCCTTGGGCAGCTCGAACGCGAACTGAAGAACGAAACTGGCGCGTTGATCCTGAAGCAGGAAGCCGATCTGAAGCAGCAGTCGGAGCGGATGGCTCGCGAAATCATCGGCATGTCGATCCAGCGCTATGCGTCGGCACACACGTCCGAATCGACCGTCTCCACAATCGACATTCCGAGCGACGAGATGAAAGGCCGCATCATCGGCCGCGAGGGTCGCAACATCCGCGCGTTCGAGAAGGCGACCGGCGTCGATGTCATCGTCGATGATACGCCCGGCGTGGTGGTTGTCTCGGCGTTCGACAGCGTGCGACGCGAAACGGCCAAGCAGGCTCTGGTCAAACTGATTCAAGACGGTCGCATCCATCCGACGCGCATCGACGAAGTGGTGTTGGAAACACAGAAGGAAATGGAAGCCTTCATCCGTCGCCAAGGAGCCGAAGCGGCGCAAGAGGCCGACGTGCCGAACTTGCACGAAAAACTGCTCGACTTCATGGGCCGATTGCACTTCCGGACCAGCTACAGCCAGAACGTGCTGCGACACTCGATCGAGGTCGCGCACCTGACGGGACTGATGGCCGAACAGCTCGGATTGAACGGCAATCTCGCACGACGTTGCGGCTTCCTGCATGACCTCGGCAAAGCAGCCGATCACGAGATGGAAGGCGGTCATCCAGCGGTCGGGGCCGAGTTACTGAAGCGATACGGCGAGAAGGGTGAGGTCGTTCACGCGGCGCTCGGTCATCACGACGACATCCGACCGGACTACATCTACACGGTGCTGGTCGCAGCAGCCGATGCGTGTTCCGCTTCGCGACCGGGAGCGCGGCGCGAGACGCTCGAAAAATATGTCCGTCGCTTGGAAGAACTCGAAACGCTGGTCTGTGGCTTCCCCGGCGTCGAGCAAGCGTTCGCGGTCCAAGCCGGTCGCGAGATCCGCGTCGTCGTGAATCCGCAGGAGATCAACGATCGCGAAGCCGCGCGACTCTGTCGCGATATGGCCGCCGCGATCGAAGCCAACCTGACCTATCCCGGCGAAGTCAAAGTCACCGTGCTGCGCGAGACGCGCGTGGTCGAATACGCGAAGTAATCGGGCTGGTTAGCTCTCTACCTCAACGCAGCCTTGATGGTGGGGGAGAGGCACACTAACCCGAAGCGTAAGCAAGGACTCCACTCACTTCCTCGTTTAGGATCAGCGCAGCAATCACTGTCGTGGCCGACGCTGCCAGCGTCGGTTCGGATGCTGGCAGCATCCGCCACG
>JAYTQJ010000586.1:0-36227 GCA_043746775.1 Schlesneria sp.
GTCGTAGGGTGTGTGGAGTCTTCGGAACACACCGTGGTGAGTACAATTCTTCTCGAACCGGTGCGTTCCGAAGACTCCACGCACCCTACAACGGTTAAACGACTTGCGCCCACATCGACTGATGCGATACACATCCAAAGGAATGACGAATGGCAGCCCCTCCACCGGTCTCTCGCGAACCGGCGTCGAACAGTTCCGCGTCCAATCAGCCGGTCGTTGTGTTGGAGCACCTTTCTAAAAAGTACGGCACTTTCACGGCGTTGGAAGACCTATCGCTGAAGCTCTATCCCGGCCAGATTCTTGGGCTGATCGGGCCGAACGGCGCGGGGAAGACAACGGCCATCAAGATTCTCGTTGGACTGATTCGCCCGACCGCCGGGACCGCTCAGATTGCGGGAGCCGACTGCGTGCGCGACTCGCACCAGATCAAACGGCTCGTCGGTTACATGCCCGACAGTTTCGGTGCGTACGACAACATGCGCGTGCGTGAGTACCTCGATTTCTTCGGGGCGGCGTTTGGCATCCGTCGCAAAACTCGGATCGCGCGCATCGCGGAGGTCATGGAGATCACCGGCACCGAGTACATGAAGGACCGCTTCGTCGAAAGCCTCAGCCACGGGATGCAGCAGCGCGTCGGACTGGCTCGCACGCTGCTGCACGACCCGCGCGTGCTGATCCTCGATGAACCCGTGAACGGACTCGATCCACAGGCGCGGATTGAGATGCGTGACCTGCTGATTCGACTGGCCGGGCTTGGTAAGACGCTGATCGTGACGAGTCACATCCTGCCCGAGCTGTCTCGCATCTGTGATCGCGTCGCGATCCTCACGCACGGACGGATGCGGGCCTTTGGAACCGTCGAAGAGATCGGGCGGCAAGTGAGTCAGCGGCGGACGATGGAAGCACACTTAGCGTCGTCTGAGCAGGTCGCGGCGGCGGCTCAAACCATTCGCAAACACCTCGAAGCGGACGCGGAAGTGATCGAGGTTCCGCTGGAAGCGACCGTCCGATTTCGGAGTGCCAAGCCAGAACAAGAACTGGGTGACGTGTTGGCCCAGCTCGTCAAAGCCAACATCCGCGTGACACAGTTCCGCGAAGTTCAAACGGACTTGGAAGAGGCGTTCATGACGTTTACTCGCCCAGCGGAACCGGCTCTCACAGCAAGCCCATCGCCGGGAGGTGTGGCTCATGTTTAAGGCACTCGTTCTGCGTGAGTTGATGACCGTACTGCGACAGCCGCGAATGCTCGCGCTGCAATGCGGGCTGGTGACGCTGTTCACGTTGCTCGTCGCCGTGCGGTGGCCGACCGACGCGCGCGTGGCGTTGTCCGGTGTGAGGTCACAGGAAGTCTTCCGCCTGTTTGCCTTGGGATTGCTGGCCATCGTGTTGTTGCTGCTGCCGGTCTTTCCCGCCACGAACATCGTGCGCGAGAAACAACAGGGGACGCTGGCACTGTTGCTCAACACGCCGCTCGGCCCGTGGCGGATCCTGTTTGGAAAACTGCTGGCGCTGTCGGCCCTCGCGGCAATCATTTTCGCCACGAGTCTTCCCGCCGCGAGTGCCTGCTACGCGATGGGCGGGCTGTCGTGGTCCATGCTCTGTTCCGTGTACGGTTTGCTCGTTTTGGCGGCGTTGAAGTACCTGACGTTGGGGTTGCTCATCAGCAGCCATGCGAACTCCACCGACGCCGCCGTTCGCGGAACGTATGGAACGATGCTCGGGCTGAGCGTCCTGTCGCTCGGGCCGCACTACTTCTTTCAAGGGACGAAGGGCGCGTTGGCCGACGGCGGCGAATATCTTCGTTCGCTATCACCGTTCGCGGCGATGATGTCGCTGCTCTCGACGGGCGACATGGGCGGGAACGGCCTGATTTCGACAACCGATGTTGCGGGGCGGTTCATGATCGGATCACTGGTGATCTCGGTGATCGCGGCGTTGTGGACGGTCTCGCGATTGAATCACACGATCTTCGATCAGGCGCGCGCGGCAGGCAAAATCAGCGACGATCAGTCGTGGCAGGTGCAGGCGGCTCGGCGACTTTTCTTTCTTGTTGATCCGCAGCGCCGTTCGCACGGGATCGGTTCCTTCACGAATCCCGTGATGGTGAAGGAGTTTCGCTGCCGTCGCTTCGGCCGACTGCATTGGTTGCTGCGATTGGTCGCGGTCTGTGCGGTCCTCTCGCTGGGGCTGACGTATGCCGCGACAGCGGGGACGCTCGATTGGGGCGTCGAAACCATCGGCAGTATTCTCGTGGTGATGCAGGTCGCACTGGTCGTGCTCATCACGCCGAGTCTCTCGTCGGGCCTGCTCAGCCAAGAGATCGAAAGTGGTGGCTGGCAGTTGTTGCAGATGACGCCCCTCTCCACCTGGCAGATCGTGTGGGGCAAGCTGCTCAGCGTGATCGTCCCGCTGGCCTTGATCCTCTGTGCGACGCTGCCCGGCTACGTCGTGATGGTTTACATCGAACCGGGGATGAAGCTGCAAGTGCAGCGCGTGGTCATCTGTCTCGTCGCGACGGCGGTGTTCGCGATGCTGCTGAGTGCGGCGGTCGGCAGTCTGTTCTCGCGCACGGCGACGGCCACGGCGGCGGCGTACACGGTCCTCCTGACCATCTGCGCGGTCCCGCTGTTGATCTGGCTGGGACGCGACGCTCCGTTCGGTCACGACGTGGTCGAGACGGCTCTGCAATTCAATCCGATCGCCGCCGCTCTGTCGGTGATCCGGCTGCCCGGTTTTCGCGACTACATCCTGATCCCCGCCAACTGGTGGTTCCTCGGTATCGCTTCGGTGATCTCACTGATCGTGCTGCTGGCTCGAACCGGAAAAATCTCTCGTGCCCGGTGACTCTGGGCGTCAGCCCAATGGCACGGACTTTAGAACGTAGTAGGCACATTCCATGTGCCGTAACCTGCAATTTGCAGACGGCACACGGAGTGTGCCTGCTACCTTGAGCGATTTTCAAATTGACGTTCAGTGTGATGTAGCTGAATTCGTGAGAATTCAGCCGGCTTGGACGATCTTCTGAAGTCTTACGACTTCAGCTACACCCCAAAGTGAGTGCCATTGGGCTGACGCTGCCCCGCTCGGAAAGCTCTCGTCATGCGACTCTGTCACTGTCAGTTATTTCTCTCGCCACTGTTGTTCGTGACGCTCTTCAGCCTGAGTCTCCTCGCTCCCGAATCTGCTCGCGCCGAGATTCGTCCCGAGTTTCTCATGTACTCGGACCCGGAAGTTCAGCTTCCCGGAACGGTCAAATCTTACTCGCCCCGATTAAAGACGCTCTGGTTGGAAGCGCTGTCTCGCCCAGAACACGACATGCAGCGACAAGCGGCGGAGACGATCGGCAAGGCGCATCAGATGGGGGTGCCCGATCTCGAAGAGGCGATTCCTCAGTTGGAGAAATTGTTGGGTGCGGACGGTTCGCATCCGGCAACGCGGTTCGCTGCCGCCCGTGCGTTGATCGCGTTGAAGTCGCAACAGTCCGCGCCGCGATTGTTCGACGCGGCGCAGCGGCATGAGTCTGAGTTGCGACAGCTCGTCGAGCCGGTTCTGGCCGAATGGGACTTCGCACCGGTACGAGCCGTCTGGCTGGCTCGACTCCATGATCGTTCGGGTCGCCAGCGAGACACCGCGTTGGCGCTGCGCGGATTGGCGCACGTCCGTGAAGTGAAAGCGTTCGACATTGTGCGGCAGATGACGCTCGACCGGCAGCTTCGTCCTGACCTTCGGCTGGAAGCGGCCGTCACTGCGGGCGTGCTGGCCGAACGCGATTTGGAAGCCGATGCCGAGCGATTGGCCAAGTCGGCGGTGGCGCGAACGGCGAATACGGCGCAGAGCCTGTTGCTCGTTGATCGCCTCTGCGCCGTCCGTCTGCTCGCGCGGCATGCAAGCGAAAAGACGCGAACGCTGCTGGTCGAACTGGCTCAAGATGCCGAGCCGTCCATTGCCGCTGCCGCATTGGTGCGGCTCAACGAGATTGATCCCAGCCTCGTCCTGCCGTTCGCGGAAGTTGCGATGAGTCGTCCCGATCCGCATGTGCGCCGCCACGCGGCCGAGTCCTTTATCCAACGTCCGGCTCCCGAACGAATGTCGCCGCTGGCTCGATTGCTCGACGATGTTCATCCCAAGGTGCGGGGTGAGATTCGCGAGGCTCTCTTCCGGCTTGCCGCTGTGCCGGAGTTGAGCGATCCGATTCGAGTGGCTGCGTCGCACGAGTTGTCTCGCGACAGTTGGCGCGGCCATGAACAGGCGGCTCTCTTGCTGGCGTCCCTCGATCACAAGCCTGCGGCGGGACGATTGGTCGAGTTGCTCGAATCGCCTCGCCCCGAAGTCATGATCGCGACCGCATGGGGACTGCGACGGCTCGAAGTTGCGGAGACGTTGCCCGCCATGCTCGACAAGGCCCGCCGCCAGACGGTGATCCGAAAGAAAGCGAATCCTGCGGGACTCGATGAACAAGTCGCCCATCTCTG
The DNA here is from genome assembly GCA_043746775.1 of Schlesneria sp. Classification (GTDB taxonomy): domain Bacteria; phylum Planctomycetota; class Planctomycetia; order Planctomycetales; family Planctomycetaceae; genus Schlesneria. Next base: position 4,473 of record JAYTQJ010000586.1, read on the forward strand.
CGAAGGCTTCGCCCGCATGAAGTACCACGCCGCCGAACCGCTGCTGCGCGAGTACATCCCCCTCAACATGGCGATGGGAATTCATTCGCGCGGAGCGGCCATTTGGTCGCTCGGCTGGCTGCACGAAGAGAATCCGGAAGGAGACCTGCCTGAACTGTTCATCGGCCGCGTTCTCGACCCCTCCACGTTCCCGCCAGAATTGGACCTCGTGCGAGAATTCTCCGCCGTCTCAATCGCCCGCATGAAGGCGGTAGCCCAAGTCAAAGCACTGCAAGATTTTGCCAAACCGCGCGACGGATACGAACGAACCGGCTTGGTCGTGCGCTGGGCGTTGACTCAACTGACCGGCGAACAGTTCCCGATCGAGCCACCGCGAGCCATCAGCCCTGGGCTATGGTTTCTCGAACCGGTAGGAGCTGAGAAGTGACGGAGTTCGTGCAGTCTCCAACGACCGCACGAACTCCGTGAACTGCTGGCCGCGATCGGCGAAGTTGCGGAACCAGTCGTAGCTGGCACAGCCGGGTGAGAGCAGCACGACATCGCCTGGTTCAGACTGAGCGACCGCCCATTCGCAGGCGGTGGAAAAGGACGCGAGTTCACCCGAGAGTACGCAGCGATAGTCGGGCGACTGTGTGATGAGTTCTCTCAATCGCGCCGCCGTCTGTCCCATCAGTGCGACCGCTTTCACGCGCCGCGCGATCGCCGAGGCCATCTGCGACAGATCGACTTGCTTGTCATAGCCACCCGCCAGCAGCACGATCGGCGACGTGAACGCATCGAGCGCAACCTCGGCCGACTCGGGCGTTGTCGCGAGCGAATCGTTGAAGAACTTTCGACCGGCGACCTCACCGACAAACTGCAACCGGTGCGGCAACGGCTGATAGGTTTCGATCCCTTGTTGTACGTCCTGGAAGTCCGCGCCGAACCGCAATGCCGCGCAACTCGCGGCCATCGCGTTGGCCAGATTGTGGCGGCCGGGTAGCTTGAGCCACGTCCTCAGCGGCACTCGTTCGTCCCGATTTGCGATCCGAACTCGAACGCATTCCGAATCATTCGACTCGGCAAACACACCCGCCTCGCCCCGGTCGGTCATTCCAAATGTCAGCCGTTCGCCACACGCCGGCCAGCTTGAAACATCGCCATCGTCGGCGTTGAGCACTGCGGCATCTGTTGCCTCCTGCCACCGCAGCATCGTCTGCTTCGACCAGCGGTAGTGCGAGACCTCATCGTGCCAGTCGAGATGATTGGGGCTGAAGTTCGTCACGACCGAGATCCTCGGGCTGACATGCAATCGCTCCAGATCAGCCAGTTGAAAGCTGCTCAGTTCCAACACGACGACATCGTTCGGACGAATCTCATCGACGAGCGGCAACAAGCTGATACCGATGTTCCCGCCGAGCCAGCAGCGCCGCCCCGAGTTCTCTCGCTGAACGTGGTGACTCAAGATCGAATGCGTCAGCGCCGTCGTGGTGGACTTCCCGTTGCTCCCGGTGACCGCGATGACCGGCGCGCGATTCCACTGCCAGAACAAGTTCATCTCGCTCGTCAGCGGCACACCCGCCGCGCGGGCGATCTGCAAACAAGCGTGATCGCGCCGGATGCCGGGATTGACCACAATCAAGTCAGCGCGACGAAAGTCCTCGTCAGCGTGCCCGCCCAGTTTGAATTCGATCGTCGCAACATCGCGTTCACCCAACGACGCTCTCAGTTCCGCGAGTGACTCGACCAACTTCTCCGCCGGTCGCGTATCGGTCACGGTGACAATGGCTCCGCGCGACACGAAGAACTTCACCGCTCCCAGCCCGCCCCCAAACGAACCGAGTCCCATGACCAGCACGCGCACGCCGCGATAGTCGCGTTGAGGATGATCCGGAATCATGTTGGTTCCTCAGGGCAAAAGACGAAGCAGAAGATGGACCACGGATAACACGGAAGGCACAGATAAAACAAAGGCAAATCAGACGACGAGCATGGTGACTCCTGAGCAACACGTTCCTGTAGTCCCGTCGCTCCGCCGACGGGACGTGTTCCTTTCGATTCCGGTTGCGACTCGCGTCCCGTCGGCGGAGCGACGGGACTACGGTAGAGCAGATCACTTCAAAATCCCGTCGTGTTCCTCCCCGACGAGTGTGTCCCTCACGAGAACGGGAGAACTCCTTTCTTCGACTTCGTCTTATCCGTGTCCTCCGTGAAATCCGTGGTTTCAACTCATGTTTTGGGTTTCTCAGTTTGAATCAAGACGACTTTCTTCGGCTGGTCCGATCTCGAAATGCTGGTCGAGCCAAGCGGCGGCGTCACTGAAGTGCTTCAAAACGTAGTCGGCTTGGATTGCGAAGCGTGGTCGCTCTGCAGGAGCGAACAACGCGGTCAGCATCCCTGCTCGCGAACCTGCTTCCAGATCGAAGAGGTAGTCGCCACAGAACAGCAGTTCGGCCGGAGGGATGTTCCAAGCTTGACTGATGAGCAGCAAGCCAGCGGGATCGGGTTTAGGAGGAGCGTCCTCGCGGGTGAGGACCATGTCAAATTGAAGCCCCAGCCGCGCGAGCACGATCTCCGTCGAAGCACGCGAGTTGCGAGTCAGCACCGCGCGCGGCAGGCCGTTCTTTTTGAGCCACAGCAAGAATTCAGAGACTCCCTCGAACAGCGTCGCCTGCTCCGCACCGGTCAACTCGTGACGATGGAGGATCGCCTGCAAGCGTTCTCGTTCAGCAACCGATTCGGTCTGCTCGACCGCTTCCAAAATCGGCACGCCGCTCGGCAAGCCCATGTCGCGGCGGATCGCTTCAAAATCCAACCGCGAATCAACGAGCGTCCCATCGAGATCGAAGATCACTCCCCGTAACAGGCGTTTATCACTCATGAGACTGCTGCTTGGATGTGAGAGGCGGAACAGGAATCTGGACTGAAGCTCGCACCTCTTCATTCGCGCTCCCCTCAATTCGCGCGGCCCATTTCTTCCTGATTGAATTCCGCGCGAATTGAGGGGGAGCGCGAATGAAGAGGCTGGCATCCGGCTTGAGCAGCATGAGCAAGATTGGCGATCACGACTCGGTCAGGTGCCAGATCGAATTGACTGAGACGACATCGGTCAGTTCGGCACTGCAATGGATGATGTTCACGCAGCAGTTCGTCTGGCGGACTCGCCGAGCCAGCGTGAGGTCGATGCCGAGCAGATGCGAGAGGTACGCGCGGTTCACCATGTTGTGAGCCACGACTAGCACGTTCTGTCCGGCGTGAGCCGCGAGGATTTCATTCAGTGCCGGAGCGACGCGAGCCAGCACGTCTTCGTAGGACTCGCCCCCCGGATGCCGTTCGCGCGCGGGGTTGGCGAGGAACCGTTCGACCTCCACAGGATCGCGCGCACGAATCTCATCCCACGACAAACCCTGCCACCGACCGACGCTGCATTCCTTCAATGCCTCGACCGGACGAACCGCGATCCCGCGCGGATCGGCATTCAGCGAAGCGGTCTGCTGGGCGCGGATCATCGGGCTGGCATAGACCGCCGAGAACTCGACCTCACGCAGGAACGCGGCCAACTCACGAGCTTGCTGCCAACCTTTGGTCGTCAGCGGCGTGTCGATCTCGCTCCCCTGCAAGACAAACGGCTTCCGCTCGTTCGCCTCGGTCGATCCATGCCGCACAAGAAACATCCGCGTCACCCGCGCATCAGGCGGTCGGCACAGTTCGGAAGTCGCGGTCGGTGTCATACGGTGCAATCCGTTGCAGGTTGTGTTGCAGGCCGTCTGGATGTTCTTCGGAGCGGGGGACGTGAGTCCCTTGAATGCCGTCGGTTTGTTCGTTCGCGCCATTCAGGGGACTCACGCCCCCCCGCTCCGAGAGATCAGACGAAAGGGGCTTACGCCCAAGAGATTCACGATGCAGGTGGCATCACTCACGCACCGTACTTCTCCAAGCGTCCGGCGTGAGCCAGCACGAGGAGCATCAGGTGCTTGGCTTCAAAGTGGCCGAGGCCGCCGCGCAGGCATTGAGCTTCACCGAACGAGGTCGATCCATCGAAGCGGCAGGTGTCGGCTGCGAGGAGTGTCGGGACCGGGTGCCAACTGTGCGACTTCATCTTGCTCGGCGTGCTGTGATCGCCGGTCACGACGATCACTTCCGGATTGAGCGCCGTGATGCGCGGGATGAACTGGTCGAGTTCTTCCGTCCGCTGGACCTTCAACGCGAAGTTGCCGTCCTCACCCGACGAGTCGGTGTACTTCCAATGGATGAAGAAGAAGTCGTAATCGTTCCAAGACGCTTCGAGTCGCGCCAACTGATCTTCGAGCGTGTGGCCCGCGTCGAGAATGTCCATTCCGACGAGTCGCGCGAGTCCGCGATACATCGGGTAAACGGCGATCGCTGCGGCACGCAGTCCGTAGACCTCTTTCACCGGCGGGATGTGCGGCAGCTTGTCGATGCCGCGCAGCGTGAGGAAGTTGGCGGGCGCATCGCCCTTCAAAACTTCTTTGGCTTGGCGGAGGAATTCCTTCGCGATGGCGGCGGTCTTCTCGCTTCCGGCCGATCGCGCCACGGGATCGAGCGCCGGAACGCCCGTCTTCTGCGGATCGGTATCCCCCACGTCACCGCCGAGTCCTTCGCCTCGGAAAATGAGCACCGTGCGATAGCCTTCGCCCGCGCGGACGAAGACTTCGACGCCGGGAATCTTGATCTCGTTCAGCTTGGCACTCAGCTTGGATCCGATCTCGGTCCCGATGCGGCCCGCGCGGCGATCGGTGATGCGCCCGGCATCGTCGATCGTGCAGAAGTTGCCTCGAATGGCGACATCGTTGGGGCCGAGCGCGAAGTCGATCCCGAGTGCTTCGAGAACTCCGCGACCGATCTGGTACTTGACCGGATCGTAGCCAAACAGCCCGAGATGTCCGGGACCGCTCCCCGGTGCGATCCCCGGCAGAACCGGCGTGCTTAGCCCGAGCGTGCCGCGTCGCGCCAGTGCGTCGAGGTTCGGAGTGTGAGCCGTCTCCAACTCCGTCTTGCCTCCCGGCGTGAGTGGCAATCCACCCAACCCGTCTCCCACGAGGAACACAATTTTGGAACCATTGTCTTTCTGCAACCGGCGGGTGAAATCATGCGGGTCGGTCATCGGGAAGCGATCACTTTCAAGAGGCAGTTATGGGGAGGAACTCGCAGCCAACTCCAACAAGAGCCGTCAGCGGGGCGGGATTGTCGGCGAGACTCGGATACCATGCAAGCGACGCCACGCGGCTCGCGCTGGCCGTTGCCGATTGATCGTCCAAGCCTCTCTCAAGTCGAACTCACACATGCCCGCCGCTTCAACTTCACCATTAACGTCTCGCTTAGACTGGTCGATGCCAGACGGCGTGACCTATCTCAATCACGGCTCCTTCGGGCCGTCGCCGCGCGTCGTGCAGGAGGTGCGTGAGGAGTGGTCTCGTCGGTTGAATGCCAATCCGATGGAGTTCTTTCTGAGGACGATGGAGCCGGCACTGGATGAGGCTGCGGCGAGGTTGGGGCAGTTCATCGGAGCCGATGCGCGAGACCTCGTGTTCGTGGAGAACGCGACGGTTGCGATGAATGTCGTCGCGGAGTCGTTGACACTCGCGCCGGGTGACGAAATCCTGCTGAACGATCACGAGTACGGAGCCGTCTTCCGCATCTGGCGGAGTGTGTGCGAACGGACGGGGGCGAAGATTGTGTCGCCGACGTTGGGGCATCTCCTCATCGGAGCGGGGGACGTGAGTCCCCTGAACGCGGCGGCCACTTCCATTGAGGCGGATTCAGGGGACTCACGTCCCCCGCTCCGAAGGCAGGAGCAGGAACTCCGGCGATTCTCGGATGCGACAGCCGACATCGTCGAACCGATTCTTGCGGCGATCACTCCTCGCACGAAGTTGATCGTCATCAGTCATGTCACGTCGCCGACGGGGATCGTGTTTCCGGTGGCCGAGATTTGCCGAGCGGCTCGGGCGCGAGGCATCCCGGTTTGCATCGACGGGCCGCACGCCATCGCGATGTGTGAGGTCGATCTGCGAAAGATCGACTGCGACTTTTATTGTGCCAGTCTGCACAAGTGGCTGAGTGCGCCGTTCGGATCGGGGTTCTTGTACGTGCGCCGCAAATGGCAGTCGCAGTTGAAGCCGCATCTCGTGAGTTGGGGGCGCAGTTTGGGAGGCCTTCCCGCGCGGTGGCAAGACGAGTTGAATTGGCTCGGCACCCGCGACCCCGCGCCGTTTCTGGCCGTGCCTGCCGCGATCGAGTTCCTCGAACGAGTCGGCCTCTCGACCTTTCGCCAGCAGACGCATGACCTCGCTCAATACGCCCGCGCACAATTGGAGCAGACGCTCGGCCAAGTCGCGACGATCCCCGATTCGAGGGAGTGGTATGGCTCGATGATCGCGGTGCCGTTGGTGGAGAAACAGGAGGCAGGGGACGGGAGTCCGGAGTCCGGAAAGAAGACGAAGAAGTCGCCGCCGAATGCCATTCATCCGTTGCAACAGCAGTTGGCTGAACAGCATCGCATTGAGGTCTTGGTCACGGAGTGCCACGGCCAGAAGTACCTGCGCGTGTCGTGCCACCTCTACAACACTCAGGCCGACATCGACGCGCTGATAGCTGCGTTGAAGACACTGGTTTGAAGCGTGTCAGGCCAGAGGTGCGGCGGACGGAATAAGTGGCCTTGCCGTTCCTACTTCTTCATCCGCGCTCCGGCTTTGCCATCCGTGCTACGTTTTCCGCGACGGGATAGCACGGATGGCAAAGCCGGGGCACGGATGAAGATGAAGAGGTGCAAAATGATGCGGGATCAGAACAGCGTGAGTTGTCCTGAGACCGGCCTCGGGGGCGTGAAGTGTTCTGAACTGAGCGGCGGCAGTTGTTGATCGAGGCCGTGCTTGCGGGCAAAGACGCGGAACGTCTGTTGGATTTGCTCGGCCATCTCACCCGTGCCGCGCATCCGTTCGCCGTAGTTCGTGTTGTTGAGCTTGCCGTCGCGCACCGATTCAATCAGTCCGACAACGCGGTCTCGTTTGAGTGGCTCCTCGCGTTCGAGCCACTCGACGAAGATCGACTTCACCGCGTGCGGCAACCGCAGCATCGTGTAGGCCGCATGCTTCGCTCCCGCCTGAGCGGCCGCTGCAAGGAGTGCGGGGACTTCGCTGTCGTTCAGACCGGGGATGATCGGTGCGGTCATCACGCGGACGGGAATGCCCGCGTCGGTCAGTTCGCGCATCGCTCGCAGCCGAGCGGTGGGCGAACTCGTGCGCGGTTCGAGCCGTCTCGCCAGCTTGGCATCGAGCGTGGTGAGGCTGATGTTGACCTGTGTGCCGTTCCATACGGCCATCTGTCGCAGCAGGTCGATGTCGCGCACGACGAGGGCGTTCTTTGTGATGAGCGACACGGGCTGACGGGCTGACGCACAGACATCGAGGCACTGGCGCGTTAGCTCGAACTTCCGTTCGCAGGGCTGATAGCAGTCGGTGACGCCTGAGAAAACGATCCGCTCGCCCCGCCACGCATCGCGCGACAGCCACTCGCGCAGCAATTGCGGCGCGGCGAGCTTTACGAAGATTTTCGCTTCAAAGTCGATCCCCGCGTTCAGCCCGAGGTACTCGTGATACGGCCGAGCGTAGCAGTACGAGCAGCCGTGCTCGCAGCCTCGATACGTGTTGATGCTGTAGCGAAACGGGATGTCGGGGCTGTCGTTCTCACTGACGATGCTCTGCGAATCGTCGAGGAAGAACTCGGTGCGGACTCGCTGCAACTCGCCGAGGAACTCGGGATCGTGTTCAAAGTCGGCGTAGTCGGGGACCGAGTGTGTTGCGGCAAACCGATTCGGCGGCTCGATGGGGGTGCCGCGTCCGTGCAAGACGGGAAGAACACCGAGAACGCCTTCCGTCACCGCCATGATCGCCCTCAATGAAAGAGGATCGTTGATCGACCAATCACTCATGTGTGGTCGCTAACGACCGTCCTCGCTCACGCTTCGGGTTGGTGTTGGGAGTCACACACATCAGTACGCGCGGCGTTGGCGCGACGACGGGATGTCGAGGGCTTGGCGGTATTTGGTCACGGTGCGGCGGGCGAGGTTGTAGCCGTGCTTGGCCAGTTCGAGGACCAGCGCGTCGTCGCTCATCGGATCGTTCTTGTCTTCCTGGCCGACGATCTCTTTGAGCTTGATGCGGATGATGTCCCACGCCACGTCTTCGCCGGTCTCGGTCTTGGTTCCGCCGCCGAAGAATCGTTTGAGTGGATAGAGGCCGCGTGGTGTCTGAATCCATTTGTCATCGACCGCGCGAGAGACCGTGGTGACGTGGACTTTGACCACGTCGGCGATCTCCTGCATCTTCAGCGGGGTGATCGCATTGGGGCCTTCTTCCAAGAATCCGTTCTGGCGATCAACGATCGCCTGTGCCACCCGCTTTACCGTGCCATGTCGCTGCTCGATGCTCTCGATCAGCCATTTGGCCGAGTCGATCTTCCGTTTGATGTACTCCTTCGTCTTGGCATCGACCCCATTACGGAGCATCTCTTGGTAGCGTTTGCTGATTCGCAGGCGAGGCGTGTATTCGTCTTCCAATCGGACTACCCACGCACCCTTCGCATCCCGTTCAACGAAGACATCCGGCTTCACAGCTTGGGCGGGTCGGGCTTCAAAGCCCTTTCCGGGAAACGGATTCAAATGCTTCAATTCTTCGTGAGCTTCCTTGATCAGCGGGATCGAATATCCAGTCTTGCGTTCGATCAGCGGTAGGCGGTTTTGGGCCAAGTCTTCGAGATGCGACGTGATCAGCGTCACGACGACATCACGGTGAGGCATATCGTCCGAGACTTGGAGCAACAGGCATTCGCGGAAATCTTTCGCGGCACATCCGACGGGATCGAGCCGCTGAATCAGACGCAGCGCCGTCTGGGCATCCATCTCAGAAATCTGCTTCCCGTAGACCTGCATCAATTCTGGCAACGGGGACGGCAGCCGACTGTCCAACGTGAGGTTTTGAATCACGAACTCGCCGAACTCTCGCACTTCATGCGGCACGCTATAGAAGCCGAATTGGTCCAGCAGGTATTCATGAAGCGATTGAGGTCGCTCGGTGATGCTCGAAATCAGATCGTTCTGACGATCGGCGTCGTCCTCCATCCGGTTCGACGACGGCTTGCTACCCGATGTGTAGTTATCCTCGGGCCAATCCTGCGACATCTCCAACAGCCGCTCGAAGTCGGCTTCGTTGTTGTGTTCGGAGTCCACTTGCAAGGTTTGTTCACCGAGACTCTTCTCGGCCGCAGTCTCTTTGGCTTCGTCGCGATTGTGCTGGGTCTCTGGAGCGTCGGGGTCGGCCTGTCGCATGATGAGGCAGACGTTTTCGGCCAGTTCCTGCTCGATCCGCTCCTCCAACTCCATGACCGGCAGTTGCAGAATCTCCATCGACATGATCATGCGCGGAGCCAGCTTCATCTGCTGGCTCATACGCATCTGTTGAGAAAAATTCATCTGCATGTTGGGTCGCCGCGATCCATCGCCGAGAGGCGTTGGGATCGATTCAAAATGTCGAGCAGTCAGTAAATCAATCACTCATTCTGTAACAGGCTCGCGAGGACGTAGGGTAAGCGTCTCGCTTGCCCGTTTTCTAATTGCAAACGCGGGCAAGCGAGACGCTTACCCTACGGTTTCAAAAGGCTTGTCGCCCTCGGAGGGCATCGGCCAGCATTTCTCGGTTGGCGAACTCTAGCACACTTCCCGAGGCGATCCCGCGAGCGAGTCGCGTGATTTTCACATTGTCGTTGGCCAGCAGATTGGAAATGTAAAGCGCGGTGCCATCTCCTTCCAAGGTCGGATTTGTGGCCATGACAATTTCGCGCACTCCCTGTGAACGTACGCGGCGAACGAGCGCGGCGATGGTGAGATCGTCTGGACCGACTCCGTTCAGCGGTGAGATGCGTCCCCCCAAAACGTGATACAGGCCGGAAAAAATCCCTGCGGCTTCCAATGCCAGCAGATCGCGGGGCTGTTCGACCACACAGACCGACTGCGGTTCGCGGCGCGAGTCTCGGCAGATGTCACAGCGATCTTGTTCGGTCAAATTGAAACAGATCGAGCAGGGGCGGACGCGCGTCTTCACCACGCGAATGGCATCGGCCAATGAGTTCGCTTCTTCAGCAGGACACGCGAGCAAATGGTTCGCAAGTCGTTCGGCCGATTTGCGGCCGATCCCCGGCAGAGTTGCCAGCCGGTCAATCAAATTACCGACCGCACTCCCGAAGGGGTGGCGAGTCGTTTCCTCAAAGCGTGGCATCCGTGTGTTCCTCTCTCGTGGCCGCAGTTCCATCCGCTTCCGAGTTATCCGTCAGGTTCGCCCCAACCCCATTCCAGCCAGCGCATCTCCCAAACCGGGGATGTTGATTCCGCCAGTCAGTTGCTGCATCTCATTCGTTTGTCTTTCGCGAATCATTTCGAGAGCTTGGTTTGTCGCGGAGCAGATGAGTTCTTCGAGCATCGCGCGGTCACCCGATTGCATGAGCGCCGAGTCGATCCGACAACTCAGAACCTTCATCTGGCCATTCACTTCGACAGTCACCATCCCGCCACCCGTTTGGCCCTCGCTGCGGAGGTTCGCCATGCGGTCTTTCATCTCCTGCATCTTGCCGCTCATCCCCTGAGCCTGCTTCATCAGTGAGGCCATCGCCGACAACTCTTTGAACATGTTCGTCAGTCCTCTCGCGTCGGTTCCACTTCGCCATCAGCGATCGGTTCCGCCGCCATCTGTTGAACCCGCCAGCCCTTCACGCCGAACAGTGCCATGACCGATTGAACATAGGCATCGTCGGGAGCCTCGATGAATCCATTGCGAGGCCGAATGGCCCCCGCTTCGTTGACGACTTTGGGATTGTTGGCACCCGGTTTCGGATCGGCGACCGTCGGAGCCTCCTGCGCGACCACCACCGTTTTGAACCGCACCACAGTCGGCTGGCCGACCAGTTCCGACACGATTCGCTCCAATTGAGCGGTCACTTCAGGGCAGTCGCAGCCCCTTCGGTCGAGATCATAGTTTGCAGGGAACGAAAACTCCAAGATGTTTGGCTCGGCGATTGCAGTCGCGGCGACTCGACGTAGGGATGCGCTGGTCGTGTCGGTCGTTCTGGCGATGACGGAGGCATGCAACTCTTGCTCACAGCCCGGTTTCCATTCGATGAGCGGTGGCTGGGAGGCGTTCTCTGCTGTCAGTTCTGCGACGGGACTTGGCGGCGGAGTCGGCTCGGGCAGAGGCTCACTCACGACCTCTACGTCATTTTTTTTTTCAGGGCCGACTGCGGAGCTGGCACCACCCGTTGGTTCTGAGCTGAGCGCCCTCGATGCCGGATTGGTGGAAGGAGCTGTCGGTCGTGCTGGAGCCGCCAGCCTCGCGGGAGCCGATGAACTCGCTGCTGCCGCGCCTGAAATTGACACCGGCTGCCCAGACTTCAACGCGGCGATCAAAATGTCGAGTTGGTCGAGATCCTCTAGCAACGAGACTCGAATGAGAGCCAGTTCGGCCAGCGCTCGACCGTACGTCACGCGCTGCATCCGAGCCTTGGTCTCCGCCAGAATCTGCATCGCGGCCACAATCGTCTGCAATCCCCAGCGGCCCGCCTGATCCTGCAACTTGCCGCGTTGATCGGTCCCGACGCTCAGCAGCGCCGCTTCATTGGCACCGCACGCCGTGACCATCAGATCGCGGAAGTAGCCGATCAACTGATCGGTGAACGCCTCCAACTGGACGCCTTCGCGCAGAGCCGCGTCGAGCAGTTCTAACGCGACGGAACGGTCACGCGCGATGAGGGCTTCGACCAACTCAATCAGCCTGTCATCGGGAGCCGTTCCCAACAGACGGTGAACGTCGGCGTCGGTGATCCGCTCGGAACCGAAGGCCAGCAGTTGATCGAACAACGACTGGCTGTCGCGCATCGAACCGGCCGCACGTCGCGCGACCAATTCGACGGCGGCTGGATCGACCTGGAACCCTTCGGCCAAAGCCAATTGACTCAGCCGCAGCGAGATGTTGTCGATCGAGATCGTGCCGAAATCGAATCGTTGGCAGCGCGAGAGGATCGTGTCAGGGACCTTGTTCGGTTCGGTCGTGCAGAACACAAACTTCACCAGCGGCGGTGGTTCTTCCAGCGTCTTCAGGAGCGCGTTGAACGCCTCCTTCGTCAGCATGTGAACTTCGTCGATGATGTAGACTTTGTACTTCGAGCGCATCGACTTCACGCCGACGTTGGCTCGCAGCGACCGGATGTCGTCGATCCCTCGGTTGGATGCGCCGTCGATCTCGGAGACATCGACATCATTCCCAGCCGCGATCCCGAGACACTGCTCGCATTCGTTGCACGGCACACCCTCGACCAAGTTCGAGCAGTTCAGAGCCTTGGCGAAGATGCGCGCCATCGAAGTCTTGCCGACGCCGCGTGCCCCGGTGAAGAGGTACGCATGGGCGACGCGTCCCTCATGGATCGCGTTCCGCAGCGTCTGAGAAATTCGGTCTTGCCCGACGACCTCGGTAAACGTTTGAGGCCGAAACCGTCGAGCCAGCACGGTGTACTGAGCGTCCATCGTTGTCGCCTTGTTTGCCTAGTGATTCGTTCGCCCGTGAAGGCGACTGGCAGGAATAGTCTGACTGCCGATCAAAGCCTGACGCGCAAGCGAAAGACCGTTACCAAGAGTTCTTCGCTTGTGCGTTAGGCTTCAGTGCGGGGCAGATATGAAAACAGGCTGGTTGCCCCGAAGTGCAACCAGCCTGTTTTATTGCCCAAGGAACGGAATGCCACCCCTTCCACACCCGAAATCTGATGCTTAGGGCTGCTCCGGTTAAGGCCTGACCCGGTTCACACGACCCCGCCGCAGAAGGGGCAGCTTTTCGTCCCCCGAGCAAGTCGCGGCCAGTATGGGTATCGACTGCCGGAAGTCAAGCTAACGGCGAAATGTGTTGATGGTCGTCAACTAAACGGCCAAGTCCAACGGCAGGTCGGAAATGTCCTTCAGTCTCTTTCCATCGACCATGATCGCGAGCATGTCGATGGCGTCTTGAAGTTCCAACTGAGCCAACGTGGCTTGCAACTCGTACAACGCGAAGTGGTACACGCAATCAATGTCGCCGGTCCCCAACGCAATGGATGCGAGCCGTGATGGAGTTGGCTCTGCGGTGATGACGACGATGTGAGGCAGTCGCCCCTTGCGGTTACGAATCAGGTTCAGGGCTTCTGATCGAGAGTTTTGTGCCCGATCGCTTCGGATGGTCCACTTGCAAGAAATGCTGGCATGAAGGAGTGGCGAACCACCGTTCTGCTTTCTGAGGCTCGCCAGCTTTGCAACAGTCGGGTCAACCAGAGTAGTCGGCGTGTTGATGGCTTCGTCCGGCTCAGTCTCTCTGACGACCACAATATCTGGTGTAATCGTGTAATCACTCCCCAGCGCGGCAGCGAGAACGGGATTGCTGCGAGCCGCCATGTCTAACGCGATCAGATGGGCGTACTGCTCGTACTTGGCAATCGCCAAGCTGTCACGGCTGCGAACCTTGTGGATGTCCCATGTTCCCGGTCGAAGATGGCCGAGCATGCTGAACGTGTTTTGCACGAACTCAGCGCAAGCGTCTTCAAAACGACTGCCCGAGGTTTGTCCGGCCAGCCGCTTCGCTCCGATTTCGGATTTCAGCATCTGTGCGATTCCGAAGGCAATACGGACGCTGTTCGTGTTGTGCTTGTCGGCATTACTTGGCACGCCATCGCTGTCGATGCTCAGCACGTTTTTGAGCAGCAAGGCGTGATACGCAATGCGGGCTTCAACAAAGTTTGCGGCGGCCATTGCGCGGTTGCTCCGTGTTTCTCATATTGGCGTATTCGGGATTCAATTCGATCAGAGTGGCCAAACGGTTCAGTTCTTCTGCGGCGACACCCGTCGTTCCACAACCGCCGAAAGGGTCCAGAACACTGTCGCCCTCGCGCGAACCCAGCAAGATGCACCTGCGAGCGAGTTCCCTCGGAAACGCCGCCGGGTGTCCGTAGGTGCTGGGGTCCGGCCCCAGAATCCAATAGTTCCGGAGGTTGGCACCCGTATCTTCTCGCACCCCGTTCGGGTCGTAGAAATACGACGGTGATTTCGAGAACAAGAAGACCTCTTCCGTGGCACTGGTGGGTCGATTCTTGACGCTTTCGGGCATGGCCGTTTTCTTGATCCAAGTAATCTTGGATCGCAGAATCCAGCCATCGGCTTGGAGAGCGAACGCCACTCGCCACGGCAGTCCCATGAGGTCTCGGTCTTTGAGTCCCCACACCTCCGGCACTTTGCAGTTCCGCTTTTGGATCAGCTTCCGAGTGTTGCCGACGATCGCATTCGGCCCACAGTTGCCGGTTCCCCCATTGCGGGCATAACCATCGCCCACATTCAGCCACAGCGTCCCGTCTGAGCGAAGGACGCGGCGGACCTCGCGAAAAATCGACACGAGGTCGGCGACGTAAAGATCGGGCGAGGGTTCGGCTCCGATTTGGTCAGGATGGTCGTAGTCACGCAGTCCCCAATAGGGCGGCGATGTCACGCAGCATTGAATCGAATCGGCCGCCAGTGTCGGCAAGAGGTGGCGACAGTCGCCAACCAATGTTTTCGTCATCGGCAAATCGAACGGTAGAGTCGCTGTTCTCGCCACGGGCTTCCAACCTCCATGCACACCAAATCACGTCGCGGCCTTGGGGGCGGCAGGCTAACACGGGGAGGTGCAAACACAAACCCAGCCGGAGCGGCGTTTGTGTGGCTACCGCCTCGGCCATTTTTGTCAGCCAGCCCTCTTTTCACTACACCGCCGGCGATCTCCATGAGCGGTCGTCGTTGAGGAGGAGGTCATCGGCGGCGCGGGGGCCCCACGAGCCGCAGCGATACGGTTCGGGGATCGTCTTGTTTTGCTCCCAGTGGTCGAGGATCGGCGTCACGAATTGCCAGGCGGCTTCCAGTTCGTCGCTGCGCATGAACAGCGTCGAGTCGCCTCGGAGTACGTCGAGCAGCAGCCGTTCGTAGGCTTCGGGCAGGGCCTGCGTGAAGGTCTCCTTGTAGTTGAAGTCCATCGTCACCGGATGAATCTGGTACTGCATCCCCGGCCTTTTCGTCGAGAACGACAGTTTGATCGACTCGCTCGGCTGGATGCGGAAGACGAGTTTGTTGGGCCGGGCGCCGACGAGGGCACACATGTCCCCCTCGCACTCGACCGTGCTGAACAGGTTGAGCGGCGGCTGCTTGAACTGGATCGCGATCTCGGAGACTCGCGACGGCAGCCGCTTGCCCGTGCGCAGGTAGAACGGCACGCCGGCCCAGCGCCGGTTGTCAACGAGTACTTTCATCGCGACAAACGTCTCGGTGCGTGAGTCGGCCGGGATCCGCTCCTCGCTCAGATAACTCACCGCCGCTTGGCCATCGACGACTCCCGCCGAGTACTGACCCGGAATCACCCACTTGGAAACGTCCCCCTTGTTACCCGGCGCGAGGGCCTTCAGCACCTTCAGTTTCTCGTCGTGCAGGTCGCGCGCGTTGAACAGGGCGGGCGGCTCCATCGCGATCAGGCAGAGAAGTTGCAAGACGTGGTTCTGGAGTACGTCGCGCATCGCTCCCGAATTGTCGTAGTAGCCGCCGCGTCCCCGTTCCAAGCCCTGCGATTCGGAGACGGTGATCTGCACGTGATCGACCTGGTTGCGATTCAGCAGCGGCTCGAAGATCGAGTTGCCGAAGCGGAACAGCAGGATGTTTTGGACGGTCTCTTTGCCGAGGTAATGGTCGATGCGGTAGATCTGCTCTTCGCGCAGCAGCCGTCGGAGATTGCCGCTGAGTTCCTGGGCCGAGGACAGATCGCGGCCGAAGGGTTTTTCAAACACGACGCGAAGCTGATGCGACGAGTCTCGATCAGGGATCATGCCGCAGAAACCGAGATGCTCGATGGCAGGGAGGAACAGGTCGGGCGAGGTCGCCATGTAGACGACGCGACGGTGACTGACGCCCTGCTGGTTCTCAATCGCCTCCACTTGCTTCTTGAAGTCGGGGTAGCCTTCTCCCGACGCGATGTCGAGCTGTCGATAGAACAGCCGCGACGCGAACTGACTCCAGCGTTCGGGCGACACCGCACCCGCTCGCACATGCCCGTTGATCGCTTCGAACATCTCGGCGCGAAAGGTCTCATCGGTCTTCTCGCGCCGGGCGACACCGACAATCGGCGCGTTGTCGGCGAGATAGCCGTCGCTCCAGAGATCGAACAGCGCGGGGAGCAGCTTGCGAGCGGTGAGGTCTCCCGACGCCCCGAAGATGATGACCGATGCGGACTCGGCATGAGGGGCTTCACCGGCCGAAGCGGCGGTTGAGACGGACGAGTTCTGAGCAGACATGGTGTTCCTTCACGGAGAGACGAACGCGAACGGGCGAGATGTTAGAGGCCGCTCTGAGAATGGTCCACCGCCGCCGCGCGACGCGCAGGCGTTCGCCACGCGGTTGCGTTCGGTTTGCAGCGGGCCTTACCATCTCGCCGCGCGGTGTTTGCCACCCACGTTGAGATTCAGGGTGGGACCGCATTTCGGAGCGGGGCGGCGTCAGCCCCCTGTGCCTTTGTCTTGGGCGTCAGCCCCCGCTTTGAACAGACTCGGATGCTACAAACGACGCGGATTCAGGGGGCTGACGCCGCCCCGCTCCGGAAATCCGAAGAGGGCTGACGCCCAAGAGTCACACTGCCTACAGCCCACCATCCACTCCCACCTCCGGACCTTTCCTCGTGCTGCACTCCGTCGATCAAACGTTGATTGAGCAGCTTCGGCGGGGCGACCGGGCGGCGTTCGCGGCGGTCGTCGAGCAACATCAACGCGCCGTCTATGGCTACTTGCGGGCGAGGCTTCTCCAAAACAGTGATGCCGACGACATGACTCAGGAAGTCTTCCTGAGGTTCTACGTCACGCAGGCTCGCTTCGATTCGTCGGCACTCATCCGACCGTGGCTGTTGGGGATCGCTCGCAATTTGTTGCGAGAACATGTCAAAGGCTTGGCTCGACGGAAGGAAGCGGGTTGGACGGAGCTATGCCTCGAACTCGAATCGGTTCTCCCGGCCGATGCCTTGTGGACCGACGACGATGACGGGCTGATTCATTTGTCGCGCTGCATGGACAGTCTCGGCCCGAGTGCCCGGCAGGGGATCGAACTCCATTACAAGGGCGAGCAGAAATTGGTCGAGATCGCCCGGCAACTCCATCGCAGCGAAGGGGCCGTCAAACTGTTGCTGCACCGTGCCCGACAGGCTCTCAAAGATTGCATCGAACGCCGACGCCAAGCACGCCCGTAGGATCGACGCCCTCGTCCGTCCTGCATTTTTGTCGAAGACCGGACGGACGAGGGCGTCCATCCTACGAGCAAATCAGGGTTGGCTGTCCAACCAAGGAATCGCGATGACCGATCAGGAACTGATTCAACTGCTGCACGAGAAGCCGCCGGGCGACTTCACGCCGTTCGAGCTGGACGCGTTGCGGAGACGCTGGACGCAGTCGCCCGAACTGCGGCAGGCTCTCGTCGAGCATCTGCATCTCGAAACGGAGTTATCGGGAGCATTGAGCAGCATCGCGCTCGATGTCGATTCCTTGTTGAAGCGAGCGGCCGAACAGAAGCGACTCACCAAAACAGAGCCATCGCACGGCTGGCGATGGTTAATCGGACTCTGTTTGCTGGCCGCAGTGATCGCGGGCGGGACGCTGTGGGTCGGACGGCCAGCGGGACTCGATCAAGAACCGATCGTCAAGAATGGCAACGGCGGCAACGCGACCGAGTCGGACTCGGCAGCTTGGAAGTTTGCGGCTGATGCGTTGAGGCCCGCCAATGTGGGAGGCGAAGTTTCCGCGGCCAACGCAGTCGCGACAGCGCTCGGCGAAAAAGAGCCGATGCCACCGAGTGAGCCAACCGACAAGCCGCCGATGCCCGATGCGAAGCCGGTCGTCGTTGCCGCCGCGCCTGTGATCGAACCGTGGACCGACGCGCTGTCGCGCGAGGTCGCTCCGTGGCCCGCTCACAGTCCGAAGCTCACCCGCGACTTCAAGTCATCCGGACACGACGAACTCCCCGAGACCGAAGCGCGGCGCTGGTTCAGCCAAGTCGAAGGGCAGCCGTTCACTTGGGCACAGGACGTTTACGGCCCTCAGCACAAACGAGTCGCTCGGTTCCAAGGACTGGCTCGACTGCGAACGCCGTGGACCGACGAGACGTTACTAAGACTGACGCCGTTCGAGATGACCGACTTCACGCTCTACTTCTGGCGCGGACCGCAAGGGGTCGCGCTGCGGTTCTACACCCGGCGCGAACCGCATCAGTGGGCCGCCTTCTCGATTGTGCGCGAGAACTCGTCACCGAAGCCGCTTCGTTTTGGACTCCTCTCCGGCGACAACGGCAGCTATGTCCGAGCCGGTGCCGCGACGTTCGACCTTCGCTATCAAGACGGCGGCATCACGCTGGCACGCGGCGGCATCACGCTTCTCACCGCGCCGATGGCGTCGATCCCCGATGAGGTCTACGTCGAAGGTCAGTTCCGACTGCGAGGCATCTCACTTCACAAGAGCGCCCCGCTGCCAAGTCTTCGCGAAACGTCCCATTCGCTGGTGTTGAGCGGTGCGGCAAACACGCTGCCGTGGTCTCTCTCGGCGGAGTTGCCTGCCGAGTTGAGTACGCACGAAAACGGATCGGTCTCGCTCACGACGGCCTCGGCGACAAAGGTCGGGATCGCCAGCGTTCCGATTGTCGCGCCAAGCCAACTCGGCGCGACGCGCGGACTGTACGAAGTGATCGCACGGGTTGAGTCGGCCGATCCGGGGACGGGTCTCTTTCTCGGTGACATTGACGGTCGGCCGCTGCATCGCGTCGGCTTCTTCAAAGAGGCGACGACGCAGCAGATCACGTTCGGAGTGTTGCGACCGGGCGAACAGCGCGACACGTCGAACTTCGATCCGAACGGCTTTCCGCCGCCGTATCAGACGCCTCAGCAGTGGATCAAGCTCGTGGCGGGAGCGGGAACGTTGCAGATTCTCGTGAGCGGCGACGGTCGGAGTTGGGGGCATCTCGTCGAGAACCCGGCTCGCGATTTGATCGGTCCCGTCGCGACGGTCGGCCTGTTTGCGAATCCTGTTGCACAGCCCGGCGTCGCGCCCCGTTCGATTCGATTGAGTCATCTCGAAGTGCGCGAATTGAGTGGCGTGACATCGTTCGCCGAACGACCGCTCGTCGCGCTGACTCCGCAGTTTGCGAGTGACGAGTTGAAAGACATCGCGAAGTGGACGCAGCGCACGCTGGCGACACAACCGGCGGAAGTCGCCTTGCCGCGCTGGTTCAATGCGTGTGCGGTGGCCGCGCTGAGTCAGGGACCGGCGAAAGAATTGGCCGTCCCGCTCTTGAGGCAACTCGTATCGGTCGGCGTTCGTTCGGAGGCGACGCTCGCCCAGAAGCTGTTGCTGCTCGATGACGCCGCGCTCCTCAGCGACCTCTGGGACGAAGCGGCGGCGCGGGTTCATACCTCGCACTACGAAACGCTCGCCGAACAGATCGCTTCGACCGGCGAGCTGCATCCGCTGGCAACGCTCCGTCCCGCGATCATTCGTTCGCCGATGTGGACCGTCAGCAAGTTGCGGTTCGCGTGGGAACGACAGAACTCGCGCGAACTGTTGCTGGCGGCGTATCGCGGCGACTGGGCCGATGCGTGGCAGTCGAGTCAGACCGCCCTCTTTTGGAACACGGGCGTTCATCCCGACTGGCGACCGACCGAACGGAGCGATGATCTCGACAAGCACGCGCGGTGGTTGAAGGCGGTCTCGTTGGAGAACGCTCCGCAATTGGACGATGGCACGGCGGGAGTTTTCCCCGGCGGCTGGCGGCATCCGCTCGCGTTGCAGTGGAACAAAGAGGCGTACAACGTTCGGTCGGAATTGCAGTCGGCACTCGTCGGGCAGACGTATGAGGACGCCTGCCGCATCGTGATGGCAATCGGCGACCACGATGGACCGGGGATGTTGCCAGACATGGAGGACCGCCAGTTGTTCGTGTCACTGCCGACCGCGATTGCCGGAGCGATGCAGGCTCATCCCGACTTCGCCCGGATGATGGCCGAGAAGTTCGGGCCGCTCGGCCAGATTCGCGTTCGCACCGCGATCAACGCGGGAGACGTGCGCGGGATGCAGGCGGCGACGTTGCAGTTCTTCGGGACTGAGGCCGCGGCCGAAGCTCACGAATGGCTCGGCGATCGCGCGCTCGCGGCAGGCCGCTTCCCCGCAGCGGAAGAACATTTTCTGATGGGTCTCACGCACGCGGCCGCTCGTCAGCGCGAGTCCCTCACCGCGCGGCTGCAACTGGCGACAGCTCTCAATGGACAGCCGCCATCGTCACCGCTTGTCACACCGACCAAGCCGATTGAACTGAGCGGCACGAGCATCGCGCCAGCGGCGTTTGAGTCGCTCATTCGCGATCTCTCCGCGCGACCTTCGGCGTCGAGTCGCTTCGTCATCACAGCCGCATCGCTCGTCCCGCCGCCGCTCACACCGGCCGCGTTCAAGCTGGAAGCGCGTGCTCAGTTCGATGGCCAACCGGGGAACAATCCCGGTCGCGGTGAGTTCCGATTCGGCGATCCCTTCGCGCGGCAACTGTCTGTTGTGACCGACGCGCAACGGATGTTCGTCAGCAACCGCTTCCAAGTGAATGCGTATGCGTTGCCCGGCGGACAGCAGCAATGGGCACAAGGATTGGGAGCCGAACAGGGCGACGCTTACGGACTGCCGTTCGCGCCGATGAAGCCGCTCGTCGCGGGAGACCGGTTGTACGTGAGGCGACTGACGAAGGGCGGGGCCGAGCTGGCGTGTCTACAAGTGGACAATGGCAACGTCCTGTGGAAGCAGCGACCCAACTTGCAGGTCGTCACTGATCCGGTCTTCTGGAACGGCAGCCTCTTCGCGCTGACCGTGGCCAAAGTGGACGACGATCTTCTGCAGATCGAAGCGACGCGGTTCGACTTTGAAACCGGAGCCGCCACGTCCTCGCAGCCCCTTTTCCGGATGAAGGATCAGGGCGAGCGAAGTCTCGTCGCGCAATTGACGCTTGCCGGTCGCGTCGCCGTCTGCACGCTCGCTGGCACGACCGCCTGCTTCGATAGTGCGGGCGAAGTTCAATGGCTGCGGCGTCACACATGGCTGCCGAAAGTGATCGACGAATTGTCGGAAGATTTTCGAGCCTTCACGCCGACTGTGTTGGGAGACCGCATCGTGGTCTCGCTCCCCGGTGTGCGAACGGTCAGTTGTCTGAGCCTCGCGACGGGACGGCTCCTCTGGGAACGACCGATCGCCGACCTGCGCGGCGCGATCACGGTGAGCGGCTCGCGCGTGTTGGTCGATACGACGACGGGACTCACCGCGCTGTCGCTTGATGATGGCACGGTCGCGTGGTCGAAGCCGCTCGAAGCGCGACTCGAAGCGATTCACGCCGATGGCAACGTCGTCGTGGTCGCTCACCGCGCGAAGCTCGTCGGCAACAAGTCGAAACCGTTTTTGATGTGGCTCGATCTGAAGAGCGGTCGCGAACTCGGGCAGTCTCAGGTCGAAGGAGTCGAACGGGACGAGAACCAACTCGGGCCGCTCGTCTTCGCCGCAGGCAAGTGGTGGACGTTTGCGGGCCAAGGTTGGAAAGACCCGAAGCGAGAACTGAACGAACTCGTCGCGTCGTCGCCGCTCGCCCCCGGTCGATTCGGGGACACGGCTCTCGGCGCGTGGCAGCCCGACATCATCGAGACCCAACTCGCCGACCTCGCGCTCATCCTTCCCGGCTGGTCCCCTGCGACCGGCTTCTCGGCCAATCACAAACTCGTCGTGAGCGACCAGCGCGGCGAGACCGCAGTCCTTTCGATCAAGCTCGTCGAGACACACGACATCGCACTCGTCGGTCAGTTTGAAATCCCTGTTGGACGAAAGGCGACGCTGCGGCTGCGCGTCGGCAATCTCCCCGACAAACGCTGGCAGCTCGGCGTGCGCGTCGAGAACCAACTGCTCCTCGACCGCACCGTCGAAGAGACCGGCAGCGCGAACGGCTGGCACGATGTCGTTGTCGATCTCAGTCCCTTCGCTGGACGCACGATCCCGATCCAACTGCTGCACGCCGCCCCGAAGCAGCAGCAGACCGAAGTTCTCTGGAAACGAGCGACGGTGGTGATCGAGTAGTCCTCGATTTCGGAGCGGGAGACGTGAGTCCCCTGAGTGCGGTCGCCATCGCGAATCACGCGGATTCAGGGGACTCACGTCCC
This sequence comes from Schlesneria sp., assembly GCA_043746775.1. GTDB lineage: Bacteria > Planctomycetota > Planctomycetia > Planctomycetales > Planctomycetaceae > Schlesneria. The sequence continues at coordinate 26,756 of JAYTQJ010000586.1, forward strand.
CCGCTCCGAAGTCGTTGGGACTCACATTTGCGTGGTGATCAGCGTCTCACGTCAGGTGTGTGGCGACCTTATCGACGATCATGCGACCGACGTTGAGCGATGCCGTCGCTGCGGGACTCGGCGCGTTGCAAACGTTGATGACCAGATCGTTCTCGACGATCAGGAAGTCATCGACGAGGTTGCCATCGCGTGTGAGAGCTTGAGCGCGGACACCTGCCGGAGCGGGGACGAGATGCTCGGACTGCACTTCGGGGACGAGACGTTGCAGCGCGGCGACGAAAGCCGCCTTGCTGAACGACCGCCACATTTCACCGAGGCCCGCGCGCCAGTGCTTCCACGCCAGACGCAGGAAGCCGGGATACGTGAGTGACTCCAATGTGTCGAACAGACTGAAGCTCGTCTTGAAGTAGCCTTCTCGCGCAAAGGCCAGCACGGCGTTCGGCCCGCACTCGACTCCACCGTGAATCATCTTCGTGAAATGAACGCCCAAGAACGGGAAGTTCGGATCGGGAACCGGATAGATCAGTCCGCGACAGAGATGCTGGGCCGATGGCTTCAGCTCGAAGTACTCGCCGCGAAACGGAACGATCTGCGCGTCGGGCCGCTGCCCCGACATCCACGTCATGCGGTCCGAGTACAGCCCCGCGCAGTTCACGATCAACCGCGCTTCGATCTCACCCGCCGTGTTCTCGACGACCATGCGATTGTCGCGACGGAACATTCCCGTCACCTTCGCGCTCGTTTTGACTGTCGCTCCGCGTTCTGTGATCCGCTGAGAAAGTCGCTCGCAGACTTGGCGATAATCGACGATCCCTGCTTCCGGAACGTGAATCGCCTGAATGCCGGCCGTGTGCGGTTCGAGTTCCTTCAACCGCGCGGCGTCGATCATCTGGCAGACGGTCCCGTTGGCTTGGCCTCGCTCGAAGATGCGTTCGAGTTGTGGAATCTCTTCCCGCGTGATCGCGACGATCACCTTGCCACACTGCTCGAACGGAATGTTCTCCTGCGTGCAGAAGGCTTCCATTGCCAGTTTGCCCTCACGGCAGTTCGTCGCGCGCAGCGATCCCGGTTTGTAGTAGATCCCCGAATGCAGCACTCCCGAGTTGTGGCCGGTCTGGTGTTGAGCGACCTCGCGCTCCTTCTCCAAAATCACGACCTGCTTGCCGGGGAAGCGTTCAAGCAATCGGTAAGCCGTCGCCAACCCCACGATGCCGCCGCCAATGATTGCCACGTCTACCTGCTGCATGACCGTCGTTCCAACCGTTTGAGGAAGTGAGCGACCAAGACCGGGCCGCGAGTCGGGCGGGAGTATAGTCACCGCTGTTTGCCCGAACCATCAACCCGTGAGGCCCGCCAAAGCCATCGGCGCGGACATTCAAAGTCCGGCTAACAAAGATAAGGACCGCCCCATCAATAACCGTCACATTGTCGTCTTTCGCTCCGCGAAAGAACGTTCTTTCGCGGAGCGAAAGGCGACTCTCATTGATGCGCCAGCCCCGCGCCGGACTTCGATATTTATGAGTCACGAATCGAACCGCAGTCACGGCGAGCGTGTCCGAGCAGGACGTGGGACCGGCATTTCAGCTTCCATGAATTTTTGCGGTACTTCACGTCAGCCGCTGTGGATTGGTTGCCGAACGTGCTTCAATCGGTTTCTATTGTCGGACTGTCGCCGCTCGGTGGGGGCGTCAGTCATGGTGTCGAGGCTGTGGTGAACCGACTCATCGCCTCACATGGAAGAGGAGCTTTAGAGTGGTCGCATCCCTGCAACGTCCGACGCTGGTCCTGAACCGCAATTGGCAGCCCGTGGGTGTCGTCTCCGTAGCGAGGTCACTCACGCTGGTGGCCGCCGAGCGGGCACGGTTCGTCGATCCGGCCGACTTCCAGCAATACTCGTGGGAGGATTGGGCGCGACTCGCGCCGTCCGACGACGGCATGTTCGTGCAGTCTGTGATGTTCCGGATGCGCGTCCCTGAAGTCATCACGCTGACTCGGTACGACCGCGTGCCGACCAACGTCGTGACCTTCAGCCGCCGCAACATCTACAAACGCGATCACCACACCTGCCAGTACTGCGGCATCCAACCGGGGAGTGAAGAGCTGACGATCGACCACGTCCAGCCCCGTTCGCGCGGCGGTACATCCACTTGGGACAACTGCGTTTTGGCGTGCATCGACTGCAACAAGCGGAAGGCCAACAAGACGCCGACGGAGGCGAAGATGCCGCTCGCCAAGACGCCGATTCGTCCGACGTGGAAGCCGATGTACTCGTGGCACTCGATGCGCATCGCCAGTTGGTCCAAGTTTCTCAGCGAGGCGTACTGGAACATCGAGTTGGACGAGTAGCGCGGCCGCAATGAAATAGTGCTGCCGCAATGAACGCGACCCCACCGGGCTTGCCCCGGTGGCTCGCGGGTTTCTGCACTACTCGCTTCACGGATTCGAGCCGCTTCACGGATTCGAGAGAACGCGAAAGTAGTGCAAAGACCTAACTCCACCGGGGCAAGCCCGGTGGGGTTCGGTGGCTTGAGAATTCTCGCGAAGTTCTTGCGTGAGCCGAACTGGGATCGCCACGTTGGCCGCAGCGATCCTGTTATTCGTGATGATTCACCGCGAGCGTGCGGTGCATCGAATCCTCTTTCGGAGACTATTGCCATGACTCAAGAACGACCGATTCAGGCCAGCAATGGCTGGGTTCAATTGCCGCTCAATTTGGGCCTGCTCCTCGCGGCACCGGTGATCTTCCTGATGGGCATCGGCATGGCGCAGGGACGGAGCGGTGGTCCGTTGGTGGCGGGGTTGTTCTGTGTCACTGGTGTCATCACGGGGATCGCCGCGCTGATCCGTTTGGGCGGCCACTTCACCTTGCAGCCGAATGAAGCCATCGTTCTCAGCTTCTTCGGTCCCTATGTTGGCACTGTGCGTGAGAGCGGCTTCTACTGGGTCAACCCGTTCATGACGAAGCGCAAGATTTCGCTGAAGTCACGCAACTTTGAAGGGGCCAAGCTGAAGGTCAACGACAAAGGAGGCAACCCGATTGAGATTGGTGCGGTCGTCGTGTGGCGCGTCGAGAACTCGGCTCAAGCGGTCTTCGATGTCGAGGACTACGACAGCTACGTTCGCATCCAAAGTGAGACGGCACTGCGGCACCTTGCCAACAGCTACGCCTACGATCACGGCGAAGCCCACGAGATCACATTGCGCAGCGGCATGGATGAAGTCTCGGCAGCGCTCCGCTCCGAGTTGCAAGACCGCCTCAAACATGCGGGAGTCACCTGCGACGATGCTCGGTTGACGCACTTGGCCTACGCTTCGGAAATTGCCGGAGTCATGCTGCGACGCCAGCAGGCCGAGGCGATCATCGCCGCGCGTCAAATGATTGTGCATGGGGCAGTGAGCATGGTGGAGATGGCGCTGAAAGAGCTGGAGCAAAAGCAAGTCGTGACGTTTGACTCGGCCCAGAAAGCGACGCTGGTCAGCAACCTGCTCGTCGTGCTGTGCAGTGAGTCCGAAGCGCAGCCCGTCGTCAACGCCGGTGCGTGAATCCTTGTCGCCGAGCAGCCGGTAGAAAATGGGCTAACTGCCTGTTGAAAAACGTAGGGTAAGCGTCTCGCTTGCCCGTCAAAGCAGTTGAAAAAAGGGCAAGCCAGAAGCTTACCCTACGTTTTTCAACAGGCTGTTTACGCCCCCCGTTACTCCATTGAGGAATCGACTTCATGCAGATCACTCGACGCGAATTGGTGAGCCGTGCCGTTCTGGGCCTTGCAGGGGGGACGGCTGCGGTGGGACTGGCAGCAGAGACGCCGGTCGTTGAGCGGCGGAGGGCCAATCGGATCGGGGTTTCGACGTACTCGTTCTGGCACTTCCGGGGAGAGCCGACGCCGATTGAGAATTGCCTCGAACAGGCGGCCGAGATGGGATTTGATGGCGTTGAAATCTTGCACGTTCACATGGAAGAGGCGGCCAAGGCGGCGGGAGGGCAGGTCGATAAGCCGTACCTGCGCAAGCTGAAGCGGCTCGCGTTTTCTCTGGGTCTCGACCTGATGGGCTTCTCGACGCATCAGGGTTTCGTCACGCCCGACGAAGAGAAGCGGAAGAAGAACGTCGCGCATACCGCGCGCTGTTTGGAACTGGCTTACGAACTGGGCATCCCCACGATCCGAGTCAACACCGGTCGGTGGGGAACGAGCAAGTCCTTCGACGAGTTGATGGCCAACAAGGGAATCGAGCCGCGTTTGCCGGGTTACTCGGACGAGCAGGGGTTTGAGTGGGTCCAACGCAGCTTCGAGGAACTCCTTCCGAAGGCCGAGGAGTGTGGCGTGGTGATGGGACTCGAAAACCATTGGGGCCTGGGGCGCGAGGCGGCGGGCGTGCTGAAGGTGCTCGACACAATCAAGTCTCCGTGGTTGCAGGCGACACTCGACACGGGCAACTTCCTCGAAAATATGTACGAGCAAATGGAGGCTCTCGCCCCGCGAGCCGTTCTCGTGCAAGCGAAGACTTACCACGGTGGCGGCGAGTGGTACGCACTCGACATCGACTACGATCGCGTGGCGAAGCTGCTGCGCAAGGCCAACTATCGCGGTTACGTGTCGCTCGAAATGGAAGGGAAAGAAGCCCCGGCCACAGCGATCCCGCAGAGCCTCGCTCTGTTGCGGAAGGCGTTCGGCGCGTGAGGCAACCCGGAAAATATCGTACCTGCACATCGAAGCCTGACGCGCAAGCGAAGAGAGGCTTCGCTTGCGCGTCAGGCTTCGATCGGTAAATTATTTACCGGGTGTTCGTGAGGCGTTCACGTCAAATCGCCGTGATGATCGCCGCTTGATCACCCAGCTTCACTTTGACGGAGGAAACTCCGGCGGCGATCAATTCGGCTTCGTGCTGCGGGTGTGAGGCGCTCATCAGCGCGATGATGTTCGACGACGGATGCTGCTGCCGGAGCGATCGAACGTGAGCCGGTCCTGAGTTCTCCCACGGATCGGCATCGAACAAGATCGCGGTGGTAGCTGAGCCGGTCACTGACCGATGGCCCGCATCGACGGTGTGTCCCGCCGCCATGAGCAGTTCGCTGAGGAAGCGGCGATACGCCGGATCGGGTGAGATGACCAGTACAGTTTTCGGTGACGTGGTCTGCTCGAACACCGGATGGTCGGCGGCGAAGACTTCTTCGCGGGAAGACGAGAGTGGCAGGGACTCGATTCCCGGCGTGGCGTTCAGCAGTCGCCATTCGCGTTCGATACGGGCGGGCGCGTTGGGAAGTGAGACTCGCGCCGCGAGCGGCCATGTTTGGCGAGTTCGCCCGTCGGACTCGCACCATGCCCCGTACGCGACGACCACTCGGGCGAGCGGTGCGAAAGCGAAGAGGCTGGCGATCTCAGTCGAAGAGAATTCATCGGGCTGACTCTGCACGATCACGATCAAGTCGGGAATCGTGTTCGTGCGCGAGGCCGCTTCCAGCGCGAGCGTCAGGTCGGGAAAGTGCTGCTGAACAGCGGTGCTCAATGCGGCGGCGAGCCACTCTACCAGCGGCTTGGCTTCCGCTCGTTGAGTCTGTCCGACGATGAGCAGGTTGAGGGGCATCGAGAAGCAAACACCAAAGCTCGGGGACCAAGTGCGACTCGTTTCACCGCGCGCTGAAAACGTAGGGTAAGCGTCTCGATTGCCCGTGATTGGCATCGAAAAACGGGCAAGCGGGACGCTTACCCTACGTCACATCAGGATGTCGCCGATTTTGTGCAGCGATGATGCAACCGGGCGGAGTTGATTGACGCGGCAGGTTGTACGGTAGGGGCAACGACCCGTGCAATCTTCGTCGGCGTTCTCGACAAGGAACTTGCCGGAACGCAGGCCCTCGGCCAGCTTCGGGATCAAATCGTTGAGGCTTTGCTCCAGCGAATTGACGATGGCCGAGTCGATGCCGTCGAAGGCTTTGGTCTCGCGTTGATAGCCCCGTTTGAAGCCGGTCTCTTTGAGCGGCCAGTAGCCCATCACGAACGGCTCGGCAGCGGGACCGGCGAGACCGAGACGACGGACGGCGAGCGTGTACAGGGCGAGCTGGATCGCACGGCCCGTCTTCAATTCGGTCTCATTCGATTTGGGGGGCTTGCCGGTTTTGTAGTCGATCACGCTGAAGACGGTCTTCCCGCCGACGGTTCCGACATCGACGCGGTCGATCCGACCTCGCACGCGCACGGCGCGGTCTTCCTCGCCGAAGACGATCGGTTCGTGATGCTCTTCGCCGGGCGACAGCTCCGCGTCGGGCAGACTGCCGAAGGGAATTTCGGGAGCGAGCGACGGTTGGAGGCCGCTCCACGCGGAACTCAGCCGGTCTTGATAGGCGATCTGCTGCTCCGCGAAGGCATCGCCCCAGAGACCGAGTAACTCCGATTCGATCCGAGTCAGTGCGCGTTGCAGGTCCGTCTCGTGGAAGCGTGTCGCCAGTTGTTCTTCGGCCAGTTCGCGAAACCGCGCGGCAAGCGTCACGGCGTCGTCGTTCATGCCCTCGGTCAGCAGCTGCGCCAACACATCGTGAACCAAGCTGCCGCGCGCGGCGTGGTCGGTTCCCTCTTCCGGAGTCGGGATCGGGTCGAGCTTCAAGACCTTGCCGAGCCAAAACCGAAACGGGCAACTCGCGTAGCCTTCGAGTTCCGTCGCGCTGAATTGATGCTGGGCACCGAACCGTTTGCGGAGCGACTCCAAATTCTGAGCGACCTGCAAGTGGCCTTCGTGGTTCGTGAAGCCGCGTGTGTGGAACCGCTGCACGCTCACATCGACCGCCGCCAGCAGGTTCTCGCCCACCGAATGCCATTCGGGCTGAGCGAGCAGATGCGTGAAGAGTCCCGGCCGAGCGGCCCGCGCTTCGGTCATTGCCACCAGTCTGAGGTCCGTCGCGGTGAGGGCGCGATCGAGAGCGGGAATCGGATCGAGCTGTCCTTCGTGCAGCACCGGCAACGCGGCGGCCGTGAACAGCGTGCGAATCGCCGCGACATACGGACTGGCGAAGACCGTCTGTCCTTTGCGGTTGATCGACGGATAGCTGAGCGTGAGCCGCGTGCGGGCCTTCGTCATGAGGTTGTAAAACAAGAACATCTCGTCCTGCTGATGCTGCTCGCGGTGGCGGAGTGCCAGTCCGCGTTCGGCCAGTTCGCGTCGTTCCGCGTCACCAAACAGACAGTCATCGGCCCCCTTCTGCGGAAAGCTGCTCTCGGACAAACCGACCACAAACAGATGCGGCACGCTGATGTGTCGCACCTGCTCGACATCGAGGACTCGCACGCAGCCGCCCGGATCGGCCGTGCCGGGGATCGTCTCGCCGGCAAGTAAGTCACGCAGTTCGGCGGTGAACTCGGCCAAGTCGAGCAGCGGCAGTTTGCGTGAAGACTTTCCGCCGGGAGTGACATTTCGTGGAGTCGCGATCAGTTTCTCATCGGCCTCGGCGGCGGTGCGGACGATTCGTTGGAGCAAGTCCCAATCGCGTGCCTCGTTTGCGTTCTCGACGCCACTCGTTGCGACCGTACTCCAATTCGCGACCCCACCGGGCTTGTCCCGGTGGCTCGCGGGTTTTTGCACTACTTGCTGCTGCTGTTCTGATTCCGTTGAATGAGCGGGTAGTGCAAAGACCTGACTCCACCGGGGCAAGCCCGGTGGGGGGGCGTGATTGAAAGCGGCTCCGGCACCGCCGCGAGACCAGCCGAGTTCTTCCCCGAGGGTTGCCAGCACGTCGGCCCATCCGACGAGCGTGTGCTTGCGGCGCAGTCGCTCCGTCGCGCGCGAAAGCCGCGACAGAAGCGGTTCCGCCAGCGCGGCGAGTGTCGCCGCCGATGACTCCGCGACGGACAACTCGTCGTCGTCGTTTTCGGAAGTCGAGACGACCTCCTTGAGCAGGCCAGTCGAAACGCGCGACAGCACACGCAGGATGAGTTCCCGTTCGGCGTGCAGTTTCAATCGGCGGAGCGACGCGGCGACGGCGCGGCCTTGCTGAAGCTCGGGCCACTCCGGCTGGAAGAGGTTCGAGTCGAGAACCGACATGAGCCGCGCGAACGGCCAGTCCTCATGCTCGAGTTGCAGCGTGGCGAACAACGCTTTGACGACGGGACTCGCGGTCAGCGACGGCTTCGCCTCGCACCAGGCCGGGACGCCCGCCTTCGCTAGGAAGTCGTGCCACGCAGGACCATCTTCGGAAAGAGAGCGGAGTGCGATCACGATCTCCTTCGGCGCGATGCCCTCTGCCAACAGCCGCTTGATCCGTCGCGCGACCGCCTCACATTCACCCGCTGGCCCCGTCGCCGCGATCAGTTCGAGGCCATCCGCAGCATCGGCCGGTTCGATCACACGGGGGTTCGCGAACAGGCTGTCGGAGATGCGAGCCAACCCCGCGACGTGAACGTTAGCCGCCTTTTTTAAGAGGGAGGGCGAGGCTCCTGCCGAGTCGTCCGTGTGTTCCAAGCCGCGTGTTTCTCGCGGCTCGGCAGGAGCCTCGCCCTCCCTGCCAACATTTTTCAACAGACGGTTAGGCAGTGCAGCGAACTCGACCGAGAGGGACTCCACGCAACTCGTCACTCCGTCGGGCAGATGTTCGAGCAGTCGGGAACTTGCGGCAGTCGGCTTCGCAAACAGATCGGTGCGCGCGGTCGGCTGTTCCATCGGCAGCGTGATTGTCGCGCGATCGATTCCTGTCAGCAGATGCCCGATGATTTTGTACTGCGTCCGCGTGAAGTCGGCGAAACCATCCACGGCGAGGAACTCGATGGCGGCGAATGGGCCTCGCACCCCTTTGGCCAATGCCGAACAGGCCAGCCAGAAACGGCCCTCGTTGTCGTACCAGTTCTGCTCGGTGAGACACGCTTGATAACGCTCATAGATGCGTCCGAGTTCCGCGTCTCGCTGCGAGCGATTTCCCGATCGTCGCGAACACGCGGCCAGAAAGTCCTCGGGCCAAATCTCTTCTCGTTTCAGTTCCGAGATGAACGACGAGACGACATCCAAGAAGCCGCTCGTGCGGATGACCGGTGAGAAACTAGAGAGCATCCCCGCTCCATGCAGCTCCGCCACGATCCGTCTCAACATGAGCCGCTTCATCACCGGAGACATGGGCGTCGCGGGATGCCCTGCCGCCGCGAGAATCTGTTCCGCGAAGACATCAAACGTCAGCACCTGCGGCGCGAGTTGAACCGGCTGCGTCGGCGACAACAATCGCTCGACGACCGCTTGCTGCGCGCGGCGCGTCGGCGCGAGCCACAACACGGTCCCAAGACGCCGCTGCCGTCGAGCGTCTTCCAACGCGACGCGATACTCGGCGAGCAACCGTTCGGTCTTGCCGGAACCCGCCCGACCGGTGAGCAATGTGAGGTGTGATGCCATGCGGCCGATTGTAGAGGAGACGCCGCAAGGTCGAAACAAACGTCGGAGAGGCCCCAAGGCCATCGCATTTTCAATCTGGGGTGCCACGGTCACGGAGCCTCGACGTGGCCGT
>JAYTQJ010000587.1:0-17775 GCA_043746775.1 Schlesneria sp.
AGCCGCCGGTGGTTGGAGTTCTGTTTCCAAGCAAAGAACCGGCGGCTAGCGCCGTGCCGCTCACCGGGTGAATGACTAAGTGAGTGCCATTAGCCGTAAGGCCCCGGATTCCATGGCCAAGAACCCGGGGCCTTACGGCACCCGGCTCGCCTCACTTTTCCAAGAGGATCACGGTCGTCAAAGCACTGCTGTGAAGCGAATCTCAGGTTCTACAAATGTGCCGAAGCTCCCCAAGCGGCGAAGCATTTCTCGGCTTGAGTTTGATGATGCAAGGCTTTCTCACGCATTCCATCCGCCGTGTGAAAGCGTGCAGCGAGTTGATGGGCGATGGCTTGGACGTGGCGATAGCCGAACTGTTCGGCCGCGCTGATTGCGGCTTCATACGCGGACACGGCGACCGTGTGCTTGCCGTTCAGTCGGGCGACCTCTGCCGCGAGCAGTTGAGACTTGTGTTCAAAGTTATGCGGACAGCGGACGGCCCATTTGGCGAGGCGGCTGGCGGCAGAGCGGACGCCACGAACGAGCCGACTCCGCTTGGAACCGGTCGAGTGATGGGCGAGGGCGGCGTGGATGAGTCCTGTTAGAAAATGATGCTCGGCCGAGTGCAACATGCCGGGCGATTCTTTGAGGTACTTGGCCGATGCTTGGGATGTCAGCAACGCCGCGTCGTACTCGCGCCAGAGGTACTGCGAGAGCATCTTGTTGACGAAGTAGAAGTGCGCGAAGTGCCGCGAACCGTAACCGGCGAGGCTGGCGACATACGCCTCTTCGTCGAATGACTCTGTACTGAACGACGACTTGTCGCGTGTCTTGCCGCACAGGTTGCGAATCATCTGGCGAACGGACCGGATCGCGCCGATTGGCTCGCGCAAATTGAGCGGCTTGAGAAACTCAAGGAACCGATCGGACTCGGCCCAAACCTCACTCAACTTCGCACCGCGCATGAGCAGGCTTTGAGTCAGCGCGGCACACGAGCAGCCGGTGTGAAAGAGGTCGCCCGTCGCTCGGCCGGATTCGTAGGTCGTCTTCCACAACGCTTCCGCCTCGGTCGCGGGACGCATCCAACTCGTCCCGAAGTAGCCGACGACGAACGTCACCTCGGGCCGCTGCCGCTCCTGCTGGTATTTGTCGATGATGCTCAGCGCGAGTCGGCCGTACTCGTAGCCAACCGGATGGTTGCCCAGCACGCCGCCCTGAAAAATCGCCCCGAAGACCATCCAACCAATCGCGCAGTCGGGTGTATTTCCGTGCTTAAGACAGAGGTTCACCATCTTGGTGGAGACCGCAACACACAACTCCGGCCGCACTTGATAGGCCGCTTTCGCGGCGGCGTTGATCATGCGAACGGCCTTCTCCAATCGAGCATCCTGCATGACGGGCAGGTTGACGAGATCGGCCGTCTTCCGGCCCATCAGCCGCCACTTGGCTTTGAGGAAATCAACGATAAACAACGGCGGCACGAAGCCGGTGGGCAGCGACACGCCAAACTGTTTCGCCCCCTCGCGTCCTTGTGCGTAGGCTTCTGGGAAACGGGCCATGTCGGTGTAGAAGTGGATTAGCCGCTCGTGAGCCTGCGCCCTGTCGTCGTCACTCTGCGCGAGTCGCACGGCGTGCTTCGAGAACTCTTCGGCTCGATCAAACGCCAACTTTTGCAACGCGAACTTGGCCGCTTCGGAATAGAAACGTCCCGCTTTTTCAAACCGCTCGGCCCCTTCGAGGTGTCCGGCGATTGTTTCAGGGGCTGCGTCTTCACTCCGTTCGAGCGTGTCCGCCAGCCGACCGTGATGCGCCTTCTTGATGTCCGCGCCGAGATGGTTCACGACCGACTCGCGAATGCGATCGTGGAACGCTTCAATCTCGGCCTGCATTCCGGGGCCGCTGCTGCGGAGGAAGCGTTCGGTGCGGAGCGTGGCCAGCACGCGCGGCGACACGGCCATCAGGTCGGCCGCATCGAGGACGTTTTTCAGCGGAATCGGTTGGCCCGACACGGCCACGATCTGCATCAGCTTCTGTGCCTCGGCGGGCAAGCGTTGGACGTGTGCCCAGAGAACATCATCGAGACCCACACCGGCGATCGACGCCAGATCGAGACCAGAATTCAAATGCCGCGCCAGTTCGTGAACGAAGTACGCGCTGCCGCCCGACTGGCTCACGATCTGATCGGCACTCGCATCGACGTTCGGCAGGTCGTCTCGCAAGAGACTGCGTGCCAGACGACGGGTTTCGTCAGCCGTCAGCGCTTCGACGACCACTTCTTTCCAATGAGCGATCGAGACCTGCGGCGCGATACGCCGAAACTGCGAACTGTTACCCGAGGTGATCTGTTGTGATGAGATCACCCTTTTGAATGAACCACTGCCAAACGACATGTCATCGCTCGACGGCTGGTTTTCTGAACTGTCGGATTGCGGCAGGGCGTTGGCGGGACGATCCGCCGCCGTTTTCTCGGCCTCAATCAGCATCTTCAGGCAGACGCTCGAATCGACGTACTCGCTGCGATACGCGGCCAGCATCAACATGCGCGGTGGCCGCTCGCCGCTAAACAGATCGGCCAGCAGCGCGGCACTGTCGATGTCGCCCCATTGCAGATCGTCAAGGTAGACCACCAACGGTCGTTCGCTGCCGATGCGAGCGAGCAGTTCGCGCAGAGCCTCGAACGCATTGCGTCGCAACTCGCGTAGATCGGTTGTCACGGCCTGAGTCTGGCCTAGTGTCTCGATCACCTTGATCCGGTTCAGCACGGGGAAGATGCGGGCCAGCGCGGTGATGTGCGTTGGCAAGAGCGGTGTCAGCGGGAGCGCGGCGAACCGCAAAAACTGCGTGACGGCATCAATGAGGGAATCGACCCCTTTGTATGGCACTGACTCTTGCTCATAACAACGACCGGTCAAAACGATGGCGTCGTGACGATTGGTCAGATCGTCCAAGAAGTGTTGAATCAGCGCGCTCTTGCCCGCCCCCGACCGACCATGTACTCGCACAACGACTGTTTGCCCGTCGAGCAACTGTTGAAACGCGCCGCCAAGTTCCGCGAGATGCCGCTCGCGTCCCACGAACAGCGTCGCCTGAGTCTGCACCGAGGCTTCATCAGCCGCTTCCTCGACGCCGAAAAATGCCGCCACGTTGCGGCCCGACGGCCGCTGATCGGGTTCACGTTTCAGCAATCTGACGCACAACTCATTCAGATCGGCGGGAACCTCGTCTACGAGGTCGGCCGGTGCAGGTGCCTCTTCGACCGTCTTGCGTCGCATAAGTTGAAGTGCCTTACCCGTAAACGGGAGCTGGCCGGTCAACGCCTGAAAGAGCATCACACCGACTGCGTACCAGTCGCTCGCTTCGGTGAGCGGCAACGCGCGGGCCTGCTCGGGCGACATGTACGCGATCGTGCCCGAGATCTCTCGCTGTTCGGAACCGCTCACTCGTTTGGCAGACAGCTCTGCGACCAGACCGAAGTCCAGCAGCACAACCGTTCCCGTGTTGGAGACCAGCGCATTGGCTGGCTTCAGGTCCCGATGCAGCATCCCCGCGCGATGCAGCCCACGCACACCAGCCACCAATTGGCGGAAGGCATCCCGCAACCGCGCGATGTCCCGCACTGCCAATTTCCCTCGCACGGGAGATCGTGAGTTCGAGGGACTCGGGGTCGGAACAACCACCCCCGACATGCGTGGCGGCGTACTGCTGACGACCATTTCCGACGAGCCGATGATCGTTTGACCGATTTCGTCCTCTGTCAGTTGGGGATCGCCTGCTGGCGGACGAACGATGGTCTGGTTCATCGCGTCATCGTGGAGGTCGATTCGCTCGGTCGCCTCCGCATGGTGCGGCACCGGCCGAATGATCGTCGCACCATCGGCATCCCCGTCGAAAGCTTCCGGTGTCCATTGTCCCGTTTGTTGAAGCTCGCTTCCGTGAGGATCGACGGGAAGTGTGCCCTGCCCTTGGGAAGCAGACGGCTTCGGTGCAGGAGTCTGCTCGCCAACATCGGCCGAACTGAGATGGTGAGTTGTGTCTCCGTTCTCCATCGCGATCGTTTTGTGATCGGAAGCTTGGTCGTCGTTGGGCGAACGCTCCATCAACTGCGCCGAGGCCGCGTGACTGGAACCGCCTCCCGACGATCCGCTTCCAGACGAATTGAGGCTGAGCGGCGATTGCGAAACATTTTGGCGGCTGACTGCGGTTGTCGAACCAGACTCCGCGCGTTGTTGCCCCGCTGCGCTCGCTCCATTGAACGCATTCAACGAAATGGGACTGTTGGACGCAGCAGCCTCTTCCGTGACCGACTCGCCCGTCGTGTCGAGCAACAGATAGTCTTGAAACTCGACGGCCCCTTCGACCAGTTCCATCACGAAGAACCACAGGCCGTCTTCACAAATCAACTCGTGCATCCGAATCAGGTTTGGATGCACCAACTCGGCGAGCGACCGGAACTCCTGTTTGAACTTGAAGATCGCCGTCGGGTCCACGGCCTTCAACGTCTTCAACGCGACCGCTTGGCCAGACTCACGATCCGTGGCGAGATACACCACGCCCATTCCACCGGCACCGAGTTGCCGATGAATGTCGAATCGTTTGGAACCCGCAAATTCAACTGGTGCTTCTATTCCCATAACCGCAGCCCTTCGGCATTCGTAGCGTTGTTTCGACGAGTGGATGCCAGCGGCAGAGCCTAGCGAAAGGGCGAACCCGTTCGCCACTCGGTGAATGAAGATGATCGACACTCTAACGGAAGCCAAGTCAAATAAGACACCCTCGGGGCGAGCCTAGCTGTAAGAAGGGTACAGTCGTCTATTGGTGGTCAACTTCTTCCGGCCCAACGGGCCACGGATTCGCTCAGCCAAGGCCAACGGCCCTGGGAACAGTTTGTGATTGGAATTCTCGCCCCAACGGGGCAATCGTTCGTCCGACTGAAGAATGGTCGCCCCGTTGGGCAACGCCGTTAAGGATTTCAGATCTACAAAACAAGGCCCATCGAACGTAGCAGAAGTCGTAAGACTTCTGGCGAGCCGTCGAGTCGTCAGAATTCTCACGAATTCTGCTACAACAAATCCTTAACGGCGTTGCCCGTTGGGGCTGGCGATTCCTCGGGGCGGTTCCCAGGGCCGATGGCCCTGGCAGAGCGAATTGCTGGCCCGTTGCGCCGAAAAGTCATGACCACCAATGGACGACTGCCCCCTGTAAGAAAAAAGTTCGGTGAGGACCGTCGCAGTAACAACAGTCTTGATTCGTGTGCCACGGCCACGGAGCCTTCGACGTGGCCGTGCGAGCGGAGAGTGCGTGCTCCACCGTCACACGGCCACGTCGAGGACTCCGTGACCGTGGCACCCGACAACGGACATTTCGCGACAGGCTATTGCCGCGCCGATCCAGGCCGAGTGACTCGCTCACCAAAAACAGAAGCCTGACGCGCCAACGTCAGGCTTCGAGGGAGTCACGATATCTCTGCCGCTCTCACTCGTACTCGCTTAGACCACCGAATGGAGAGGCCACTCAAAACTTCTGAACGTACCGCATGTTCAGCTTAAAGCCTTCCGGGCGGTTCTCGGCTTCTGTTTCCCAGTATAGGTTGCAGAAGACGTGCTTCGTTTGCGAGAAGCTGAGGATCGCACCGGGACCGATTCCCAGCACCTGTTCACGCGAACCCGCCACATCGAAACCGTTCACCTGAGCATCGGTCGTTTGCTTCAAGTAGTAGCCGTTCACACCGACTCGCAACTTCTTCTCGATCACTTCGTGTTCGGCGGCGAAGTTGATGTGGAAGGCATCTCCCGCCCGAGTACTCGTCACGCCCGGCCCGAGCAGAATCGAGGGATCGTTGTTCTCAGCACACCACAAGTAATGAGCACGAAACGACACGGTGTCCTTTGGCGAGAGGAAGACGGTCCCTGCCCAATAGGGATTGAACGAGAAGAAGTTCGCACCGGGATTGACGATGTCGGTCTTGTTGTACAACCCGGTTGGAATGTTGAACTGGGCTTCGACGCGATGCACAAACTTTGGCCCGTTCTCACCCATGATCGGATCGAATTGCAAAGCGGGGCCGATCAGAATGTCACCCAAACCACTGCCGTTGGCAGTCAAAGGCAGCTGCGCATCGAAGTCGAGGTTCGGCGAGATAAACGGAATGATGACATCCAATGCGGGCTTGGCGGGAAGCTCTATATCGCCAAGCTGCACATTGCTGTCCCACATATAGATGAACTGCGACAGCGAGACCCACACATCAAGGTCCGGGTCGGGCAGTGGCAGCTTTCCGCCGTTCGCGCCCATGAGCCGATCCGCCGAATAGAGCTGGTTGTATTGCGAGAAATACAACCCCGGTCCGGCAGGCGGCGCACCGTCCAGAAAACTGGTGAACCCCAAGTTCACAGGCGGCAAACTTTGAGGAGACTGCCCCCATGCCGAGGAACTGGCGACGGTCACCAATGCCGCCACAAAAATCCGAGAGAGTCGGCCCATCCGCATGACTGCATCCTTGTTCCTGTGAACCTGGCGTTTCCCGTAGTGAGGCGACTACGGCGTTGAACGTCAATGTTTTCAAAACAAGGGATCGTCACCAATGCAGCGACAAGCTGCCGCATTTTGGTCCAACTCATACTTTCGCACGTCCGACCTTTCCTGTTGCATCGACGATGCCCACGTCACTCGCAGGCACCCGCCAATCCTGCCGATGCCACAGCGCCACCCCACCCATCGTCAGGGATGCACAAACGGATAGACCGCTCGCGGGAGAAGCGGACACTAACCCGAAGCGTAAGCGAGGAGGCAACGCACGTCCTCGCTCACGCTTCGGGTAAGTACGAAATGTCCCATTCTCAACCGCGAGCTGTATAGATGAGCATCCCGAGGACCGCCGCTCCGAGTACGACGAACGGTTCCGGCAGCTTCTTGAACTTGAGCAGCAGAGCCACGGTGGCAAGCAGCAGCACGACCTTGGGCCACTCGGGGTTCCAGCCGCTTTCAAAAATGGTGCGGCGACCGAGGACCAGTACCGCGCCCGCGATGGCTCCCACGGCAGCGGCCGTCACGCCATCGACGAACGCCACGATCCCCGGCTGCTTGCCGTACTTCTTGAAGTACGGCGCGGGGATGATCGTCAGCAGATAGCACGGCAAAAATGTGGCGACGGCCGCGACGGTCGCTCCCTCGAACCCGGCGACCAGAAACCCGATGAAGCCGACCGTGATGACGACCGGTCCCGGCGTGATCATTGCCACGGCGACGGCATCCAAAAACTGTCGGTCATCGAGCCAGCCATACTCCTTCACCACGCCGCTATAAAGAAACGGCACGATGGCCAAACCGCTGCCGAACACGAAGGCCCCCGCCTTGGTGAAGAAGAGAAATATCTGTCCCAGCACGGCGGGCGTCGCTTCGGGAACACCGGGCCATCCCGACCAAAACGGAATCACCGCCGCGACCGCCGTCGGTGAGGGTGGCCTGCGCAAGAATCGCGGCGGCGTTTTGACGAGCCACACCAACAAACCTGCTCCGAGAAAGAACTCGATCCGCTCGGTCTCGGTGACAACCGTCGCGACAGCGCTGATGAGATAGATCGACCACAGCAACCAGTCTCGGCCGATCGTCTTGAGTGTCAGCTTGTACGCGCTGATCGTGATGATGCCGATCACGCTGGCCCCGACACCGTAGAAGACCGACTGCATCCAACTCAACCCGCCGTAAAGCTGGTACGCCCAGCCGAGTGCCACGACCATGCAGAACGAGGGAAACACGAAGCTGACGCCGACCAGTGTCGCTCCGAGAATTCGGTAGTGAACGTAGCCGAGATAGATCGCCAACTGAGCCGCCAATGGGCCGGGCATGAGCTGCGCGAGCGTCAGGCCCTCTTTGTAGTCGGACTCACTGATCCACTTCCGCTGCTCAACCAGATCGCGGTGCATGTACCCGACCAACGCCACCGGCCCACCAAATCCCAGCGTCCCCAGCCTCAAAAAATAAGCCGTGATTTGCCACAGTGAGTAAGTGGAACCGTTCGCCGATTGCCCCGTGGAAACCGGCTCCTCCATCGAGCTTGCCATTCGTATCCGCCTCCTTGTTGATGATGAACCGACCGAAACCAAGAGTTCGTTTCGGAACCGTGAGCGTCCAGACTTGAAACGCCTTTCTCGCTCCGTTCCGACTCTGCGCTCCGCAATCTTTCTGCCTCTCTCTTTCTGTCTCCTTCTTCCTGCACCTGCAAGTCTGAAGCAAGTAGACAGAAAGAGAGCGGCAGAAAAATGAGTACGGTGAAGTCCTCGTACTACTCACGTTTCGTTTCTTCGCGCGGCGCGAAGATTCTGGACTGAGTGACGCGATCGCGCCTTGGCAATTCGCGACTCTTTACTCCGAAGGAGTTGTGTCTCATAGCCTAGGGTTGCCGCGCATCGCGGCTACCCTAGGAGTTTCGATAAGCGTTGCCTCTACCCCAACGGGGTTGCGTCCTCCGGATTGCCTGACGCAACCCCGTTGGGGTAGAGGGCGATTCGACCCCGTAACCCAGGGTAGCTCGCTCCGCTCGCAACCGCTGGGCTATGAGACGCAACTCCTTCGGAGTACAGGCGGTACCAGTTCCACTCGAATGCCTGACAACCTCAATCGCGTTGGGTTGCAGGCAAAGCCTGCGGCTGTGAACTCTCGGACGTAATCGATGCACCGCCCCTGAAGCGCCCACCAGCCGCGACTTCATGGCTTCAACCGGGCACGGTACTTCTCATAGAAGCGCGTCTGGCGGCTTTCCGGTTGGAACGGTTGGCCTTGAATGAAGACCGCTTTGATCTGCGTCGTCAGTTGCAGTGGCGAGCCATCGGTCAGGATGAGGTTGGCCAGCTTTCCCACGGTGATCGAACCGACGCGATCTTGCTGACCGAGGACCTCGGCTGAGGTCAGCGTCACGCCGCGCAACGCGATGTCAGCGGGCAGTCCATACGCGACCGCTTGAGCCGCCTCGAAGGGAACGTTGCGGCTGTTCGACGCGCTGTCTGAGCGGAAGCAAAGTTTCACTCCTGCCTCGTGCAACCGACCGGCGTTGGCGTACGGGGCATCGAACGGGTCGTACTCTTCGACCGGCTTCCGCATCACGGGACCCACGATCACGGCGACACCGGCCGCTTTGATTTGCTCGGCCACCTTCCAGCCATCGGTCACGCCGCAGAGCACGATCTTGAGCTTTTCGAGTTCCGCAAATTTGAGAGCCTCGACGATCTCTTGCTTCGTATCGGCCTCAATGAAGACGGTCTTCTCACCGCGAATGTACGGGAGCAGCGCCTCGTAGCGCGGGTCGGTAATGGAAGGGTTGAGAGTCGAGGGTTGAGGGTTGAGAGTCAGAGTAGACGTTGCATCGGACGCCTTCACTTCGCCTTCCTTCTGAATTCTGGATTCTGAATTCTGAATTCTCCCTTTGTCATACAACCGCGCCTCCTTTAGCCACCGCTTCAACTCCTCGACTGACTGCTTCCGCTCCTTGCCACTGGGCCAATTGATGTGCAGACCCGCTTCCATGCTTTGAACCATCTCGGGCATCGTCCAACCGGCGAGTTGCACGACCGAAGCTTGTCCGGTGATGACACCGCTCGCGCTGGAACGACCGGCGGAGGTCATGTTGCCTCCCCCCGAAGGGAGCACGAGGATCGTCGTGACACCGCCCGCGCGGGCCACCGGGATCAACTCCGAATCCGGGTTGATCGCGATCCCGGCGCGCAGGTCAGGTTGGAACTGACCGATCTCCGATTGATCGCTCGTCTCGCGCACCTTGCCGATCTCGGTGAGACCGACCGCTGTACCCGAGTCAATCATGCCGGGATAGACGTGCAAGCCGGTGGCTCCGAGGACTGCAAAACCTTCGGGAACGGCAAGCGTCTCGGGACCAACCGCCGCGATCTTCCCCCCGTCGATCAGCACGATGCCATTCAAAATGTCAGCCGCATCGACCGGATGAATCGCTGCGCCGACGATGGCGTGCTTGGAGGACTTTGCGGAACCGAGGTCGATCTTCGAGACACGTTCCTCCGGCTTGAGCAGCTTCAGTTCGACAGGCTTCGTCGAGCGAGCGACTCCTTCCACGCTCATCGCGGTCGGCTGCTTGTCACGCGAGAAATAGACTTCGCCCGCGATCAGAGTTTGTTCGCAGCGCGAGAAGGCGTTGAACGGATGACCACTGAAAATCGCGAGGTCCGCCTGTTTGCCGACCTCGATCGAACCGAGTCGGTCCGCCAGACCCAGCTCCTTCGCGGGGTTGAGCGTGATCGTTTGCAGAGCCGCGTCAGGAGGCATGTTGCCGTAACGAACCGTCTTCGCCGCTTCGAGGTACAGATGGCGAATCAACTCCCAATCGTCGCTCTTGATGACCGCGTTAGCTCCCGCTTCATGCAGCATCGCGGCGTTGTGCGGGATCGCATCGAAGGCTTCGACCTTGTAAGCCCACCAGTCGGCGAACGTGCTGCAACTGGCTCCATGCTTCACGATCTCGGGAGCGACCTTGTAGCCCTCCAGCACATGCTGCAACGACCAGACGCGGATGCCGTGACTCTCGGCCACGCGCAGCAGCATCAGAATTTCATCGGCCCGATAGCAGTGCGAGTGAATGAACTTCTGATGGTTGATGATGTCGGCGAGAGCTTCGAGCCGCAGGTCGCGTCGCGGGGGAAGCAGAGGGGTCAGGGGTGAGAGCTGAGGAGCGAGCGGCGGATCAGTCAGATCGGTCGGATCCGACCGATCGGATGGCGCTTCCCCACCAACTCCCCTTCCGTTCTTCGCCGCTTGGCCCTCAACCCTTATCCGCGCCCGCTCGTATTCCTGCCATGTGCGGCGGTAGTCGAGGGCTTCCAAGAACGCCCGATTGAGAGTCGCCTCCACGCCGAGCCGCGTGTTCGGGAAGCGGCCTTGGCGGAACTTCACGTTCTCACCCAGAGCAAACTTCACTCCCGAGTGTGCTCCGGGGAAGAGGTGTTCGGCCGCGCTCGTGCCATGCTTGAGCTGCACGACCGCGTCCTGGCCCCCGATGCAGTTGGCCGAACCATGCAGCAGCCGGGCCGTCGTCACGCCCCCCGCTAGCGCGCGGTACTCGCTCGCGTCGGCCGAGTTGATCACGTCACGCACGCGGACTTCACAGACGATGGACGATGTCGCTTCGTTCACGCCACCGAGTCCGTTCGAGATCATGATGTGACTGTGCGTGTCGATGATCCCCGGCATGACGAACCGACCCGTCACATCAATCACCAACATCCCCGGCTCGGGCATCAAGTCGGGACCGATCGCCGTGATCGTCCCGTGCTTCACGAGGATCGAATGCCCCACCAACGTCTTCCCCGTCGCCGTCAGAACCGTCGCCCCTTTGATGAGAACATTGCCGCCCGTTTGAATCGGCCTCGCCCGGCGGTCCTCGGGGAACTCCACCGGCTGCTCGACCGTGGCCGCTTTCCCCGTAGCAGTCTCGCTCCGCGAGACGCCCGCCGCCGGAGCATTCGCAGGTTGAGTCGCATCCGGCACATTGGCAGCGCTGCCCTCTTGCAGTTGGGTGGCCGGGGTTGGAGCCGCCTTGGGCGAAACCCCGGGGCTTCGCGAAGACACTCCAGCCCCGGCCACCCCGTCGGCCTTTCGTTCTGATTCGTCAACGCCCTCAATGGTCGTGAGCTGAATCGCCGAGTTGCCCTGCGGCTTCACATCGACACGCTTCGCGCTCCATTTCGTCGCAGCACCGAACGGCGACTTCAAGTTGCCACGCAACTCCGAAGGGTGGGCTGTGCCCACCATCTTCGTTGTCGAGTTCGGTTGAGATTCGTTTGGCGATGCGGTGGACACAGCCCACCCTACGGTGTCGAACTTCAACTGAATCGTGTTGTCGCCCGCACCAATGGAGACGACGAACTCGATCCCATCGTGAGTCGCTTTGCCCGAGGCAAGCCGTCCGTCACCCTGTTCGCTCTGAAAGTGCCCGGACAATGTGCGGTCGCTCTGATTCAGCTCCAATTCACCACGCAGCTTGCCGTCGGCCGAGTCGATCTCGACCGTCCACTTGCCCGCGACTTGCAGCGGCTGCGGTTCGCCGGGCTTCGTCGGTTCGACCGGCTTCGCGTCCTTGTTGTATTCGTACCGCTGACCGTTGATGACGACATGCCGCACCTTCGTCTGTTCGTTGTCGAACGGCCCTGTCATCGCGATGAAGTTGGCAGGCTTGCCGACCTCGATCGTGCCAAGTTCTCGCTCCAACCCGAGCATCGCCGCAGGTTGAGTCGTCAGCGCCGCCAACGCCGCATCGCGGTCGAGGCCATTCGCAATCGCCTGCCGGACTCCCTTGAGCACGTCGGCTTGAGACTTGGCCTCGCGCGACGAGATCGCAAACCGCACTCCGGCCTTGTGCAGCGCGGCCAGTCCCGCGACTCGCTCCTTCCAGTCCTGACGCTTGTGTTCGCGAACGCGCTGCGGTTCGGCGAGGTCGGGGAGCAAATCATTCTCGTTCGGCTTGGCGGCTTCGAGTTTCGGTTCGTCGTCGAAATCAACCTGCACGATCACGTCGGTCTCAGTCTTCTTGAGCCGCTCGATCACGCGATGGGCTTCGCGTCCGCCCCAGATGACGGGACGGAGCTGATGCTCGGCCGCGAAGTTCAACGCGCGATCATGATCGTCGCGCGAGTGAGCGACGAAGACGGTCTTCGCCCCCGCAACCCGCATCGCATTGAAGGCATCGAACGCGGGATCGACCGGTGGCCGCTCGACACTCGCCGCACCCGCCGCAAACAACTTCTGCCATTTCGCGTGACGCTCGGCATCGAGAAACGCCTGCCGCAGATGCGCGTGAACTCCCATCAAAGTCGCCGGGTAGTCTTGGCCGCCTCGTTCGGAAAGCTGCATCGTCGCGAACGTCGTCGTCGAAAGCAGAGCCTCTCGCACCGGTAGCGACGCGAGATTCACGACGGCTCCCGTCCCGCTCGCGATCCGCCCCGAAGGCAACACATGCACGGCGACAAACCCGGCCTGACGGTACTTGTCGAGGTCCCCCTGCTGCGGCTTGAGGTGCTCCCCCGCCGCGAACTCGGGTGTCAGACCATTCCGATCATCGCTGCGCATCCCCGCCAAAGCGTACTTGGAAATATCAACGCTCCGCCCTTCGAGCGGCATCGGCTTCACTTCATCGAACAGCGCCGAGGCCCCCGCATCAATGAAGCCAGGATAAAGGTGCAGCCCGTCAGCCTCGATCACCAATGCCTCGGCCGGAATGGCGGCGTCCGCTCCGACGGCGATGACTCGCCCGTCACGAACAATCACATGCCCCTTCTCGATCACTTGCCCCGGAGCCACGACAATCTTGGCCTTCGTCAGCGCGAAAGTTCGTGGACGAAAGCCGGACGGAGGCAGTTGGTCATCCGCCACAGCAGCCACACACCACGCCGCAGCCACAACCCCGAAGAAGAAACACGAAAGGCTTGCGGCCCTCTGTTGGCGGCAAGCCTCGACAAACATGCGATCAGTCACTGTGGAAAATCCTAGGCGAGATATCGGAGTCAGCGATCCGATAAGAAGCGAGTTCAGAAGGATCGAGTAAGAGGCTATCCGAGAAGCCGCTTCGCCATTAGCCGCGAGCAGGTCATGGGTTGGGTGCCACGGTCACGGCTTTGCGTGGCCGTGTTTTCGCTACGATCAAAGCACGACCACGCAAAGCCGTGACCGTGGCACCCTGAAAACAAGCCCTTTCTTTCCGGGGCGTCTCTGAAACCCGTGGCCTGACGGCACACGGCTCGCCTCGATCAGCTCCTCTCTCTTGGGGGCGGGTGATATTGACGAGGGAGTGGTTCACTCGCGCCCCATCGCTGCGGTTTCTGCCGAAGCGCGCAGCGTGTCGCAAATTCTTTCGCGCTGCGCTCCTTTGCTTTGCCGTCGTTTACAAAAGCGACTTCGGCCGCAATGTCTTATGAAACAGAGATGTTGCGCTGCTGAATGTCCCGGCATTGCCAGCGGGGTCTCACGCAAACTTCACTTCGGGAGTTGATGTGACTTCGCCTACAACGCCACGTCTGATCGAAGGGCACGACGTGTGGCGGCCGATTTCCGGCTGAAGTGCAAGGACGAAGGGCAAAGTCGCGATGCGAGGCTCATCTTCACGAAGGCTGTTTGTCGGGCTGTGCCTGCTGGGCACGCTGACGGGCTGCGCCGCCTTCCATCCGATGGAGGGCGTTCCCGCACGTTACCTGCCGACCGAGCTGAAGGCGGGTGAACGGAACGGCAAGAAGACGATCGACTTCTCCCTGCTCAGCCAAAAGCCGCCCGTGAACTATCTGATCGACTCGGGCGATGTGTTGGCGGTTTATGTTGAAGGCCAAGTCGGCAGATCGACCGATCCACCTCCGGTTCACTTTCCACTGAACAATGAAGGGCCAGCGTCCTTCGGCCTGCCGTTCCCTGTGCGCGAAGACGGCACGATTTCGCTGCCGAACGTCGGTTCGATCTTTGTGCGCGGGCAGTCGATTGCTCAAGTCGAACAACGAGTCAAGCAGGCATATCTGTCGCCGAAGCAGATCATTCATCCGGAGAACTACCGCGTGCAGGTCAGCCTGCAACGACCGCGTCAGTATCGCGTGCTGGTGATTCGACAGGACTCGCGCACCGAGCCGCTCACCAACTCAGCGGCGGGCGGCTTGAATCTGGGACTCGTCAAACGCGGTTCGGGCAAGTTGGTCAGCCTGCCTGCCTACAGCAATGACGTATTGAACGCGCTGACGGCGACCGATGGTCTGCCCGGTTTGGATGCGGAGCCGGCGGTCTACGTCATCCGCCGTCGCGGATCTCGCACGGGTGGCACTCTCGATCCGCATTGGCCGACCGATCTCAATCCTTCGCTGTTGCTGCAACAAGAGACGCAACGAAAAAGTCCGGTTGTGCGTGGCCAGTCTCCGGGCGAGGGATCGCAGTACTGGCACGCCAGCCCACTCAACGAAGATGGTTCGTTCAGCGTGAACACGCCTCGCAGAAACGCCGGTGGCATGGCTTATCACGACGGATCGCGCGGCCCGAGTGTGCTGTTCCCCGGATCGCTTCACGAACCGATGCGACTTCCAGAGAGCCGTTTTTCCGCTGAACAATTTGAGCAACCGCAGAACCATCCGGCTTACGTCGGACGCTCGCCGATGCGCGTGTCTGAGGTGGGCTACTCCGTTGAGCAGAGTGAAGTTGATCAAAGGGTTGTCCGCCAGACCGAAGAGGCACCGATCACTCGGCCACGTTCTGTCGTACAGGCCCACTGGACGGGACAGGGTGATGCTTTGCGCGCCGCACTGTCATCCATCGACGCGACGAATGACCCGGCAAAGATGTCCGACTACGAGCAGGGATCGCGAGTCGAACAAGCCGCCGCTTGGAATGAGTCTCGCCGCACCAATCGTCACGGCGATCCTTTCACTGACGCGGCCGCTGAGTCCCGCGCCATACAGCTCATGAATCACGATGCGTGGTCGTCGCAGAGGGTTTCGCGACAATCCGCGTTGCAGGGACAGCCCGCCGATCAGCCCTCGCAGTTGATGCCTCAGCCGAACTTCGTGCCGAACCAGGCGCAGGGTTACGGCGATCAACCGCTGTCGGGCGATCCGGCGTTTCAAACAGTTCCCGCGCGACAGATGCCGCCTCAGTTGCAGATGTCTCCGCAGCCGTACCCTTCTTCACCGATGCCGTTCAATCCTCAGTCGAGTTCACAGGACCGACCCGAGTTTGGTAATGCCGCTCCCGCGTTCAGTCCCGACAGCCGCGACGCGTTTCAACAGAGAGTGCTCGCGTCACCGGATGTGCCTCAGCCAGTCCTGTCCTCACCGATGGGGCCTCAATCCGGCGGACCACTCGACTACGCCGCGCCTCAATTGCAGTTGAATCCGTCGTGGCCACAGTCCTCGCCGTGGCAGCCGCCTGTGTCGGCGGTCAGTCCTTACCCAATGCAAAACTTTCCCGTCGAGATGGGGCACAGCCAGTTATCCAACCTCGATGTCGATGGCCGACATGTGATTCGCATTCCGATTCGACTCGGTCCCGGCGAGACGGCCGACATTCGTGAAGAGGATGTCATCCTGCAAGACGGCGACATCGTGTTCATCGAGTCGCGCGACACGGAAGTCTTCTTTACGGGTGGTCTGCTGGGCGGTGGCCAGTTCACCCTGCCGCGTGATTACGACTTGGACATCCTCCAAGCGCTGTCGATCGCCACGTCACGGGGCAACGCCGGAGCTACCAGAACAGTGGGAGGCCTCTCCGCGCTGAACAACGACGTGTCGATCAGCCCCAGTACCGTGATTGTGCTGCGCAAGCTGCCGGATGGAGGCGAGGTGCCGATTAAGATCGACCTCTATCGCGCCCGCACCGACATGTCCGAACGCATCGCGATCCAACCGGGCGACTACATCCTGCTCCAGTACACGCCGCTCGAAGCCATCGCGGCCTTCTTCGAACGCCACCTGCTGGAAGGGGCGCTCTTCGGCCTCGCGACGCAGAGCTTCACCAGCGGCAACTGACCTCACTCCATGTGAAGCCCGGTTCCGTTTTGTCAGACCTCGCGCGACCAAGAGTGAGGCCTTTCTGAGCGGGGCGGCGTCAGCCCAATGGCACTCACTTTGATGTGTAGCTGAAGTCGTAAGACTTCAGATGATCGTCCAAGGCGACTGAATTCTCACGAATTCAGCTACGTCGCATAGAACGTCCATTTGAAATTCGCCCAAAGTGAGTGCCATTGGGCTGACGCCGCCCCGCTCAGATGTTTCAACTACGACCGCGTGAAGTATCAACGAGGTCAACTCCGCAATCTCAAGGTGGCCGACCACAAGGACGCGCAGCTTGACGGCAGTGCGGCTCTCCAAACGCTCCGCTCGGGCCGCGCGAGGCGTGGCACGGCGCTGGTCACGTAACTCCTGCGATTGATCCGCTGGTTGATTGCGCCGTTCGGGTCGCAACAATGGCCCAGTGATCGTCACGGTTGCCTGATCATTTCGTCGGTTGGTTCATTCGAGGAGGAATGCCATGTGGTCGCTGCTCGTTGCCGGTGCGTTGGTTCAGTCGGTTCTGGCCAGTGGTCCCGAGGCGGGTTCTGAAGTCCGCAGCGGCTCGCCGGAGGTGTTGGTCGAGTTGAAGCAGAGCCTGCAAACCGGCTCGCTATTGTTCAGTCAGGGTGATTGCTTGGCGGTCAAAGTTTTTTCAGCCAGTTCGTACACGCACGTGGGCGGAGTCGTTGTGAAGGATGGCGAAGTCACCGTGTACGACAGCATGAATGGCTCCGGTGTGAGAATGACTCCGCTCGATGAGTACCTCCGTCTGCAAACGCCGACGCAGCTCCATGTCGTACATCCCGCGACACCTCTCACAACGGAACGGGCCGCAGCTTACGAGACGCATCTCAACGGACAACTTGGTCGCAAGTACGCGATCAAGCATCACCTGACCGGCCAACGTTGCGACGGCCTGCACTGCGCCGAGTACATGACCGACGCCCTGATGTCGGCCGATCTGATTCACGCCAAGAACCCGCCGCGTGTCTCACCGGGCAGTCTGCTTGAGGGCTTGGAAAAGGCGAACCTCTACGCCGACGGAGGCCGCTTCGCCTTGAAGGCCAGCGAACCGCAGAAGCCCGCCAATCTGACGTGGTGCCAAAGCCTGTGGCACGACACGGGAACCTGTTGCTCAAACACCGCGACCCAACTCCGCCGCTGGGTGCTGTGCCGGTGATGCTGTTCGCGACGCAGGGCCATCGCATTTTTGAATTTGGGAGATGGTGTGCCACGGTCACGGAGCTTCGACGTGGCCGTGAGA
>JAYTQJ010000588.1:0-7328 GCA_043746775.1 Schlesneria sp.
GACGACCCAGGTTCGAGATTTCCCAAGGGAAGGAGTTTGAGTTCTATGCGATGGATCAAGATGACTGGTGCTATGCTCGCCGCGATGGGCATGGCCAGCTTGGCTGACGCCGGGCTGTTTCATGGACACAAAGGGGGTTGCGGGGACGCGAAAGCGAACTGCAGCGCCTCCTGTGCTGCTCCTGCGTGTTGCAAACCCGTGATCGTCAAGCCTTGCTGCCCGACGGTCCACACGTATCAACGACGTTGCTCGGACATCAAACCGCCTTGCTGCGATAGCTGCTGTGCTCCGGCCAGTTGCTGTGCGCCAGCAAATCGTTGCGGTAACGGTGCCGGTGGCAATGGTTGTGCGCCGGCTTGTGCGGCTCCCGCCGCCAACTGCGCTCCCGCTTGTGCAGCTCCTGCTGCCAACTGCGGACCCGGCGCTGGTGGTAACGGTTGCGCTCCAGCCTGTGCGGCTCCCGCTGCCAACTGTGCCCCAGCTTGTGCAGCTCCTGCTGCCAACTGCGGACCCGGTGCTGGTGGCAATGGTTGTGCTCCAGCCTGTGCGGCTCCTGCCGCCAACTGTGGCCCAGCCGCGAATTGTGCTCCCGCTTGTGCAGCTCCCGCTGCCAATTGCGGACCCGGTGCCGGTAACGGCTGTGCTCCAGGTTGTGCTGCTCCCGCAGCCGCTTGTGCCCCAGCTTGTGCCGCTCCCGCTTCGAACTGCTGTGCAACCAGCAGCTGTGGTTCGAAGAGCTGCCTGACCGGCCTCCGTGGCCTGTTCGGTAAGAAGTGCTGCGGTTCATCCTGTGCATCGACCTGTGCCCCAGCGTGTGCGGCTCCCGCCACCAACTGTGGTCCAGCCGCTGCAAGCTGTGCCGCTCCTTGTGCAACCAAGTGCTGCAATGCCAATCCCTGCGAGATCGCTCAGTTGATCTACACCTCGCAGACCGCTTGCTACGCTCGTCAGCGTCGTGCTGCGATCCGCAAGCTCGGCAACCGGTATGACTGCATCTGCAACCCGGAAATCATGACCGCGTTCGTCTACGCCCTGAATGACGCCGATCATCGGGTCCGGACGGAAGCTGCCGATGAAATCGGCGATCAAGTTCGCAAGAACTGCTGCTGCTGCCCAGAAGTGGTTGCCGCTCTGACCTGTGCGTTGGGCGATTGCGATAAGGGTGTTGTTCGTCAATCCGAACAGGCTCTCCGCCTGTGCGGTTACGAAGTGGTCAAGGGTTGCTGCAACGGTGGATGCACCACCGCTTGCAACAGCACCGGCTGCAACAGTGGCTGTGCTCCAGCCGCTCCAGCGATGATGCCAGCTCACGAACCAGCCGCTCCGGCTCCAGTTCCACCAGAAGAGAAGAAGGCTTCCAACAGCCGCAAGGGCCACCTGTCCACGCTGCTCGGTCTCTTGGACTGATCGGTTTGGTCAGAGTCTTCTGACTGACGTGAATTGAAAACCCAGCCCACACGGACTGGACTGCTACAACGAACAGCGGCCCTCGGATTTATCCGAGGGCCGTTTTCGTTTGCATGTTGCAGAGTCAGCAAGGAAACTCCGGCCTACTGGCTCTAACGTACCGCCTTACTTCGACGGATCGAACCCATCATGCCGCGCACAAAAGTCGTTCAAATTCTTCATGAGGTTCCGCCAGGAACGGTCGTTGATGTGCGAGGCTGGGTGCGCACGAAGCGCGAGTCAAAACAAGACTTCGCATTCTTGGAGGTCAACGACGGCAGTTGCCTCGCCAACGTGCAGGTCGTGGTCGATGCGAACGTCCCCGACTACGGATCACTCATCAAGCAGATTCACACCGGCGCGAGCGTCGCCATCGTCGGCGAAGTCAAAGAATCGCTCGGCAAGGGCCAGCGGGTCGAGGTTCACGCGCGGAGCCTGAAGTTGCTCGGCACGGCCGACCCGCAGACGTACCCACTCCAAAAGAAGGGCCACTCGATGGAGTTCCTTCGCGAGAAGGCCCATCTCCGCCCGCGAACGAACACGTTCGGCGCGATCGCTCGCGTGAGGAACGCCCTTTGTGCGGCGATCCACGGATTCTTCCAGTCGCGAGGCTTCCTCTACGTTCAGACGCCGATCATCACCACCAGCGACTGCGAAGGAGCCGGACAGCAGTTTCAAGTGACCACGCTCGATCTCGCCAAGCTGCAGCAGTCGAAGGGGCCGCTCGATTACAGCCACGACTTCTTCGGCAAGAAGGCGGGACTGACGGTCAGCGGCCAGCTCGAAGGGGAGATCTACGCGACGGCCGTCGGCGACGTGTACACATTCGGCCCGACGTTTCGCGCCGAGAACTCGAACACCACGCGGCACCTCGCCGAGTTCTGGATGATCGAGCCCGAGATGCCCTTCTACGAACTCGAAGACAACATGGACCTGGCCGAGTCCTTCGTCCGCTCGATCGTGAAGGACGTGATGAATTACTGCCACGACGACCTCGCGTTCTTCAACGAGCGGATCGAGCCGACGCTGCTCGCCTCACTCCAGAACATCGTCGAGCACGACTTCATCCGCCTGACGTACACCGAGGCGATCGGCATCCTCGAAAAGTCCGGGCACCCGTTCGAGTACCCGATCAGTTGGGGCAAGGACCTGCAATCCGAGCACGAACGCTTCCTGACCGAGCAGCACTTCAAGCAGCCGGTGATCCTGACCGACTACCCGCGCGAGATCAAATCGTTCTACATGCGTTGCAACGAGGATGGCAAAACGGTCCGCGCGATGGACGTCCTCGTCCCGCGCATCGGCGAGATCATCGGCGGCAGCCAGCGCGAGGAACGGCATGCCGTCCTGATCGACCGGATGAAAGAATGCGGCCTGAACCCCGAGGACTATTGGTGGTACCTCGAACTCCGCCAGTACGGCACGGTCCCGCACAGCGGCTTCGGCCTCGGTCTCGAACGCACGGTGCAACTCGTCACCGGCATGACCAACATCCGCGACTGCATTCCATTCCCCAGAACTCCCAAGAGCGCCGAGTTCTGATTCTTGTCCCCTCTCCCCCGTCTTCGGGGGAGAGGGTTAGGGGGCTTCTTCGTTCCAGTCTTGTCCCTTCTGCCGTAACACATGCTGCCAGCTTGTGCATCACTCATCGGACCCACTGAAATCGTGAATCCGGCTCACCCGCCGAGATTCTGTTGTGGGGCTACTGCGTTCCTCGGACTCGCTTCCGTGTCGGCGTTGGTTAGACTGCCTGCCGTCTGAAATGGGTTCCTTTACTGCGGACTTTGATGTGGGGAGGTTTGATGTCTGAGCCGCGATCGAATTCTGTGGACGAGGAGACGGCCGCCCCTCGTCCCGAGTTCTTGCCTGCGCCTTCCTTGAATACGCAGACCTCGCTCAGTCCGCAGGAGAACACGTCGTCCGGTGAGACCAGGTCGCCTGCGCCAAACAGCACGGTCGTTGGGATTGGCAGTCAGCTCGGGCCGTATCAGTTGCTCGACAAGCTGGGTGAGGGCGGGATGGGGGCCGTCTACAAGGCGCGGCATGCCAAGCTCGGCAAGTTGGTGGCGCTGAAGATTCTGCCGCAGCATGTCCTCTCCCGACCCGATGCCCTGTCGCGGTTTGAGCGAGAGATGATGGCGGTCGGGACGCTCCATCACCCCAACGTGGTTCAAGCGCATGATGCGGGTGAGATCGGCGGCGTGCATTACCTGTCGATGGAGTACGTCGAAGGACAGGACTTGCACGAGTTGGTGAAGTCCAAGGGACCGATGTCGGTCATCAATGCGTGCCAGGCGATTCGGCAAGCCGCGCTGGGTTTGGCGGCGGCTCACAAGCTGGGTCTCGTTCATCGCGACATCAAGCCGTCGAACCTGTTCCTCACGAAGGAGACGGGGCAGATCAAGATCCTCGACATGGGGTTGGCGCTGTTGTCGCAGGAGCAGGCTCCCACGGCATTGACCTCGGCGGGCGATCGCTTCGGGACGCCCGACTACATGGCTCCCGAGCAGTGGGAGGACGCGCACACCTGCGACGCGCGAGCCGATCTGTACGCGCTCGGCTGCACGCTGTTCCTGCTGTTGGTCGGACGAACTCCGTATGGCACCGACGAGTACCGCACGGTCCCCCGCAAGATGATGGGCCACGTCCGCGACCCGATCCCCGACTTGATTGCCGCCCGAGCCGCCGTAGGCTGGACGCCCTCGTCCGACCTGTCTTCAACTTCCACCTCTTCGACGATGCACGAAGAGAAGACGACGGACGAGGGCGTCCATCCTACGAGCGACATCCCCACCAAGCTCGACGCCATCTATCGCAAGCTGATGGCGAAGGAGCCGAAGGACCGCTTCGCCTCGGCCGATCAGTTGGCCGAAGCCCTCGCGCCGTTCACGCGACAAAGTCGCTCTGCCCAAGGTAGCCCTGTCGCTCCGCGACAGGAGGCGCGAACGCAGATCGACTCGCCCAAGCGTCCCGGCTCCGATACAGCGAAAGCACCACCGAACGCTTCTCCCGCCGCGCGCCACGTCTCGCGGAGCGAGACGGCTACCTTGGCCCAGCCCTCGTCGCAGGTCGCCCCACCGCGCGGCCCAAACCGCAAGTGGCTGCGCACCGCAGGCGGAGCAGCCGCGCTGGTCATGCTCGGCGTGATCATCATCACGATCACAAACAAAGACGGCACGAAGACCAAAATCGAAGTCCCCGGCGACGCGAAGGTCGAGATCTCCACCGACAACGACCGTAGGATGGCCGCCCCCGGCCGTCCCTCCGACATGCTTCCCAATACGAAGCAAACGGCCGAGGGCGGCCATCCTACGAATCCCACACCGTCGGCTCCCGCCGAGTTGCCCATCGACTACGCCGCCGAACGCAAGGCGGCGGAGTGGCTGGCGGGGCTGGACGTGGAGAAATTGCAGGTCGTCTTGCGACGGGAGGACGGGAGTCTGGTTGAGTTGTCATTGACGCAGCGCACCGTTCCCGAGGGCCGTTTCACCGTCGAGACCATCATTGTGATAGGTTTGAAAGCGACCGGAGATGCGATCAATGAAGTTGGCATGCCCCTCTTGGGAGAGTGTCAGCAACTCAAAAGCGTGACCATCCAAATGCCTGGCCTGACGAGTGTGGGGCTTGAGCGATTGAGGCCGTCACGGTCCTTGCAGGGGTTGGGTCCTTTGGAAAGCGCCGTTGACGACCGCCTATGGCCTCTGCTGGCGCGTTGGCCCTCTCTGGAGAACCTTGGTCTGGGGAATTGCCTGAAGATCAGCGATGACGGACTCACCGCTTTGCCTCCGTTGTCAGCGCTGCAAGGACTCTGGCTGAATGGCACAAGCGTCACGGACAAAGGGATGCAAATTCTGGCCGAACGCGCCCCTGATATTTTGCTCCTCGACATCTTTCAGCGCCCCGAGACATCGTACCGCTCGTTGGAGGCGTGTCGTCATTTTCGAAGACTAAATAGACTCAGTTGCTCGCCCGATCAGGTGACTGCCGCCGGAGTAACGGTGCTTGCGGGACTCCCGCAGTTCCGTCAGCTCGACCTGTTCGGGCCCACACACGATGAAACCCTCGAACTGTTACTTCCGGTACGGGAACAATTGACTGAATTCAAAATGGATACCATGGGGTTTCACTCGAACTCTCCCACCACCTCGGCGACGTATCGCACGCTGGCCCAGTTCACGAAACTCGAACACATCACATTGCAAGGCGCTCAAGGTTCGCCGACCGATGCCGACCTGCAGCTGTTGTCCAAGTTGCCGCAGTTGAAGAGGCTGGTCCTCAGCTTCCCCGAAAAGTCCACGCACCCCGAGTTCCCCGACGCGCGACGCCTATACACCCCCGCCGGAATCGAAGCCATCCGCCAAGCCCGGCCGGATGTGGAACTGCACATCGACGACAAGGACTACCCCGCCGTCTCCGCCGCGAAACCCATCACCGAGCCAGCCACTACCTCACAGCCGAAGCCATAGCTGCAGCCTAGGCAAAGTGATAGGACACGGACGACACGGAAGAGACGGCGGGTGGCGGGGTCAGTAGGCTTTGCAGATGGCCCCGACGTGTGGAACCGTCGCTGGCCTGGATCTGCCTCGGCCCTGTGTTGTTTTCTGTTTGCGCCCACAACTGCGGCAGCCCCGGCGCCAGCGACCCAATCGTCTACGTCGCCATGCTCCCCGACGGCTCTCAACGCACCTACACCCCCGCCGAATTCGCCAAGACCTTCAACTGGAAGAACGACCCGGAGAAAGCGGAGTTGTTGGGGAAAACCGAAGAACCTCCGCCACCCAAACCGGTACCGGTCGCTCCGAGCACCACGTCGAACAACCCGACCACACCCGATAACAAGAGCACCACGGAAACGAAGAAACCCGCTGCGAGTGCGGTCGCCAGTCTGACTCCGAACAAGACCGCGACGATCAAACGGCCGATCGCTTCCCTCACTCCGAAAGTGTCCCTCGCCAAGGAGACGTTCAAATCGAAACCCGGCACACCGATCAGTCCGCGCGCGATGGTGTGGAGTCCCGCTCCAATCAAAGACCTCGCCAGTTGGTCGATCGAGTTGGCCGGGCATTTTGGACTCGTGTCGGGACTGTCGCTCAGTCCCGACGGACAGTTCGCGGTCACCGTTTCTGGAGGGGACGATTCGATCCGTATTTGGCGGATCGACACCGAGGCCAGTCCGCCGACGATCACGTTGGATCGCGTGTTGCTCGGCGAAAGCGGCGCTGTGTGGGATGTGGCTTGGTCCCCTGACGGACAAGCGCTAGCAGTGACATCGCATCACGGCCACAACGTCACACTCTACGACGCGGTCAGCGGACGCAAGCTGATTGCGTACAGCCTTGAAGGGGGAGCCGGCCGCAACGTGCGCTGGTCTCCGGATGGTCGTTGGATCGCTGCGGCCAACTTGGGAAATCTGTTGATCATTGACGCGGTCAACGGGAAATCGCTGCGCTCCAAAGTGGGGATGTTCGCCAAGGATGGAAGTTGGTCTCCGGACGGACGCCTGTTCGCCAGCTTCGACGAGGACGGCAAACTCAAGATTTGGAACCCGATCAAGCTGGAGCCAATCGCCGACCTCTCGGCGGGTGGCCGTGACTTGAGCGGTGGTGTTGCTTGGTCTCCGGACGGACGCTGGATTGCCACTGGCGGCGGCGATGGCAACGTGAAAATTTGGGACGGGTCGAGTTACCGCGTCCTGAAAGATTTGATCAAAGAACAAGACGGAGTGAGTTCGCTGAGCTGGGAACCCAAGCCGCCCGCTGGTGAATTGAAGTCGTCGAATTGGCCACGCCTGCTGACAATTGGCGGCGGACGGGGCGTCATTTGGGACGTGACTCAAGGGAAGAAGCTTGTGGTTTGTGAAGTGGGTGGCAATTCCTGGAAAG
>JAYTQJ010000589.1:0-7326 GCA_043746775.1 Schlesneria sp.
TAGTCGATTTGCATCTAGGCTAGCGCGGATGGCAAGGCCGGAGCGCGGATGAAGAAGTGGAAGTGGCGAGGGTCGTGAGGGCGACGCACTCTAGCCACCACTCGACGCGACTGCATCCAAGGCGGCTCGCGCGGGGAAGTCTTCGCCGTTCTCCATCGCCTCTTGGCGGCGGATCAGGCACGACGGCCCGGCGAGTTCGTACTCGCGACAAATCTGCGGCCGCAGTTCGTAGTGCCGACACTGGCGCGTGGCGGCATCAAACCAAAGGCACTGTCTCTGCGGTTCCTGTCCGCGCGTCAGCCCGGAGAAATGAGAGTCGATCTCCTCGACCAACTCCTGTGGCATCCCGACCGGTCGATACGGATGCGGTTCCCCAAACCCCGGCCGCGACGCATAGAGCAACACCGGCGAACCAATCCCCACGCAACAGAGACCGCAGCCATCGCACGAGGTGGGGGAGAGGATCGGCAATTCAGTCATGGGACACCATTAACAAATCTGGCGGTATCACAGGCCATCTGTTTGGGGCAACGCATACTCTGCCTTACACAATTAAAACTTGCCTCTCTTGGACTACGCTGCGGCGTCTCTCTCGGCGACTTGTTTGAGGACTTCCAAGTGTTGGGAAAGGCCGAGGTGCATTGCTTTGGCCAGGAGCGTGTCCATCAGTCTGCCGAACCATTTCATCAGCCAGTGGGTGACGCGACCGCTGGTGTGGCATTGAAGCTCAGTCGAGTCGTCTGGGCCGCGAGTCAATTCGTAACGGCTCTCCATCAGGAACAGATTGTTCCCCACACGGACGGCGAAGAGTTGAGGTGGCTCGAATTCGGAGATGACTCCCTCAAACGTACTGAACCGGGCTTTGGTTTGAAGAGATACGGAGTGCGCATTGCAGATGCGCTGACGGAAGCGCGTTCCCGCGACGCTGCCGTCGTCCGGTGTTGAGATGGTCTCGGTCGATTCGATGCTCGGCATCCAGCGACGGACTTGATCCGGTTCCGTGAGCAGCTTGAAAACCGCCTCGGCCGGAGCGTTGATGGTCAGCATCACGGTGGTTTGCATCGAACGAGTCCTCCTGAAAAACCAGTCCTCTTGAAAGAGGTATGGCCGAGTTGCTCGGCAACTCGGCCACAATCCGAGACTCAAGTCCAAGTCAGATTGGAAAGGCAATTGCGACGGCTGGTCCAACCAAGCTCCATATCGCGCCTACTTCTTTTCTTCGGGCTTCTTCTCCTCCGGCTTCACTTCGGCGGGCTTCGGGGGGTCGATGCCGCGGATAATTTGAACCTCGGGGACAGCGGCCTTGAGGGCGGCGACGCCGGCATCGGTGACGGTCGTCTGCCACAGATAGATTTTTTTGAGCTTCTTCAGACCTTCGAGATGCTTCAGTCCGGCATCGGTCACGGCGGTGCCGTACAGGTTGAGGTACTCCAAGTTTTCGAGGCCCTTCAATTGTTCGAGGCCCGCGTCGGTGATCTTGGTTCGTTCGAGATGCAGACGGACCAAAGCCTTCGCGTCCTTGAGGTGGACCAGCCCGGCATCGGTGATGTCTTTGCCACGCACGTTCAACTGAGCCAGCTTCGGCAGGTTCTTGAGTGGCGCGAGAGCGGCATCCTCAATCTTGCCGTCGGCCAAGTGATAGGCCACGTCGAGCCGGGCGTCGTTCTGCGCCAATTCCATCACCTGACCACCGAGCTTCCGGACTTCGGCCATCGCGGCCTTTTCGGCATCGGTCGGAGCGGGCTTCTCTTGAGCCAACGCCTCTCCCGAGCAGGCACTCCACAGCAAACCACAGGTCATCAAACCGGTCAGAGCAACGAGTCGAGTCATCGGGAGCAAACTCCTGTGTTGAAGGGAGGCGAACCCTGTTGTCAGGGATCGCACAGTCAGAGTTGAACAGCGGCCGAAGTCTAGCAACCGCCGTCGCCGAGAGTCGACCGTGACGGCGAATGGCGAGACGGCGCGAACACATACGGTCCACTCTTCCATTCGCGCTCCCCTCAATTCGCGCGGTCCCTCTTCTTGATGAAGTGGGCTGCGAATTGAGGAGAGCGAGAATGAAGACGGGGATCTCGGGCATGAAACACCTTCGACGCGGTTGGTTGGGAGCGTAGACAGAATGATGTTTCACAAAATGATAAAGCAAGCAGAGGCGAAAGTTGGGAGAGGGGAATCAAGTGGTTTCTCCCATCCTGTCTTCATCATTCTGCGCCCCATCATTTTGTCTTGCCCCAAGCTCGCGATGTCAGAACGAACTGATCTCGCCGAGATCGGCAGAATCGGCTATTGAATCGCCGCCCGATGGTCTCGTTTTTGACTGCCTCGCGCCGAGGTTTTTTGATGCCAGCTCTCACTTCCAACGCCGCCGATCCGACACCGATCCACATGTTGGGTCGAGTGGCCGTTCAGTTCGTGGAAGCGATCGGCGATCTGGTCACGTTTTTCCTGCGGATGCTGGGCGGGATGTTCGTGCGGTGGCCTCGGGCGCGAGTCCTCTGGCCGGTCATGTACGAGATCGGCGTGCAGAGCGTGCCAGTCATTTTTGTGACCGGGCTGTTCATCGGAATGGTTCTCGCCGTGCAGTCGTATGACACGCTAAGGATGTTCCGGTTGGAGAGCCGGATCGGTTCGATCATCAACGTGTCACTGGTGCGTGAGCTTGGCCCCGTGTTGGCGGCGACGATGCTGGCGGGTCGAGTCGGCAGCGCGATGGCGGCTGAGATCGGGACGATGCGCGTCACCGAACAGATTGATGCGTTAAAGGCTCTCGGGGCCGACCCGCTGACTTATTTGGTTGTCCCGCGATTCCTCGCCTGCTTTCTGTTGATCCCCGCGCTGACACTCGTGGCCGACGGCGTGGGGATGTTCGGTGGCTGGTTCGTCAGCGTGCAGGTCCTCGGTGTGAGCGATCACTTTTTCTGGCTGTACTCGCAGCAGTTCATTTCGGCATACGACGTGGTGGCGGGGGTCTCGAAGAGTCTGTTCTTCGGAGCGGCCATCGCGGTGATCGCCTGCCATCGCGGCTTCCACTGTGGAGCCGGTGCCGAGGGCGTCGGCCGCGCTGCCACCGATTCGTTCGTCTACTCGTTCATCGCGATTTTGGTGTTGGACCTGCTGCTGTCGATCGCCTTGAACAACCTGTACCGACTGCTGTGGGCACTCGGCATCACGGTGGTGTGACTCGTTTAACCGCCTCCCCACCGGGCTTGCCCCGGTGGAAACAGGTCTTTGCACTACTGATTAGTGTCAATTGGTTTTCGAAGTAGTGCAAAGACCCGCGAGCCACCGGGGCAAGCCGGGTGGGGTGGCCGTGAAACGAGTCTTTTGAATTTCATTCCTTCACGCTGCGATCATGAAACCAGTTGCATCCAAACCTCTGCCGTCAGACTCACCCGTGCTCGAACTGCGGCGGATCAGCCAAAGTTTTGGGACTCAGGCAGTGCTGCGCGAGGTGACGGTGAAGGTTCAGCGCGGCGAGACGCTTGCGCTGATCGGCGAGAGCGGGTGCGGCAAGAGTGTCACGACGAAGCTGCTCGCCGGGTTGCTCGATCCGACGCAGGGCGAGGTGTTGTGGGAGGGGCGTCCGGTACGCGGGCGGTCTTCAAGCGAACTGCGTCGCGACCGGCTGCGGTTCGGCTACCTATTTCAGGGCGCGGCTCTCTTCGACAGCATGAACGTGTACGAAAACATCTGCTTCGGTTTGCGTGAGAACACGGACCTCAAGGAACCCGAGATTCGTGAGATCGTCCTCGAACGACTGCGTGAAGTGGGCCTCGCCGCGAACGTCGCCGAGAAGCGGCCGGCGGACCTGTCGGGCGGGATGAAGAAGCGGGTCGGACTGGCTCGCGCGCTGGCGATGTCCCCCGACGTGATCTTCTACGACGAACCGACGACGGGCCTCGATCCGGTCATGAGCGATGTCATCAACGAGCTGATCCTGCAAACGCAATCGCGGCGCAACGTCACCAGCGTCGTCGTCACGCACGACATGCAAACCGTCCGCCGCGTGGCCGATCGTGTTTTGATGCTCTACCCGTTGGCGCGAGTTGCTCCGGGGATGCCTCAACTGATTTTTGAAGGGACGCCCGACGAAGCCTTCGTCAGCGAAGACCCGCGCGTCGGCTGCTTCGTGCGCGGGGAGGCAGGGGCGCGGTTGAAGGAGATGGCGGCGGCGTGAGGGGCACTCAAGCGTTCAATGAGAGGTCGTGGGTGAGCCGGGCAGCGTCAGCCCAACGGCACTCACTTAGTAACCCGCAGCGTCAGCGAGGGAGTCAAACACGCAGTGAAACTCGAAGAACTCCCTCGCTGACGCTGCGGGTTACTTGATGAATTGGACAAAGTGAGTGCCATTGGGCTGACGCCGCCCGGCTCGCCAAGGCTCAAAAGGACGACGACATGGCAACGGAACGTCAGCTTCAATTTCGTGTCGGATTGCTGGTGTTGGTCTCACTGGGGATCGGCGGTTGGTTGGTCGTGCAGTTTGGTGATCTGAAGCAGTTCGCGCAGAAGCGGTATGCACTGGCGATCCACTTCGATTCTGGATCGGGCCTGTATCCAACCGCGCCTGTTACGCTGACCGGTCTCACCGTGGGGACGGTGCGCGCGGTGCAACTCGATGAGAAACGCGGCGGGGTCGTGGCGACCGTCGAAATACGGGAAGAGATTCGTGTCCCCGTCGATAGCAAGGCGATCATCATTCGTTCGATTCTGGGTGAGACCGTCGTCGAGATCACGCCGGGCCGCGAGCGCGAAGTCCTCAAGCCGGGCGGGCGTTTTGAGGGCCAACTTGCCGTCGATCCGCTGGAGATGGTTCAGCGCATGGAGGGGCGAGCGGTCGAAGTCCTCACCGCGTTGGGTGAGACCACGCGCGAATGGCAGCTCGTCGCGAAGAACGTCAATGGCCTGATGGAGACCAATCGCGGGAATCTCGGGCAGGTCGTCGAGCGTGCCGCTGAGTCACTCCATCAATTCACAACGACCATGAAGCACGCGAACGAGATGCTGGCGTCGGCCAACAAGATCATCGGTGATCCTGCGGCACAACAGGCTCTGCAAGAGACGCTGACCGCCATGCCGAAGCTCGTCAACGAAACGCAGCGAACCATCGCCGAGACCCGCAACGCCGTCGCCTCGTCGCGCCAAGTCCTCGATAGCGTGAACAAGAACCTGGTGAATCTGACTCAAGTCACCGAGCCGATCGGCAAACGCGGCGATCAGATGGTGGCCAAGCTCGACAGCAGCCTGACCAACCTCGACCAACTACTTGGAGAAATGAACCGCTTCGCCAAGCTGGTCAACACCAAGGACGGCTCACTCCAAAAATTTGCCTCCGACCCGTCGCTGTACGACAACCTCGACCGTTCCTCACAGTCGCTGGCCGTGCTGCTCAGAAACATCGAGCCGGTCCTGCGCGACATGCGCGAGTTCAGCGACAAAGTGGCTCGCAACCCGGAACTCCTCGGAGTCGGCGGTGCCGTCCGCCCGAGCGCAGGGTTGAAGGACACGGAACTCCTCAACCCCCAGAAGCCGGTCGCTCGTGGGAACAACAGCTCACGGTAAACCAGCAGTCAGGGGGCAGGCACTTCAGCCTGGCTGTCATTCCGAACTACCGGGAATAGGCGGTATGGCAGCCAAAGGCAGGTTCCGATAGGTGGTGTTGCTGTTCAACTCACTAGGGGGAAGAGGTGAGTTCCCGAAACGACTTGCATCGGCCGTTGATATCGACGGCAGGGTGTACGTCTGGCC
Source organism: Schlesneria sp. (assembly GCA_043746775.1). GTDB lineage: Bacteria > Planctomycetota > Planctomycetia > Planctomycetales > Planctomycetaceae > Schlesneria. Next base: position 5,746 of record JAYTQJ010000589.1, read on the forward strand.
ACAGCACGTTCGACGGTGGTTGTGCGAGCATCCAATGGAGAGAAGAAGCAAGCCAAGAACAATGGCACGAGAAGTGAACCAGAACATTGCGGATCCATCCTTGTTGAAAGAAACGGATCATCCATGATCGCACAGGGAGCGGATCTTCCATGAGCCGCTGAAACTCTTCCATGAATTGCCGAGGCGCGGCTATCAATCGGATTGCGGCGGCATGGACGAGCACTAAGAACAGGCATCATCAACATTTTCGTAAGCCGCCAATCGCAATGTGCGGAGGTGTCTCGAAAGAACGGGCAGGCTTTGAAATCTGGTGATGTCAATTGGAACACATCCACCGAAGATAGCGTCCGCAGTACCAATCCGGTTGCCACAGTCAACGGAGCGTCAGTGGGACGGCCGGGCAGAAACATCTCCGCGATGCCTCGGTCTGCTGTGTCGTCCTAGAATCCCTTGGCATTCGCCCAATTCGGCTCCAGCCACGGTCGCACAACCGATACCACCCCCTACGTGACATCCTGCCATCACAGCTCCGTGAGTTGCCGACCGGCCAGCAGCATCAACTCGACTGCCTCGCGGCCGGTCATGCCGAGGCGGATGCCGAAGGATTCGGCCTTCGGTGTGCAGCCGACGATCTTCGAGTCGAACAGGTCTTCCGGCTCGGCCAACGGCTGCGCGGGAGTCCCCTTACAGATGGCGATCGCTTGGCCGAATTCGGCCGGCGTCTTCAGGTCGTAGATGCCACAGCCGACGATCCCAGCGCTGGTGATGATCGAGCAGTACTGACCCCGGTGCCAGCGGTTGCTGATCCCAAGAGCGGTGCCGTTCTCGAAGTGCAGCTCGCGGCTGGAGGTACTCGGCGGTGTGATGTTCATGAGGGTGAGGCCGTGGTGCGAGGGAACAAGCGAGTAAAAAGTGGAAAGTGATCAGTGCCAAGCGCAAAAGGGGGGAGAGCGGTTGAAGTCCGGCGGACAAAGCTAAGAACCCGTCCAAAAACAATGTCGCCTTTCGCTCGGCGAAAGAACGCCCTTTCGCGGAGCGAAAGGCGACAAACGGCGGAGTCATTCTTGGACAGGTTCTAAGCCGGTCTTCGTGCTCAGGCACGATCACGACTCGGGGGCACCGACATCGACGTGCTCCCAGTCTGTGTTGGTCGCACGTTGCTGAACGGTCAGCATGATTTGACGTGCGCGGTCCAAGTCTGCGTGTCGGACCATGACGCTCACCATGCCCGGCGCTTCCGCTTGGAACGCCGCAGTGTTGATTCCCGTCAGCACCGATGTGATCCCTTCAGACTCCAAGTCATTTGCGATCAGCGTCGCTTCGATTTCGTTGGGAACCTGAACCAACACTTCGAGTGAACTTGCTGCGGTGGTCATGGCGGACTCCGAAATAGAAGGGAGCAGGAATCTCCGGTCGGCGGAGCGACCGAACAACGGCTGGCTCCGCCTGACGAAGGACAAGGAAGTCGCGTGAGGTATAACGCCGCCGTGGCAGCGCGTCATGGTCGCGTCCAGCAACGGGGTGAGGTAGCCCGTAGGGTAAGCGTCTCGCTTGCCCGAACCTGCAAGAGAACACGGGCAA
>JAYTQJ010000590.1:0-7304 GCA_043746775.1 Schlesneria sp.
CAAAATCTCGAAGGACACCAAAGGGATCGTGACTCGTGACGTGTTGACGAAGAGCTGGACCGACTGGATCGACTACTGGTCGGTCGATTTCGACTTCGAGAACAAACGCGAAGTCATCCGCGTCCGCAAGGAAATCAACCCGTCGGCTCAAGGCGAATTGCCGGGCATGTCGCCGGCGCAGAAACGGCTGGAAGAATGGGAAGAAGTCTGGACCGGCGACTTCATCTTCGAAAACGAATGGCAGTCGTTTCGGACGAAGAAAGACAGGTCGTTGGAACTGACCAGCGCATCACGCGAAGTCGACAAGGACAAGAAGCGCGTGAAGATCGCCGTGAAAGTCGTGGACATCTTCGGCAACGACACGATGACGATCGTGGATGTCGCGGTGGGCGGGAAGAATGGCTGAGTGAGCGGAAATTCTAAACCCGTCGAATTCGACGGGTTTAGAATTCGACACGGAGTGAATTCTAATTCCCTCGAATTCGAGGGATTTGAGGAGGCAGAGCGAATGGCTGCAAAGATTGATGTTCAGGGCCGGGAGGTTGTCATCATCTCGAAGGATCAAGGAGATTACATCTCCATGACGGACATCGCCCGATATCGAAACCCTGATGCACCCGCAGACATCGTCAAAAACTGGCTTCGATCCCGCAGCACGATCGAGTTTCTTGGGCTTTGGGAGAAACTGAACAACCCGGATTTCAAACTGGTCGAATTCGACCAGTTTAGAAATGAGGCCGGATCCAATCATTTTGTGCTTTCTCCATTGAAATGGATCGACACAACGGGTGCGGTCGGATTGGTCTCCAGGTCCGGTCGAAATGGCGGCACGTTCGCTCACAAGGACATCGCCTTCGAGTTCGCCTCGTGGATTTCCGCCGAGTTCAAGCTGTACCTCATCAAAGAGTTTCAACGACTGAAGGAAGATGAGCAGAAGCAGCTTGGCTGGGACATCAAACGGAATCTGACGAAGATCAATTACCGCATTCACACCGACGCGATCAAATCCAACCTGATCCCGCCAGAACTGACCAAAACGCAGGCCGGCTTCATCTACGCGAACGAAGCAGACGTGCTGAACATGGCTCTGTTCGGAAAGACCGCCAAACAGTGGCGCGACGAGCATCCCGACCTGAAAGGCAACATCCGCGACGAAGCCAATGCCGCTCAGCTTGTCTGCCTGTCGAATCTGGAAAACCTCAACGCGCTGTTCATCAGCGAGAGTTTGTCGCAAGCGGCGCGCTTGAAGAAATTGAACCAGATCGCGATTCAACAAATGAAGCTGCTGGTCGATGACATCGGCGTCAAGCGACTTGGAGGAAAGAAGTAATGGCCCTGCATCCCAACTTTCCCGACGACCCGCACGTGATTCTCGATCCGGACATCCGCTGGTTCCCTGCCGATGAAGCGCTGCGGACGACGAGCTTCGAGAAGCTGCTGCCGCCACTTGTCCCGACGCTCCGCAAGGAAGTCCAGAAATGGCGCAATGACGGTTACGCCGGTGCGACCGAGACCAGCCGAAGTTTGCTCCGATGGTGGTTTGCCGAGCAGCATCTCCTGTCCAAGGCCGACGGGATGACTGTGGAGTTCCAGTATTACTTTGCCCAGCGCGAGGCGCTGGAGACTGTCGTCTATCTCTACGACGTGGTCGGTGCGAAGGACAAATACGACCTGATGCGGTTCGACAGTTCCGGCGCTGTCTCGACCGGGATGTTCGACGAGACATGGCGAAGATTCGTCGTGAAGATGGCCACCGGGTCCGGCAAGACGAAAGTGCTGAGCCTCGTGCTGGCATGGAGCTTCTTCCACAAGTTGTACGAGCCGGATTCGACGTTGGCCCGGAACTTCCTCGTCATCGCTCCGAACATCATTGTGCTGGATCGAATTTACAAGGACTTTCAGGGACTGCGGATCTTCTTCCACGATCCCGTTCTGCCAGACAACGGCTTTGAAGGGCGCGACTGGCGCAATGATTTTCAACTGACGCTGCACGTTCAGGACGAAGTCCGCGTCGTGCGCAAGACGGGAAACATCTTCCTCACGAACATCCATCGCGTGTACGCGGGCAACGAGTCGATCCCGTCCGCGGACGACGAAGACACGATGGACTATTTCTTGGGACCGCGTCCGACGGGAGGCACCACCGACAGCAAGGTGGACCTCGGCATGATCGTGCGCGACATCGAAGAGTTGGCGATTCTGAACGATGAAGCCCATCACATTCACGACCCCAAGCTGGCGTGGTTCAAATCCATCCAAGACATTCACCACCGACTCTTGCAGAAGGACGCCGCGCTGTCGCTGCAACTCGATGTGACGGCAACGCCCAAGCACAACAACGGGGCGATCTTCGTGCAGACGATTTCCGATTACCCGCTGGTGGAGGCGATCTCGCAAAACGTCGTCAAGCATCCGGTGCTGCCGGACCAGGCCAGTCGGGCCAAGCTGCAAGAACGCCAAAGCGCGAAGTACACGGAAAAGTACGCGGACTATCTGAACCTGGGCGTGATCGAATGGCGCAAGACTTACGTCGAGCACGAGAAGCTCGACAAGAAGGCGATCCTGTTCGTCATGACCGACGACACCAAGAACTGCGACGATGTCGCCGCGTATCTGGAGGGAACGTACCCGGACCTGAAAGACGCGGTGCTGGTGATTCACACCAAGAGCAACGGCGAAAATTTCCGAGGCGTCGAGCGGCAAGAACAAGGAAGAACTGGATGCACTCCGCAAATTGGCGAATGACATCGACGCCCGAGACAACCCGTACAAAGCCATCGTCTCGGTGATGATGCTCAAAGAGGGCTGGGACGTGCGCAACGTGACGACCATCGTCGGGCTGCGGCCCTATGCCGCCAAGAGCAACATCCTGCCCGAGCAAACGCTCGGTCGCGGCCTGCGCAAGATGTATCCGGGCAGCGTCACCGAATATGTGAGCGTGGTCGGCACCGACGCCTTCATGGACTTCGTGGAATCCATCCAAGCCGAAGGTGTCGTGCTGGAACGCAAGCCGATGGGAGAAGGAACCGGCCCGAAGACGCCCATCGTGGTCGAAGTTGACAGGGAAAACACCAAGAAGGATCTCGACACGCTCGACATCGAGATTCCCCTGATGACGGCCCGCGTCTACCGGGAGTACAAGAACTTGAATCAGTTGAATTCCGCGTCCTTCGGTCACTCCAAAGTGCCCTATCAGCAGTTCACCGCAGAACAGCAGCGTGAAATTGTCTTCAAGGACATCACGACGGGGGCCGTCACCCACACGACGGTCTTGGACGGCGCGGGCATCGCCGACTATCGCAGCGTCATCGGATACTTCGCACAGACCATCATGAAAGACTTGCGGTTGGTCAGCGGTTACGACGTGCTGTATCCGAAGGTCAAGGCGTTCGTGCAGGACGATCTCTTTGACAAGCCGATTGATCTGGAAGACCCAAACACGCTGCGCAACCTGTCCGAGCTGCAAGCCACCAAGACGATCATCGAAGGCTTCAAGAAGGCGATCAATGCCCTCACCGTGCAGGACAAGGGCAATGCCGAGATTCGCGATCACATCAAGCTGCGCAACACACGGCCGTTCGTCGTCAAAGATCAGGCGTTCATGGTTCCCAAGCGATGCGTGTTCAACCGCATCATCGGCGACAGCCATTTTGAACTGGAGTTCGCCGCGTTTCTGGACGGTTGCGACGACGAAATCGTGTCCTACGCCAAGAACTATTTTGCCATCGGCTTCAAACTCGACTACGTCAACGCCGATGGCGACATTTCAAACTACTACCCCGACTTCTTCGTGAAGGTCAGCACCGGGCAGGTCTACATCGTGGAAACCAAGGGACTGGAAGACCTCGACGTGCCTCTCAAGATGGCACGCCTGAAACAATGGTGCGACGACATCAATCAGGCGCAGGCCGATACGCGGTTCGATTTTGTCTTCGTCGATGAAGAAGGCTTCAAGAAATACCAGCCCACCTCATTTACTGCACTGGTCAGCGCCTTCCATGAATACAAGAACTGAGTCGTACTCGTGCGCTGGCTCTGTCTCCAGATCCCATCGCCGAGCTTCCTGATACGCACCTGCCGCGCGACGATTTCTTGGGATGCGTCTGCGCAGTCACGTTTGGGGGCGAGTTCCCTCGGGTTTTGGATCGGGCCAGCGCACGAGTTGCCGTTCCCGTTCTTTGCGGAACTCTTCGAGAGGGTCGATATTGGGGTCGAGCTCTTCTTCCCTGACTTTGAAGAAGCTGGAGCCGAGTACACCGAGGATCCCCGCAAACAGCGCGAGGCCGGAGACGAAGGTGAACATGACGATGATTCGCCCCAGCGGCGTGACGGGGCAGAGATCGCCATAGCCCACGGTGGCGACAGTGACCATCGTGAAGTAGGCCGCGTCAAACAGGTTTCCGAACTTGTCGGGCTGGGCGGGGTGTTCGGTTTCAAAGACGGCCACGGTGCAGAACAGGCCGATCACCGTCATTGAGAAACAGAGCGGCCGGAGCGCGGGGACTGCTCGATAAAAGCCGAGGGCGACAAGTTGCAGAGAGCGCGAGTATCGAAAGAACTTGAGTAGCCGAAACACTCGGAATGTGCGTACGAGATGCAGCCATTCGATCGGCAGAAAAAAGCCGATCCAGTAGGGAGAGATGGACACGAGGTCGATGATCCCCAGTGCCGAGTGTGGGTAGTGCCAGCCGTGTTGATCCTGAGCATCATCGACCCAACGCAGGATGTATTCGGCGGTGAAGGTCACGCTGTTTTACGGTTCATCCGACTATTTGGGGGAAGTCCAATGAGCGGTATGCAGTCCGTCGTTTTCATCCTGAAGGGATGTGAGCGATTAGCTGGGGGGGGAGCGTCTGCGACACCCCGGTGCGAAGCCAACGTCGGGGATTTGCATCCTGAAGGGATGCTGGCCAGCTCAGAATGTCTCCCAATTCCACGAGGCTGGCATCCCTTCAGGATGCAACACTCCTTTGTCCAGCCTCTTCCGGGGGTGTCGCTTCGCTCAACCCCCGGCCAATCGCTGACATCCCTTCAGGATGAAGACTTGGAACATCGTCACTTGCTCTCCAGTGAGGACTCCCCTCAAAAACGGATGAGCCAGGGTTTCTTGATGCGGTTGAGGAATGATGTCCCGCAGGCGTGACCTGTGGCCTTCGATCACCGTCACCGTGTCAACCACCAGACGAGGAAGAGGGTGGCCGTAACAGCCGCAATCGTGAAGACGATTTGGAGGCGGCGTTTGGTGAGAAGGTCCGCTTGTTTGGGGGCAGTGTCGGCGCAATCGAGGCGGTAGGTGAGGTGGCTACCGATGGTGATTTCGTCACCGGGTTTGAGGGGGCGTTGCTTGATCGGAGTACCGTTGACGCGGGTTCCGTTGCGGCTGCCGAGGTCGGTGATCCACCAGCGTGTGCCATCGAAATGAATCTCGCAGTGACGACCGGAGATCGACGGGTCGGTCAGTTGAATCGTGCAGTCGTCGTTGCGGCCGATGGTCACGCGGTTCTGCGTCAGTGGACGGAAGCGGTCGCCACTGATGGGGACGAGGACCGCGCCGGACGCTTCGATTTGCGAGATGTCGCGATGGCTGTGAGTTCCCGCGCGAGACATCTGCTCCAACTGCGATGACGACACGCTGTGCGATCCCGAATCATGCGACGCGGTGTCGGGGATCGGATCGCCCTTCGCGTTAAACCGGGTGAACTTGCCCGCCGAGAGCTTCACCACGGAACTGATCGCGGACGGTCGCGCGGTCGAGCCTCCCACCCCCGAAATCTTTGCACGGCTCTTGAGGTACTCGGCCAGTTTGTCGCGAGCCTGTTTCTTGCGTTCATTCAGAATCTTGTCGAAGTCGAACTCAATGGGAGCGGGCTGCGACCATTCGACCAGTGCCGCTGCCGCCTCGCCCGCCGTGGCATAACGATCGTTGCGATCCTTGGCCAGCATCTTCATCACGACTTTGGCCACGCCCTCGGGAACGGACGGCGCGAGATCGCGCACGTTGCGCGGAGCCTTCGCGCGGTGCGCCTTCTGGACATCGGTGACGCTCCGTTCCGCGAACGGAGTGTCGCCGGTTAACGCCGCGAACAGCGTGCAACCGAGGCCATAGATATCGGAGCGGCCATCGACTGAGAGACTGTCTTCCGCCTGTTCGGGAGACATGTATGCCGCCGTCCCGACGCACTCGTGGCCGAAGATCATCGCCATCGAGAACTCTTCGCCCGTCTCGCCCTCGCGAATCATGGCGAGTCCGAAATCGAGCAATTTCACGGTGCCATCGCGTTCGATCAGCAGGTTCTGCGGTTTGACATCGCGATGCACGAGACCGGCCTCGTGTGCGTGGTGCAGTCCCAGCAGGGCTTGCCGCGCAAAATCGCAGGCCTGGCCCCACTTCAGTCGCTTCTTTCGCAGCAACACTTCCAGCAGGCTCGGCCCTTCCACCAAGTCCATGATGACGTAGTGCGAGCCACCGGCCGAACCGAGTCGATGCGTGCGGACAACGTTGGGATGGTTCAGCCGCAGACCGGCCCGCGCCTCTTGCTGAAACCGCGCGAGCATCCCGCGATCGTGCTTGAACTGTTCGAGCAACACCTTGAGGGCAACGATCTCTTTCGACTTCGTGTTCTCGGCCTGATAGACCCAACCCATGCCGCCCACGCCGAGCAAGTCCAGCAGTTTGAATTCGTCGAAAATCAGCCCGCGCGATCGACCTTCGAGCAGCCACTCGGATTGGAACTGAGTGATCACGCCTCGTTCGATCAAGAGGCGCGCCGCGTCTCCGTCGGACTTCACGCCCTGCACAGCCAACTCGCGCGACAGCGCCGTGACTTCTCGCACTGCGAGCAGCCCGCTCTGGGCAAGGTGTTGCCAAAACGAATTGACGACGGGAGGTGCTGCCATACCAATCTCGCCGCGAGGGAGACGTACCGTGACTCAGTCCGTGGTGACGTGGCCCAAGCAAAGGCTCCGTCAGATCGGCGGGCAGTATAAGCGTGGCACGAGCCTCATCCAATCAAGCCTCTTGTAGTCCGGCGTGAACTCGTAGTCCGACTTTTCTGAAAGCCAGACTTCTCTTGGTGGGTTCGTCCGCCCCTCTTGGTGGGAAGTCCGGCTAACAAAGTGATACCTCGCACGGTCAGCGATGAGACATCTGAACGGGGCGGCGTAAGCCCCCTGGTTCTTGGACGTAAGTCCTCTTGGGAAGAACCGGGGGGCTGACGCCCAATGGCACTCACTTTGGGGTGTAGCTGAAGTCGTAAGACTTCAGACGACCATCAAAGCCGGCTGAATTCTCACGAATTCAGCTA
>JAYTQJ010000591.1:0-7290 GCA_043746775.1 Schlesneria sp.
CGTGACCGTGGCACCCTGAAAACTAGCTGCTTCTTTCCGGATAGCCTCTGAGAGTAAGGGGCTTGGGTTTGAGAGACCATGAACACCCTGAAGTGTCTCGCCACCTCAATATTCTTGGTCATCGCGGCATCCCCCAAAAGAGAACGCCCGGCATCGTTCGGATGTCGGGCGTTCGTGATGCGATCGAATTCCAACGAAATGGTTCAGCCTTTGAAGACTCGCTGGAGTTCTTCGAGGGAAGTCTTGCCCTCGGCAACGAGTCGCAGCCCGTCCTTGTGAAACGTGAGGCAACCTTCCGCGCGGGCGATCGTCTTAATCTGATCGCCCGAGGCTCCTTCGGCGATCAACTTCCGCGTGGCATCGGACATCACAATGGCTTCCAGCATGGCGACTCGGCCGAAGTAGCCGGTCCCGTCGCACTTCGTGCATGGCGGGTCTTCGTCGCCGGTTTTCTCATCAACCATCGGCTCACCTTTGCGATAGAGCGTCTTGGTATCTGACGGCAGGCCCACTTTTTCGAGCAACTTCGGATTCGGACGGAACGCCTCGCGGCAACTCGAGCAGAGCAGTCGCACCAACTTTTGACTGAACACGGCGTCGATGACTTCGGACGCCTTTTGGCGATCACCGGAAAACTCGATCAGTTGATCGAGGGCGCTGGCCGTATCCTTGACCGGCATTTCGGCGACGATGCAGATGCGATCAGCGACGCTCATGAATTGCTTCGTCGATTCTGCATCTTTCAGCGGTGGCACGAAGATCACGTCCGCTTCTTCGCGCATCATGCGCATGCACGAGGTCTCGTAGTCGTCTCCTTCATTGATCTCAAACTTCTTCACATTGATCAGTTCGCGCGTCCCCGTATCAACGATCGAATAGATCGAGAACATGTACATATCGACGCCGCGTAGCAATGCGTAGGTCGTCGTCGTCGTCCCCGAACCCGGCGGGCCGCACACGGCGATAATTCCATGACGGTGCGAGGTCAGGTCGCGAACCTTCTCCTTCAACGCGGTGCTGAATCCGAGATCGGCTGGCGTGTCGAGCTGGTGCTTCATGTTTCGGACGCGCACCGTCAACCGCTCGGCACCTTCTGGTTGGGGCGTGACATCAATGGACAACTCGTACTTGATCCCGAGATGCTCGGCCCGAACGCCGCCCACCTGTTGCTTGCCCCTCAACTTGGGATCGAGTCCCGCCAGCAGCTTGACCATTTGAGTGATCGCCAAGGCTTGCTGCTTGGGCATCTTGCTTCCCGCGTAGGGCATTCCATCGACCGACACGGTCGTCTGCGCCCGCTCGCCCTTCACGTCGAGCCGAATCATTTCAGCGCGACGCTCCAAGCCATCGGTGATCATCTCCTTGGTCGGAACGAGAGCGGCTTGGGCGAGTCGTGAATTGGCGGCCATGTCCACCGGCTTCCCGTTCACGGCTCCTTGAAAATTGACGAGTTCGACATCCTCGCCGTCATCGACATCATCATCGTCGTCCGCACGACTACTACTGGTGTTGTCCTTCTTCTTACCGAAGCCGAAGACCATAGCCTGTTCCTTTACGGAGCCAACAAACGGAACGCTCGCAATGAAATTACGACGAGCGGGAAAAGTGTGGAATCATCAAGGCGAAGCCAACTCGCACGGCACACTAACCAGAAGTGTAAACGAGGAGGAGGTGTGTGGCGTTCCTCGCTTAGAACTTGTCCAAAAACAATGTCGTCTTTCGCTCCGCGAAAGAACGCCCTTTCGCGGAGCGAAAGGCGACAAGCAGTGGAGTCGTTCTTGGACAGGTCCTTACGCTTCGAGTTCGTGTCTGCCTAGACCGCGCGAGGTCTACGAACGCCGCTCACAGCAGCCCATACGCGGCGAGGGTCTGCTTCAGTCGCGCCTCTTCCGATTCCGAGAGCGGCGTGAGCGGCAACCGCAGATCGCCGGTGTCTCGGCCGAGCAACTGCATCGCCACTTTGACGGGGATCGGATTCGTCGCGATACCGAGCATGTCGCGGCACAGCGTGAACAACTTGAAGTGCCAGCGTTGAGCCTCGGCGATGTTGCCCTCGTTCCAAGCTTTCAACAGTTGCAGCATGTCGCCCGGAACGATGTTGCCGACGACCGACACGATCCCGCTTCCGCCCATCGAAAGCAGTGGCAGCGTCAGGCTGTCGTCGCCCGAGAGGACCGTCAGATTGGTCATCGCCAAAGTTTGAGACGCCTGATCCATCGAACCGGTTGCTTCCTTGATCGCGACCACGTTGGGAATCTCGGCAATGCGAGCCACGACTTCCGGTTCCATATTCTTCGCCGTGCGACCAGGGATGTTGTAGAGAATGATCGGAATATCGACCGCTTCCGCAACGGCGCGGTAGTGCTGATAAAAGCCTTCGCCGGTCGGCTTGTTGTAGTACGGAGCGACCATCATCGCGCCGTCGGCTCCGACCGCCTTGGCGAAACGCGTCAACTCAATCGCCTCGGAGGTGCTGTTCGAGCCGGTCCCCGCCATGACCTTGATGCGACCGGCCGCGTGCTCACAAACCACGGCGATTACACGCTCATGCTCGACCGTCGAAAGCGTCGGGCATTCGCCCGTCGTGCCGACCGGGCAGAGACCATTCGTCCCCTGAGCCACATGCCAATCGACCGTCTTCCGGAGAGCGGCCTCGTCCACATTCCCGTCCTTAAACGGAGTGACAATCGCCACCGTCAAACCTGCAAACTGCTCGCCCTTGCGTGTCATTGCGTTTCTTTTCCCAAGTAGGGTGGGCACCGCCCACCGTTTCCATTTCGATATCAATCATGGTGGGCATTGCCCACCCTACGTTTAACCAATTGTCTTGGGGAAGTTTTCGCCCCAATGAATCAACGGAACTTGCTTTAGAAAACTATCTCTGTCAGCAGCATCTCGAAAACACCACTCATTGAATCCGAAATTGTATTCAGTCTTTTCAATCCAGTATGACATCCAAGAACCAAGATGATGATGAGACCCTTTGATGGAGCATGCCGGATACTCTGAGGCATACTGATGGCACTCGCCATCTTCGGGGCCAAAGTTTTGCCAACACCAGCGATTTGCAAAATCCACTTCAGGGAATGCCAACGTCAAAATGACACTATAGGGATACCTCGCGAGTCGTTTTGAACGGTCTTCAATCTGCTCCGCCTTTTCAGTGTCAGAGAGATAGTTCAACAACAAGTACTCATCGAAACTCGAAAGGCTTGCTGTTTGATGTGTCATCTCGGCTTAGACTTCCAAGGTGAGTGTACTCACTTCCGATTCCGCCAATCGACGTTTGCCATCTCGGACAGTGCGAGCATCAGGGCGTGAGTCCCATTCCTTCCCCAGCCCTTGGCCTTCACGGATTGATAGAGCTGTTCGCCCAAGGCCAAGCCAGGGAGGCAGAGGCCCATGCGGCGAGCCTCTGACAGCGCGATGCCCATGTCTTTGATGAAGTGCTCGACGAAGAAACCGGGGTCGAAGTTATTGGCCATGATGCGCGGGCCAAGGTTGTTCAGCGACCAGCTTCCGGCCGCGCCTGGCCCGACAGACTGAAGCATCGTCGGCAGGTCGAGTCCCGCCTTGTAGCCGTACAGCAGCGATTCACAGACGCCGATCATGTTGGTCGCGATCAAGATTTGATTGGCCATCTTGGTGTGCTGCCCCGCGCCGGGACCGCCTTGATGAACGATCGTCTTGCCCATCGCCGCGAACAGCGGTTGGAGAGCTTCGACCACAGACTTCTCGCCACCGATCATGATCGAAAGCGTCGCGTTCTTTGCACCGATGTCGCCGCCGGACACGGGGGCATCGACCGAATGCACGTCTTTTGTTTTCGCAGCGGCATGAATCTCGACGGCCAGCGATGGCTCGCTCGTGGTCATGTCAACCAGCACGTTGCCGGGCTTCGACCCCGCCAAGGCACCGGTCGTGCCGAGCAGCACTTCGCGGACATCACGGGGAAAACCGACGATCGAGAAGATGACATCCGATTGCTCGGCGACGGCCTTGGGTGTCTCTGCCCACTTCGCTCCGCGATCGATTAACTCTTCGGCCTTTGCCTTCGAGCGAGTGAACACCGTGGCCAAGTACCCCGCAGCCATCAAGTGACTGACCATGCTCGACCCCATCACCCCCGTGCCAATCCAGCCGATCCGAGTTTTCCCCGGAGCAATCTCCAAAGCCATGTCGTGTCATCCTATTGCGAAGTCGCCGAAAGAGTCCGGTCGCGCGAGCAGTAGGCTCGCCGCGACCATTCAAAGTGGGCGGGAGTATATCGCTCGTTCCAGCAGCCGTCACCCAACGGGAAAGCCACACAAGTAGAGGATTGACATCGAAGACGCTGCGTCTTAGGTTCTCGAATCAATACTTCGATGACGTAAGCATGGTTCCGTTCAAAGACGTGACCGCCAAAAGTAGCCTTCATCGCTCCGCGTGAAGTCAGCCGAGTCACCAGCGCCCCGGAGACGCGGGAAACAGCGTCATTCCGCGCTCGGCTCTCTTCACGCGGAGCGATGAAGTCTACTTTTGGCGGACGCATCTTCAAATTGTTTTTCGGTCCGTCCTCATTCGATTGTTGGCTCAACGTCTGCAGCATCCTTCAGGAGAGATTGATCATGGCTCGCACCCCCCAAGACATCACCGACGCGGAACTCGCGGTGCTGAACGTGTTGTGGGAACACGGCAGTTGCACCGTCCGATTCCTGACCGACACGGTCTATCCCGGCGGGAGCGGGGCACATTACGCCACCGTTCAAAAGCTGCTGGAGCGGCTCGAAAACAAGAAGTTCATCAAGCGCGACCGCAAGCCGTGGCCGCACGAGTTTGAATCGAAGGTCAATCGTGAGGAGCTGATCGGCCGCCGTTTGCAGTCCACCGCAGACAAGCTGTGTGAAGGCTCGCTCGCGCCGTTACTCACGCATCTCGTGAAGATTCAACTCAGCCCCGAAGAGCGTGATTCGCTGCGCGACTTGTTGGCCGAGTTGGACCAAAGCTCCGACGGTTGAACGACCTCTACCCAGAACCCCCTCGCTGACGCTTCGGGTTGGTGTCGCTGAAGTCTGTTTTCCAGCTCCGGTTCGATTCGGTTTGGAGGTGTTTGTGCATCCTCTCGTCGAAGCCGCCTTGTTCAATGCCGCGATTGTGACCGCCCTGGCGCTGGTCGTCACCATCGTTTCGTGGAGTTTGCGTCGCCCCGCACTGACGCACCTGTTGTGGCTGCTCGTGCTGGTGAAGCTGCTTGCTCCGCCGATCTGCCGCGTGCCGTTGATCGAGCGTGAATGGGTCTCGCGCCCGGTGGCGTCAATCGGTTCGATGATCGAGTTGAGTTTGGCAGACGCTCCAACGCGACTCCCGTCCGTGATCGGTCCCAGCGATCCGTCGGATGCCCAGAACGTGGCGGGCCGAGCACGCCCGAGGTCGCTCCCCACCGTTCAAACACGATCACCGTCCTGGTATCAGGTTTGGCTGCGTTCGGCTCTCGCTGGGTTGAAAAGTGAATCTGGATCACGAGCGGTCCTAGCTGGATTACTCGGAGTGTGGGGAGCCGGAACAGTGGCGTGGTTCCTCGTCCAAACCTTGAGATGCCTGCGGTTTCAGCAGGCCATGCGCCACGGCACGGCCGCACCGCGCGATATTCAAGAGCAGCTCCAACGACTCGCCGCACGCTGCGGCTGCTCCAAGGTTCCGCTCGTCTGGTCGATGCCAGGAGTCTTGTCGCCCATGTTGTGGTCCACCGGTCGTTCGACGCGGCTGATCTTCCCGACAGCGTTGCTCGAACGATTGGACGCCACCGCGCGTGAGACGTTACTCGCCCACGAACTCGCTCATTTTCAACGGGGCGACCATTGGGTGCGGTTCCTCACGCTGTTTGCGACGGGCCTGTTCTGGTGGCATCCCGTCGTGTGGTGGGCACGCCATGCCATCGAAGCGGCGGAAGAAGAATGCTGCGATGCGTGGGTGGTCACGCGCGGAGCCGCTCCGCCTCGCCGTTATGCCGAGGCCATTCTCGAAACGATCGACTTCATGGCCGAGCGACGTTGGCAGGTTCCTCCGCTGGGTACGGGGATGGGACAGTTGCCCTTCTTGAGGCAAAGACTGACGTGGATCATGCGCGGACCGCGTCGCCAAGATCTGAGTCGAGTGGGACGAGTCGCCTGTTGCGGCTTGGCTCTCTGCCTGCCGTTTCAACCGACGTGGTTGGTGGCTCAGCCAACGACTTCATTGCCGAAACCAATTCCCGGACACTTGCCGTTTGAAGGGGGCGGCGTGCTGGAGTCCTCAGTTCCCACGGCGGGGTCACCCGAGCCAACGGAGCCTCTCGATTTGCCAACTGCTCGCGCCGCGCGATTGCCATCTCGAACCGCAACCGGAGAACTGGCGATCTCATCCGCCAACCAACGGTTCGTCGTGTTCATCGGTACAACGCGGCAATGGGTTGTTGACCGACAACAGGAGCGTGCGATCGACCTGACACCGCTGCACATCATCACCGCCACGTTCGCCGAGAATGGAGCGTCCTTCGTCACCGGTAGCCGCGATGGAGTCGTCCGAATCTGGGACGCCCCCGAGTTCACCGAGCAAAAGGCGTGGCAAGGTTCGGAGAGTCCGATCAATTCCGTCGCCGTGTCTCCAGACACAAGCTGCGTCGCCAGCGGCGATCAAGCAGGTGTCGTGAGACTCTGGCAGGCCGGGTCACTCAGCGTTGCCCGAGACCTCACTCGCGAAGCCGCCCCCGTGAGTTCTCTCCGGTTCTCGTCCGATGGCAGCCGACTCGCCGTTGCCACTGGAACGGCAGCCGTGCCGGATGCGGGCCGCATCGTTGTCTGGAGAACGTCTGATTGGACCGAGCAAACGTCCATGAATTGGAATCAGCCCACTGCTGCCGTGACGTTCGGTCACGACGGCCGTTCGCTGTTCAGTGGTGACTGGCAAGGACGAGTCGCACGGTGGGACTCGGAAACGGGTGAGCTACTGGGATTCGTGGAAGACCAACAGGTCGCGGTGGCGGCGGCGACTCCAGACACGTCCCGATTGGCCGAAATTCCCGTCCCTGAATTGCCGCTGGATCTCTTGATCGGCAACGGGAACCAAGATGAGCAAGTGAAGTCGCTCTGGAACCAATTGACTTCGCGCGCCTCGGCCTTCCAAAACCCGATTCCATCGAAGCGGCGGACGAAGAGTCTCCCCACGACTCCCTCCGACCTCTGAATGGGCTTGCCTGTTCCAAGTTGGGGTGCCACGGTCACGGAGCTTCGACGTGGCCGTGAGATGGCGTGAAGGCTGTTTCCCTATCTCACG
>JAYTQJ010000592.1:0-3286 GCA_043746775.1 Schlesneria sp.
TCGAACTTCCCGTCACGGAGTGACTGATCTACTTTCAGATCGTCCAAGCCAAGGCAGGATTAGAGACGGGGTTCCTGCGGGAGTCAAACCGCTGTTGTAGGGCCATCGCCTTGTTGGGGCTGTGAGATGGGGTGCCACGGTCACGGAGTTTCGACGTGGCCGTGAGAATGAGAAACAGCCTTCCCTTCCATACACGGCCACGTCGAAGCTCCGTGACCGTGGCACCCTAAATTGAAAAAGGCGATGGCACTGCTGTTGGCTCTTGCCGCAGTGAACCCACGACGCACATTTGAGAACGGTTGCCATGCCTTCGCTGTTGAACCGGCCATCACCGCCAACATCCTCCACCCGTTGCATCGAACTGCGCGGCGTGCGGGTCCACAACCTTCAAGCGATCAACCTCGACATCCCGCTCGGGCAGCTTGTTGTGTTGTCGGGAGTGAGCGGCTCGGGGAAGAGTAGCTTGGCGTTTGACACGCTCTTCGCCGAAGGGCAGCGGCGGTACATCGAGAGCTTTTCGGCGACCGCGCGCCAGTACCTCGAACGGATTGAGCGGCCGAATGCCGATCGCATCGCCCACGTCCCGCCTGCCATCGCCATTCGCAGCGACGTGCGACGCGCGCGGTCGTCCTCACAAACGACCGTCGCCGCACTGACCGAGATCGACGAGAGTCTGCGTCGTCTCTTCGCGCGCGTCGGACGAGTCATCTGTCCCGCGTGCCAGCTCGAAGTCCGATCGCACTCGGCCGAGGATATCGTTCGCGCCGCCACTGCTCTCGCCGACGGCACCCGCTTCCAACTCTGCTTTCCTGCCGATGAAGAATCGGCCGAAGAGCGATCAACGTGGCAGGCACGCGGCTTCACCCGCGCGATCCGGGGCGAGCGGTCGCTGACGGTCGAGGAGCTGTGTCGTGAAGGGAATGCAGATCACGACGAAAACTGGTTGGTCGCGGATCGACTCGTCGCTGGAAAGGTCACGCTCGAACGGCTCACCGAAAGTGCCGAGACCGCGTTGCGCGAGGGAGCGGGGCGTTGTGTGTTGCTCGCGGCGCGCGAGGAATCCTCCAGCGACTTGCTTCGAGTCGCTGGAGTCGTCGCCGAGTCGCGCGTGATTGACGGGCGAATGTGGCTCGTGCAGCGGTTCAGTCGGCGCTGGGACTGCGGCGGATGTCAGCGCGAGTTTTTGCCACCCGATCCGCGTTTGTTCGTGATTGAAGGGAGCGGGGGTTGCGAAGTCTGTCGTGAGCGAGACGCCTCGTCGGCGCGGTGTTTGACCTGTCTCGATTCGCGGCTGCGAGGCGAAGCGTTGGCGGTCCGGATGGGTGAGAGCAACATCGCGGACATGCTCGCGTTGACTGCGCGCGCAGGCGCCGCGCGATTGAAGTTGATCGAGACTCAACTCGACGAACGTGAGTTGTCGCGGACGGCGCTGATTCGCGCTGACATCGCCGAGCGGTTGCGAATCGTCTGCGATCTGGGACTCGATCATCTGACGCTCAATCGCAACGCGGCGACGCTCTCGGGCGGAGTGACGCGCCGCCTGTTGCTCGCGGCGGCACTGGGGTCGCGCGTGACGGGGACGCTCTGCGTCATTGATGAGCCGTCGGCCGGACTGCATCCCGACGAGTTGCCGCTCGTGATCCGCGCGCTGCGGCAATTGCAGACGCTGCGCAACAGCGTGATCGTCGTCGATCACGCTCCCGAGATCGTGTTGGCGGCGGACCATGTGATTGACCTCGGGCCGGGAGCCGGTCCGGCGGGAGGCTCGGTCGTGTTCGCAGGACCGCCGTCGGAACTCTCTCGGATCGAAGCCTCCGTCACCGGTCGCGTCCTGTGCGAGCGAGCGAGGTTCAAGTCCGGAGCAGGAATCACTGTGGTGGCCGACGCTGCCAGCGTCGGTTCGGATGCTGGCAGCATTCGCCACGAAGGAACACGAAAACCCGCCGATTGGCTAACGCTCACCAACGTCCGGCATCGCCACTGGAGTGAAGACTCCCGCGTCGCCTCGGCCTTAAAGAGCCGGATCGAAACAACTTCCCGCTTTCCAAGCCTTTCCTCCCTCCCCTCGGCGGGGAGGGCTGGGGAGGGGGGAGGATTGTCCAGTCGATTTGCCACTCATCCCCCCTCCCTAACCCTCCCCGCCGAGGGGAGGGAACAAGACGCAAGCCGAGAGGTGATTTCACACCGGATATTAAGCGGGCAAACGCTGCGAGTCCCCTTGAACGTGCTGTGCGTGGTCACGGGACAAGGCGGCAGCGGCAAGACCTCGCTGATCGTGGAGACGCTCGTCCCCGCCGTGTCTCGGCGACTCGGCCAATCATGCGCGGTGACGGTCCCCGGTGAATGCGATGCGCTGACCGGAGGCGAGACGTTGGTTGAAGTCGCGCTCGTCGATCAGTCGCCCCTCACACGGTCCTCGCGCAGCAACGCGGCGACATGGATCGACGTGTTCGATGAGATTCGCGAGGTCTTCGCGCTGACGGGCGAAGCCAAGCAGCGCGGCTTCGGCCCGCAGCACTTCAGTTTCAATGCGGCTCAAGGAGGACGTTGTCGGGCCTGTCGCGGCACGGGAACGCTCCGCCACGACATGCAGTTCCTAGCCGACGTGTCGCTGACGTGCCCCGAGTGCGCGGGAACGCGCTACCGTCGCGAGATCCTCGAAGTGAAGTATCGCGGTCGCACGATCGCCGACGTGTTGGCAATGAGTGCCGCCGAAGCCGCGACCTTCTTTCGCAATCATCCCAAGCTGCAAGGACGACTCCACCTGCTCAAGCAAATGGGGCTGGACTATGTCGTCCTCGGCCAACCGACCGACACCCTCTCCGGCGGCGAAGCGCAACGCCTGAAACTCGCCTCGCGCCTGACAACCTCGCGCGGCCCGACGCTCATCGTCTGTGATGAACCAACCGTCGGCCTCCACCCCGCCGATGTCTCACGCCTGCTCGCCTGCTTCCACGAACTCCTCGCCATCGGCCATTCCATCGTCGTCATCGACAACTCACTGGAGCTTCGACAAGCCGCCGATCATGTGATCGACCTCGCGATGTCCGGCTTACAAAACGATATCTCGTGCGGACTTCGATGAGACGTTTCTGCGATATGAGTTTTGGTGATCCGGGTGGCGTCAGCCCAATGGCACTCACTGCGACGTAGCTGAATTCGTGAGAATTCAGCCAGCTTTGATGATCGCCTGAAGTCTTACGACTTCAGCTACACCACAAAGTAAGTGCCGTGGGCGTCAGCCCACAGAGGGCGAGCCGAACAATCTCTTGAGCTGCGAAGCGGT
>JAYTQJ010000593.1:0-17699 GCA_043746775.1 Schlesneria sp.
TCCCCTGAATCCGCGCTGATTGCCGTTCCACGTTGATTCAGGGGACTCACGTCCCCCGCTCCGAGGCTGTGATCTTTTCGTGGGGCACGTTTCAACGTGCCACCATTCAAGGAAAATGAGCACGTTGGAAACGTGCTCCACGAAAAATAATCACAGCCGCTCCGGGAAGGCATCTCTTTTTACCGTAGCCAATTCGTCTTTCGGCGTTTGAGGGGTTCGACTAGATTCCCGGCCCGAATCGTTTCCGGCAAATTCTGCCCGCCTCGGCCAGCAAATTTTGCGTGCCTCGGAGAGCGCGGTTTCGATCGAACTGGGGAAAGGAAGCCCGATGCGCAGCATCTGCGTCATGAATCAAAAGGGGGGCGTCGGGAAGACGACCACCAGCGTGAACCTCGCCGCAGGTCTGGCCAAGCAGGGACGCCGCGTCTGTCTGATCGACCTCGATCCGCAAGGCCACTCGTCGCTGCATCTCGGTGTCGATGCGTTCGGTCAAACGCCCACGGTCTACGATGTTTTCTCGGGCAAGAAGACGTTGCACGAGGTCAAGCAATTGGCGGTGGACAACCTGTGGGTCGTCCCCTCCGATCTCGATCTGGCGGCGACCGAAGTCGAACTGGTCGATACTCCCGGTCGCGAGTTGATCCTGCGCGGAGCCATCGACCGGATGACTCAGCAGCAGCCGTTCGACTACATCATCATGGACTGCCCGCCATCTCTCGGCGTTCTGACGATCAACGCGCTGACTTCCGCCAAGGAAGTCTTCATCCCGTTGCAGCCTCATTTTTTGGCGTTGCAAGGTTTGTCGAAGCTCTTTGAAACGACGGCTCTCGTGAAGCGCAGGCTGAACCGCGAGCTGAAGGTGAGCGGCATCATCCTCTGTCTGTACGAGACCGCGACGCGACTGGCCGCTGACATCACGGACGACCTGATGCGGTTCCTCGAACAGAGCGACCCGATGGCTCCGTGGAAGAACGCCCGGATTTTCGACAGCCGCATCCGGCGGAACATCAAGCTGGCCGAAGCACCGAGTTTCGGGCAGTCGATCTTCGACTACGCCGCGAAGAGTCCCGGTGCTCTCGACTATGCGGCGCTCGTCGCCGAGGTCACGGCAGCGGAAGTTCCTGTCATGGAAGAGATCGCTCCGACGCTGGCCACTGCGCCACAGCCCGTGGCGGCGTAGAGACGTATCAAGGCAGTCATCGAGTCCCCCAAGCCGGGGTCACTCCAAGCGGGAACCACGAAGATCCAGCTTGATGTTGAACGGCGCTGTCTTTACCCCGAAGGAGTTGCGGCTCATAGCCCAGGGTTGCCCGCGTAGGCGGGCTAACCTGGGGAAAGCGAGAAGTGCCCAACTACCCTGAAAGGGTTGCGTCAGTCGACAAATGCCGATGACGAAACCCCGTTGGGGTACATGGTTCGGTCGGACATTCACCCAGGGTAGCTCACTTCGTTCGCAACCCTGGGCTGTGAGTCGCAACTCCTTCGGAGTAATCGCAACTGCGAGTTCTCCAAACTTGGAACGACTGACTTTTGACGGAAACGTCATTCATAACTCCGGGAGATCGTTTGCTCCGCACGCTCCCGTTTCGACAGACAGGGTGCCGACGATGCGAACGATTCGACGACTGAGTTTGGTGCTGCGACTGGTGGTGAGCCTCATGGCGATCGCCACCGGTGGAAGTCTCTTCGCGCAGCCGGGCGGAGCGGCCTCGGCAGCGACTTCATCAGGTCCGACGCTCTCGGAGTTACAGACGCGGCTCAAGCGGGCGCAGTCTGATGGGGAACTCGAACCGGCGGTCAAACAGCAGGTCATCGAGCTGTACCAGTCGGCCATCGAACGGATCGAGATCGCGGGCGAAGAGGCCGCGAAATCGAAAGCCTTCACCGAGCGAATGAACTCGGTTGGTGAGAAGCTGCGGCTGGCGAAAGCACGGCTCGCGGCAACACCCGAACGGACAACGCTGACTGCGGCCGAAGCATTGGCGGCGGCGGGCGACGATGTCGAGAAACTCGAACGGATGCTGAGCGACCGGCGCAAGGTGATCGAAGATCCCGAGAAGGGCCTCCAACAGCGTGCGACGGCCATCGACAAGGAACTCGGGGCGCAGATGCCTCGGCTGGAAGAGATCGCGCGGGACTTGGCCGAGATCGAAGAACGACTCACCACGATTGAAGACGAACTCGAAGCAGCCGCGCCGCCGGATGAGCCGCGCGAGGTGACTCACGCTCGGCAGTCGCTCCTCATGACACGTCAGATGCGGGCGACCGAAGAGCGGGCGGCGCTGCTGGCCGAGCAAGCGTGGTGTGAATCGGACGAGGCCACGGACTTGTTGCGAACGCTGCGCGATCTGGCCGAGCGCGAGTTGGCGCTCGTCGATGGCGAAGTGACTGTGCTGCAAGAGGCTGTCGATCAGCGGCGCGGCAACGAAGCCGATCAGCGCGTCAAGCGGGCAGAGTTGGCTGTCACGCGAGCCTCAGTGCGAGGGAAACCGATCGCAGAGCAGAACCTGCTCCTTGCAAAAGAGAGCCGCGACATGGCGACAGCGCTGAAGGAGACCAGCCATCGCATTGCCCAGACCGACGAGGCGCTCACCGAACTTCAAACGGAGTTCGACCGTACGCAGGAGATGGTCAAAGCGGTCGGGTTGACCGAGTCGATCGGCATGTTGTTGCGACAGCAGCGGGCCAAGCTCGGCGACACGCGCGGCCTCCACGCGCGACTGGCTCAACGCGGCGAGACCGTCCGTCAAACGCGGATGCGAATGTTCCAGCTTGAGGCGGACCTCGCGCTGCTCCGCGATCTCGACGCGGCGGCGCTGCGAACCGCGCAGGAGTTAATTAGCGGTGAGTCGGCCACGGTTTTTGAAACGCCTGCCACGAACACGAAGTCTGCGGCGGGCGCGACTGGCTCGATCCAGACCGCCGCACTGCACAGTTTGGCCGACGAAGCCAAGCCACTGCTCGAACAACGCCGCGAACTTTTGGAACAACTCAACGACGACAGCCGCCAGCAATTCGAGCGACTCGTTTCGCTCGACATCGACGAGCGAAAGCTGCGCGATGCGACGCGCGCTTACGCCGAATATATTGGCGAGCGTGTCCTCTGGATTCGGACGGGAACCGTGTTCAGCACGCCGCACGGCACGCGTGCGGTGACGCACGGCGCGTGGCTCTTCGATCGAGCGAATTGGCTGAAGGTGGCTGATGCGCTGCGCGGTGACATTCAACGCGAACCACTGCCGTACTCGTTGGCCTTTGTGACGCTGCTGTTGTTCGTCGGGTTGCGATGGACGATGCGCAGTCGGTTGCGTGCGTTGGGAGCGACCGCCGCCGACACCGCGTGTCGCGAGTTGTTGCCGACGGTGCGGGCCATCGCGTTGACGTTGCTGCTGGCGGCGGTTGTTCCCGCGCTAATGGCGTTCGTCGGTTGGCGACTCGACCACAGCGCCTCGGCCTCCAAGTTCGTCCATGCTGTCGCACTGGGACTGCTTCGTGCGGCGACGTTTGCTGTGCCGCTCGAACTGCTGCGGTTGATCGTCTCGCGCGGCGGACTGGCCGAGCAGCACTTCGATTGGTCGCCGGCCGTCGTGTTGCGGCTGCGTCGTCATCTGCGCTTGTTCCTGCCGACGGGAGCTTGCTTGATCGGGCTGGTCGCGATGGTGGAAGCGACCTCGGACGAACAACGGCTCGATTCGTTGGGTCGCCTCGCGTACCTCGCGTTTGCGGTGCTGTTGGCCGTCTTTTGTCAGTTGGCCTTTCCGCGTAGTCCTCGCGCGGCCCAACCCATTCGTTCGACAAATGCTCAGGATTTACAGGCGGCTCGCCGCGCGGAGGATTCGGAAAATGAGACCGATGTCTGGCTACGTCGTCTCGCGAACATCGGCGGCATTCTCGGCGTGACGCTGCCGATCGGGCTGCTGCTGCTCAGTTGGACCGGCTACTTCTACACGGCTCTGCAACTGACATGGCGACTCCAAGCAAGTGCGTGGTTGGGCGTGGGCTTGCTCCTGTTGCGAGCCAGCGTGCTGCGCTGGATCACGTTGGAACGGCGTCGCATGGCGGTCCTGCAAGCCGAGGAACTGCAAGCGATCGCCGATGCTGGCAAGCAACCCGAGACCAACGGAAACACTCAGTTCCTGTTCCCACACTGGCGCTGGCCCGACTTCCGATTGAACCTGACTCAGATCGTCACTCAGATTCGCAGCCTGCTCGACACAGGGTTGCTGACCGTCGCAGTGGTGGGCCTGTGGTTCGTGTGGGCCGACGTGACTCCGGCCCTCAACATTTTGGATCGTGTCCCGCTGTGGCAGACCACGGTGGAAGAGGTCGTCGCGGGGAAAGATGCCAACGATCAGGCCGTTGTGCAGGTCGTGCAGCGACCCAAGTGGATCACGGCCGCGAATCTCGGACTGGGCCTGCTGATGATGGGGATCGCAATGGTGGCCGGTCGCAACATCCCCGGTCTCGTCGAGGTGATCTTGCTCGAACACTTGTCGGTCGATGCCGGGTTCCGCTTCGCGACGACGTGTCTCGTGCGCTACGCGATCTTCATGGCGGGAGTCTGTCTCGCGTTCGCTCAGATTGGAGTCGGCTGGAACAGCGTGCAGTGGCTGGTCGCTGCGGCCTCGGTCGGCCTCGGGTTCGGCCTGCAAGAAATCTTCGCGAACTTTGTCTCGGGGATCATTCTGCTGTTCGAGCGACCGATGCGTGTGGGCGATGTCATCACAGTCGGCGACACGACGGGGACGGTCTCACGCATCCGGTTCCGCGCGACGACGATCATCGACGGGGATCGGCGCGAGCTGATCGTTCCGAACAAATCGTTCATCACCGGTAACCTGCTCAACTGGACGCTGAGCGACAGCGTGAACCGGCTGGCGATCAGGATTCACGTCGGGCCGGGCAACGATCCGCAGCAAGTTCGCGAGATTCTGTTGGACCTCGCGAACCAGCATCCGCTGCTGCTGAAAGACCCCGCACCCAGCGCCGCGCTGGAAGAGATCGGTGCCAACGGCTTGCTGTTCGTCCTGCGCGGCTACCTCGCCACGATGAAGGATCGCGGCAAAGCGAGCCACGATCTGCACACCGCAATTCATGCTCGGTTCCGCGACGCCGGAATCGAAATGCCCTGTCCGACTCAGGAAGTGCTGGTCCGCATGCTCGACGCCGAGCCACGTCGCGAAACGCCCCTCACCGATATCCACAGACCGCTCGAATCGGCTCTCAAGCAGGCGGGCGTGTCGTTGTGAGCAGATGAAGGGCCGAACACGGACTCTTCGGCAACCCAATCACATCAGCATTGTCGTTCATTCGCCATGAACTCAGCCTGCCTGTACTCCGAAGGAGTTGCGTCTCACAGCCCAGGGTTGCGAGCAGAGCGAGCTACCCTGGGTCACGGTACCGAACCGTCCTCTACCCCAACGGGGTTGCGTCAGGTGGTCCAGATGACGCAACCCCGTTGGGGTAGAGACAGCGCGTCCCGGATTTCCCTAGGGTAGCCGCGATACGCGGCAACCCTAGGCTATGAGACACAACTCCTTCGGAGTAAAGACAACTTAGAAATCCAATCACGGTCGCCCCGCTCGACTGATTGTCATTCTCAGCCGCGTGAGGTTGAGTCGCATGGGTCATGTGAGACTGTGCTGCTGGGCGACTTGGCGGCATGATGTGGCTCAAACAATCCGCTCGCGGTGGAATCGTTGCGAGCTGACTTCATTCTTTTCTGGAACAGGAACCGTCGGATGTCAGACAAACTCAAGCTAGGCGTGAACGGCGCGGCGGGTCGCATGGGGCAGCGGGTCGTTGCACTCGCGTCGGGAGACGACGCGCTGAAAGTAGTCGCGGCTTACGAGTGGGCCGGGTCGAGCAAACTGGGGCAGGACGCCGGGGAATTGGCGGGCGTCGGAACACTGCACGCGCCGGTCGTGGCCGAGATCGGCGAACACGTTGATGTCATCATCGACTTCTCCACGCCTGACGGCTGCATGACGATCCTGAAGCAGTGTGCGGAACGCTCCATTCCGCTCGTCGTTGCCACGACCGGACTGACGGCGGCGCAGAAGGCGCTCGTCGAAGAGGCCGCTCAAACGACCGCGATCCTGATGGCTCCCAGCATGAGTCTCGCCGTGAACATCGCCATGAAACTGGTGGCCGATGCGGGGCAGGCTCTCAAGGATCATTCGACCGGCGTCGATGTCGAGATCATCGAGCGGCACCACCGCTACAAAGAGGACGCTCCCAGTGGAACGGCTCTGAAGTTTGGCGAGATCGTCGCGCGCGAGATGGGACAGGACAAACAAGTTCACGGCCGTGAAGGTCGCACCGGACAGCGGCCTCGCAACGAGATCGGCTATCACGCGCTGCGTGTCGGCGACAACGTCGGCGAACACACGATCGTGTTCGGACTGCTCGGCGAGACGCTCGAAGTCACCGTGAAGGGCCAGTCGCGCGACAGCTATGCGGCGGGAGCACTCACGGCCGCGAAGTTCCTCGCCACGAAGGCACCGGGCCTCTACTCGATGGCCGATGCACTCGGGCTGTGAGGCAACATCCTACGGGTCGATTTATCCGCGCGTGGTCCTTGATGTGACCTCTGAGCGGGGCGGCGTAAGCCCAATGGCACTCACTTTGTCAAAAACGCCAAGTAACCCGCAGCGTCAGCGAGGGAGTTTCCTCCTGTTTCACCACGTGTTCGACTCCCTCGCTGACGCTGCGGGTTACAAAGTGAGTGCCATTGGGCGTATGCCCCCTGATTATTTGAAAACGGGCTTACGCCCAAGAATCAGGGGGCTTACGCCGCCCCGCTCAGAAATCTCTCAATCTCCGCCTCGCGAGTTGCCTGAGTACACGACCTCAGTTGTGGCCCGCCTCTCATCAGGAACCTGCACCATGAGTCACGGATCGGAACTCAACAACCGCCCTGCGTTGAATGTTGTCGTCTACTCCTCACCCGGTCCGGCGGACGGCGAGATCGAGCGACATGCCGCTCGATTCGTCGAGGCCAAGTCGGTGGTTCCGCTCGGCGGGCAACTCGGCTACCTCGTCCTCGTGCCAAGTGATTTCGATCGGTTGTGGGGTGGAGTCGAATCGGGCGACGCGATCGGTGCCGCCGCGAACGTGCTGAAATTCCTTGGCCCCGACGTTCAGCAGTTCGCTTGGCGAACGGACCTGTTCGTCTATGGTTGGGTCGGTGACGACAAGACCGATCACGGCCGGATGTTGCTGATGCAGGTAGTCCCGCGTGAAGCTCCCCCGCGTCACAGACCGAGTGTGAATTGACGTTCAGTGTGACGTAGCTGAATTCGTGAGAATTCAGCCGGCTTTGACGATCTTCTGAAGTCTTACGACTTCAGCTACACCCCGGAAAACTCCCGCCATGCCCTCACCCGACGAAGCATATCGCCTGCGAAATCAGGCCGCTTGGAATCGCTTGTCGGACGGAAGCCAGTTCGCCAAGGTCGCCTCGGATGAAGAATGTCGCGAGCCATTGAAGGCGCTCGACGGGCGAGGCTGGTTGCCGTCGAGTGTCGTCGGGCTGGACGTGCTGTGTCTCGCATCGGGCGGAGGTTGGCAGTCGATTCTGTACGCAGCGGCCGGGGCGCGCGTGACCGTGGTCGATCTCAGCCCCGGCATGTTGGAACTCGATCGGCGCGAGGCAGATCGCCGCGGGTTCTCGGTCACGACACTCGAAGCCTCGATGGATGATCTGTCACTCCTGAGCGACGAGACGTTCGACATCGTGCATCAGCCGGTCAGTACCTGTTACGTGCCGGACATCGAGCGGGTCTACCGCGAGATCGCGCGGGTCCTGCGAGACGGCGGCAGTTACATCAGCCAGCACAAGCAACCGACCTGCGCCCAGATCACGCACCGCAACGAACGCAACCACTTCGTCGTCGGGATCGAGTACTTCTACGTGGGACCACTTCCGAAAGTGGAAGACAATGCGTATCGCGAGGCCGGAGCCGTCGAGTACCTGCATCGTTGGGATCAACTCGTCGGCGGCCTGTGCCGCACGGGCTTCGTCCTCGAAGACCTCCGCGAGCCACGTCGCGCCGACTATAAAGCCGCCGTTGAACACTTCGGTTACCGCTGCCGCTTCGTCCCGCCGTATGTGCGACTCAAAGCGCGTCGCCTAGAGCGAGTTCGTTCCGAGAACACATCCCAGTCGAAGCTGTGGTTGCCCTGAGTACCTACCAGCGACTCGAAGTCCTGCGTTCGGAGAAGCCGGACTTCGAGTTATGCCTCGCGCGGTCAGTGATGAGACATCTGAGCGGGGTGGCGTAAGCCCCCCCCGGTTTTTGGGCGTAAGCCCGCTTTTAAAGAACCGGGGGGCTTACGCCACCCCGCTCGGAATCCCTCACTTTGTACCGCTTGAGGTATAGACCAGACGGGCGGGAGTGCCCGTTCTACGGGGATGAAACTACAATGCCGTCCGTTCATTCGGTTCGGCTGACCACGTACAAGGATGTTGGCATCATGACGATTGGTTCTCGTTCCCAGGATTCTCCTGCCAACTCACGATTGACAGTCGCACAGTTCGAGGAACGGCTGGCGGACGGAGATCGTTGGATTGAACTGATCGCTGGCCAATTGATCCGCTTCGATTCGCCTGATGAGAGTCACGGAGATGTCGTTCGCAATCTGTCGCGCCCGCTGGCTCAGATGGCGAAGACGTTACCGGACCTGTCGATCTGCTTCGAGTTGCCCATCGTGATCTCGCGCGAAGCGGCGACGATCCGTTGTCCAGCGGTCTCGTGCTTTCAATCGGTCAATCGGTTTGAAGAGACCGAGAAACTGCTGACCGATTCGCGGCCCGCACTGGTGATCGAAGTCGCTTCGACGAACGACCGTCGCGAAGGGATGTCGGATCGCGTGTCGAGTTACCTCGACGCGGGTGTGGTCGGAGTCTGGGTCATCGACCCGGTGACGCGGCACGTCCACCAGTTCGTCGCGGGTCGAAGCGGCACGATGCTGCGCGAGAAGGATGTTCTCAACGGTGCGCCACTGTTGCCGGGCTTGGTGCTTCCCGTTGCGGACTTGTTCCGCCAACCGAAGTGGGCACAGGTGATTAACGGGCTGCTCGGGCTGATGATCGCGTTCGTCTTCGCGGCCACCTGCATCACGCGGGCGTTCGGCGAAGACGCCGCCTTGAAAGCGACGATCTCACGCGGTGAGAAGTCGGTCGAAGGTTGGATCACGCACACGGTTCAGTCCGAGTTCCAAGCCAAGCCCACCGAGATTCGCGTTCTCCTGCCAGAGAAGTTTGATGGGGTGAAGAGCAATGCACCCCTCGCCCCGGCTGTGCGGGGAGAGGGGCCGGGGGTGAGGGGTGCTTCCACTCCAGCGGTGGCCTCTCGCGTTCTGTTTGTCCTCCCCGTCGAAGCGGGGCGCGAATCGAAATATGGCGACGGGTTGGCTGAAGTGAAACGGCTCGACCTGCACAACAAACACGGCTTGATCTGCGTGGCCCCGACGTTCGCCCACCTGCCGTGGTACGCGGACCATCCGACCGACAAAGCCATCCGCCAAGAGTCCTATTTTGTGCAGGTCGTCGTCCCGTTCATCGACCGCACCTACACGCAACGTAGGATGGACGCCTCGTCCGTCCGTTCCCAAGCTGATCCGGACGGACGAGGCGTCCTACCTACGCGTGCAGAGAGAGAATCCCGCTGGTTGCTCGGCTTCAGCAAGTCCGGCTGGGGCGCATTGAGCCTGCTCGCCCGCCACCCCGATCTGTTCGACAAGGCCGCCGCGTGGGACGCGCCGCTCGACATGCCCCGCTTCGATCTCTATGGAGCCGCCCAAGTCTTCGGCACTCAGGAACACTTCGAGTCCCGCCGCGTGCTCCCCGCGCTCCTCAACTGCCCTGCCCTCAAAGCCACTCCGCCGCGTCTGATCCTGACCGGCTACGACAACTTCCGTACTCATCACGAGGCCGCGCACCAACTGCTCGACGAAGCTCGCATCCCGCACGTCTATCGCGACGGCCCGAAACTCAAACACGCTTGGAACAGCGGCTGGGTCGAAGAGGCGGTGGAACTGCTGCTGACGACATCCGACTCAGCCAAGTAGCCCTCTCGCTCCGCGAGAGGAAGGCGAAAGTGCGTTCGATGATCGAAGGTGATGACCGTGGAATGCGATCAGGCGCGGCTCATGCAGTTGGCTTACCTCTCGCGGAGCGAGAGGGCTACTTGGGTTCAGCCGCTTTCAGCTCATACCCGACATCGGCGGGGCGGCGTTGTTCGGCTTCAAAGTCTCCATCGTTGTCGGTGCCGTCTTCGCCGACGCTCCAGACGACGGCCTTTGTGGGTGAGTCGCGTCGATAGAGAATGCGTCCGCCACCGCGTTCGCACGGGTCGAGCGGGACCGCTTCCAAGTACTCGGGCACCAGTGCGTCGAGGCTCTCGGGGAACACACCCTTGTCGCGGCGATACGCCTGCGCGGCGAGCATGACTTCCAGCGCGGCCTGTCGTCCGAGGAAGCGTTGAAAGGCATCGTCCATCAACTTCGTGGCGGGCAAGATCATCTTGCTGACGATCGAGAGCTTCACCACGCGGTCGATCTGCGTGGGATCGAGTTCGCCGTGAATGCGGGCCACGGCGGGATCGGTGTCGAACAGCATCACAAGGCCGGAGCCGACCAGCTTGCGGCGCACGGCCAGCGGCTGGTCGATCTCGCGAATCTGGTTGGCGATGATGTGGCTGTAGAGGCGGATGGTCAGCTCAGGTTCGCCGACCATCCAGAAGAACCCGCGTTGGACTCGCGCGGGGATAGGATCGACTTGGCCACCCGCTGGACCAAGGTTGTCCATCCAACCGGGAATCCTCAGCGAGTTCCGCAGCGCGAGGTACTCGGTCCTCAACATGTTCGACGCGGACTCGTACAGCGCGAAGTCGGCTTTGATCTGCGCGAGACCCGTGCGTAATTGATCGGCCGTCACGGCAGGATGCTCGGCCCACCGCCGCATCCCCTCGGCAGACATGGCGTGAAGGGCGACGCCGATCAACCCGGCGATCATCGGTCCGCGATGTGACGCATGACCACCACTGCGATAGCCCGCACGAGCCAGTTTCCACGCTTCATTGACATCACCTTCGTGCAGACACCGCATCTGATCGAGCAGCGCGATCCGGACAAAACTGCGCAGTTCCTGAGCCGCCGCCAACTGCGTGTTGAACGTCATCGTGGCGGGAGACGCATCGAGTGCTCGCTCCTTCTCCGAACCGCGCCGCCACAGAGCCAGCGCCGGGCGATGGTCATCAACCCACGCCCGCATCGCCGCATCAGCCGCCTCCCAACCGTTCTTGTAGACTTCATCATGATTAGCCGGTTCGGTCGTTCCCTTGAGGCGCAAGCCTTCGATCAACTGCACTCGCATCGTCTGTGCGGCGCGATACTCGGTGAAGGCGTTCTCTTCGGGGGGAATCGCGTCGCCGACAAACGCCGCCACGTCGAATGGCTCGCCCATATCCGGAACGCTCGCTAAGAAGCACGCTCGCACCGCGAATGGTGTCAGGGCAAGCAGCACCACCACGATCAAGCCCCAGACCGACCAGGGCCAGTTCCAACACTTCCACCACGCCGCATGAGTTTCATCCGTCATCGCACGTCCTCTCAGGCAATTTGTCTTCCGCTTTTTTGCAGCATAACCGAGAGACTCGACGATTTGCCATCCCGACTCTTCCGCCGACTCTCATTCCCTTCAAATCGGACTCTCGCCATGACCTCAGTTGAATCGGCATCCGATACGCCCGAGCAAATCGTTCGGCCTGTCCTCGTCCTCGGAGGCGGAATTCATGGGGCGGAGGTCGCGCGTGAGTTGGCTTTGAACGGCGTACCGGTGGTGCTGATCGACGCGAATGACCTCGCTGCGGGAGCAACTTCCAAATCGTCGCGGCTCATTCACGGCGGATTGAGGTATCTCGAATACGGTGATGTCCGGCTGGTGCGTGAGTCGCTGATCGAACGAGAGCGGTTGCTGCGTCTCGCGCCGCATCTCGTCCAGCCGCTGAGGCTCTTCGTCCCGACAACGCAGCGGTGGTCGGGGCTGCTTCGATCGGCATTCGGGTTCTTCAAGTTGGCTCGCACGCGGTTGGGTCGTTGGCTGATCAGCCGCGCGGAAAGAAAAGCCCCGCGCGGCTATTGGCCCGTGCGGATCGGGCTGTGGATGTACGACCTGTTCTCGTGGGGAGACGGGCTGCCGAAGAGTCGAGGGGGACGGCGAGGGACAAGGGCGGAGGGGCAAGGGACGGAGCAGAACCTCGACGCTGCGGATTCATCGGCTGTCCCTCGTCCCTCAGCCCGCGCCTCTCAGCCCCTTGTCGATCCTCAACGCTACCGCTGGATGGCCGAGTACTCCGACGCGCAGATGCTCTACCCCGAACGGTGTGTCTTCGATCTGCTGGCCGATGCGGAACGGGCGGCTCGTGAACGCGGGACGCTGTTTCATGTGGTGCCTCATGCGCAGTTGAAATGGTGCGGTGGTGCGGTGCGAATCGTGGAGTGCCCGCTCCCTTCGCCTGCATGTCCGAGGGACAATGAAGAATCCCTCACCCTAGCCCTCTCCCCGCAAGGCCGGGGCGAGGGGACAAGCGATGCCGTATTGAAATCGCCTGCTGCCTTTCCGCCTTCCACCCTCCACCCACAACCCTTCTTCACCCCGTCGCTCATCATCAACGTCAGCGGGGCGTGGGGTGACATCACGTTGAAGGGGATCGACGCCGGGACCACGCCGTTGTTTGCCGGGACGAAGGGAAGTCACTTCATCACGAGGCATCCCGCGCTCAAGGCGGCTCTCGGTGACGGCGGTGTCTATGCCGAGACCGAGGATCGACGGCTCTGCTTCATCCTGCCGTTGGGAGACGCGGTGCTCGTTGGCACGACGGACGAACGTTGGTCGGGGCCACCTGATGACGCTGTGGCCAGCGATGCGGAACTCGATTACTTACTCAGCCTCGTTCAAACGGTGTTCGGTCTCACGCTGAATCGCCTCGATATCGTCGCCCACTACAGCGGCGTGCGGCCGCTTCCGCGCACGACTGACACCAACAACGCGGCGGTCTCGCGTGACCACTCGCTCGTCGAGCATCGACTGCATGGAATCCTCATCGTCACGCTGCTGGGAGGCAAACTGACGACGTTCCGCTCGGTCGGCGAACAGATTGCGGATCGCGTGCTGCTGCAGCTCGGAATCGCACGACAAACGTCCACGCGCGAGCGGATGCTCACAGGTTCAGACGGCTTTCCGCGCGAGTCGTCTGAGTGGCCGAAGCTCTGGCAACACTGGGCGACCGACTACGGCACGACCGTTGAAGAGGCGAACGCTCTCTGGCCGCTGTACGGAATGAGAACGAAAGACATCCTCGCCGCAGTCGCTTCGCAGCCGCTCGCCGTTGTCGCCGACACACCGTTCACGACGCGCGTCGTCCGCTGGGTAATCGAACGCGAGTGGGTCACAACGCTCGACGACCTGATAGAACGTCGGCTGATGTTGGTCTTCGCCCCCAGCCTGACGCTCGGCACGTTGCAGGACTTGGCGGAGTGCCTCGTCGCGTCCGGTCGCCTGGCTGCGGAGGCGGTTCCGTCCGTGATCGAGTCCACGCGCGAGCGGCTGCTCACTCATTACGGCCGCGCGGTGAATTAGCCCGGACTGCATACCATGATTGACAAGCCCGACGCGCGAGTTTTGAAGTCTCGCTTTTCGGGATTTCAACCCCAACGGGGCAGCCCTAAGTCAGCCCAGGGCAAGCGACCAACGGAAGCGCCGCCCTGGGTTCCGTTCATCATGGAATTGGAAGCCCTGAAGGGGCGACCCTAGGTTGTTGACCAGAATAGTGTCGCCCCTTCAGGGCTTTGTTTTCCAGACAAACCGCCAACCCAGGGCGTTGCCCTGGGCTGACATAGCACCGCCCCGTTGGGGCTGAAATCACCAACATCGCAACTTCAAAACGCGCGAGCGAGGGCTTCTCTGTGATTTCACGCGAAGCCCTCGCTCGCGCGTCGGGCTTGTTGAAAAACACGTTGTTCCGAACTGGTCGAGACGGGCAAGAGTGCCCGTCCTACACAGACTTGAACGTGTCGCTCAAAACTCTGGCGCGAGCTTGTTGCCTGCGGGGAGCAGGAGCGGGTTCGAGAGACCTTCGTGAACGACGCCGGGAGCGAAACGGGCGTCGGTCTCAAACAAGTTGCGGCCGTCAGAAGGAGAAGACGGCGCGAGTCGCCACGTCAGCGGGGATGCTGTTCCGAGTTCGCGCTGCACCGAGGAGATCGAAACGGCGACCATCAACATGGCGGCGAGAGCCATCGCAGCAGCGGGAATCCAACCGTTGAAGCGGTCTCGCCCACGCGGCCATTCCGGCAACGCGGCGGCGACGAGCGGCCAGAGGCTGGGGCGCGAGTGTGTCCCAAGCTCCATCGCCGAGGTCGAGATCGTTTGCAGGGCGTCGAGACTGAGTTGCAGGCGACGCTGTTGCTCGCGGCATTTCGGACATGCGGCCACATGAAGGCGCAAGGCTTCAACTTCCGTCTTGTCCGAGAGATCGTTTCCGACCCACAGCGGCAGGAGTTGGCGGGATTGTTCGCAGTTCATGGCGATGGCCTCGGCGTCATTGGTCATTGGTCATTGGTCATTGGTCATTGGGGCAGAGCTGTCGGGAGTTTGGTCAGATTCATTGAGCAGCGAGGGATCGGCATCACGGCGTCTGACCCAGACTTCTTCAAACATGCGGCGGGCCTCGGCAAGTCGCCAGCGAATCGTCGCCTCTTTGCGTCCGAGCATCGACGCGATCTCGGACGTGGAAAAGTTTTGCAGGTCTCGCAGCATCAGCACGATGCGGTAGTTTTCGGGAATCTGATCGAGGACTTTCTCGACCTCTTGTTGCAGGTCGAGTGCTTGTCGCGGGTCGGCAGTGGCGGGATCGGGTTGTCTTTCCGTGCGGTGATCGGTGAACAGCAGCCACCAACCGCGACGCTTTCGCCGCCGCAAATGGTCCAGCGTTTGATTGACTCCAATCCGGAACAGCCACGGCCCAAATCGCCGTGCGGGGTCGAACTGTTCCAGACGCTCGTAAGCTTTGATGAACGTTTCTTGGGCGAGGTCTTCAGCCTGCTCGACGCTCTTCACGAATTGCAGGATGACACGGATCAACCGGCGTTCGTAACGCACAACCAATTCGCCGAACGCCTGCTTGCTGCCATGACGTGCCTCATCCACCAGCCGCGCCTCATTGGTCGCGCCGCCGAGGTCATCCGACTCGAAGGTCGTCAGGTCAGGAAGTGCCATTGTGCTGTGCATGAGTGTCACCGACCGGAGAGTACGCCGGTTGTGACAACAGTGTTGGATGCGAGTTCTTAGGATCGGCGCAGAAAAAGCTTACCCATCGAAGCCTGACGCGCAAGCGAAGGATGTTCGGCATCCCAAGCTTCGCTTGCGCGTCAGGCTTCAATTGCCGGTCTGACAACTTCTGCCGCTCGCCTTATGCGGATCGGATTGTAGCGGCGGGCCGGAACCGGTGTCTCGTCCCGGCGATTCTGCTAGCATCCCGCCCCGTTCACACGGTTTGTCCGAGATGAGGTGTCTCGACGGATCCGTTTGACCGGCTCTTGGCACGGACGCCAAACGACATCTCAGCGCGCGTTCCAGCGCGCCTCAACGCAAGACGCGGAATCACGAAGCGTGTGGAAGCAGCTAGCCAATCAGTGGGCCTTGGTGACCGGAGCCAGCACGGGACTCGGGGCCGAGTTCGCGCGCCAACTGGCTTCACGCGGGATGCACTTCGTGCTGGTCGCCCGTCGCCGTGAATTGATGGAGGCACTGGCTGCGGAACTGCTCACGCAGCACGGCACGCGCTGCATCGTCATCGTTTCCGACCTGTCTGAACCGGACGAGCCGCGACGAATCCTGAACGAGATCGCGGCGCAGGGCATCGTGATCGAACTGCTGGTCAACAACGCGGGCTTCGGGATCGTGGGCGAGGCCGACGCCACCGATGTCGATCGCGTGCTAAACATGATCCGGCTGAATATTTCGGCGACGGCGGAACTCACGCATCGCCTGCTCCCCGGCATGTTGGAGCGCGGACACGGGGCGATCTTGAACGTGTCGTCGCTCTCGGCGTTTCAGCCGGTCGCATACATGGGAGCCTACGCCGCCAGCAAAGCGTTCGTGCTGCACTTCAGTGAGGCGTTACACTGCGAACTGAAGGATCGCGGCATCACGGTGACGGCAGTCTGTCCCGGCGTGACGCGCACGGCTTTCTTCGATATCGCGGGAGCACCCGGCTGGCTTCAGAAGCACGCGGCGCTGGATGTCGATTTCGTGGTGAAGAAGTCGCTGAAGGCGCTCGCTCGCCGCCGACAGTGCTACGTCCCCGGCTGGCGCAACTTTTTGCTGACGCTGCTCGTGCGCGTCGCCTCACGCTCGCGCGTCGTCAAAGAGTCAATGCGATTCTTTAAGCCGAAGCGGCCGCCGAAGTCGCCATAGGAACGGGAGCGCAATCACTTCCCCGTTTGTCGCCTTTCGCTCCGCGAAAGGGCGTTCTTTCGCGGAGCGAAAGACGACTTTGTTGTCGGACGGGTTCTTCGGAAGAAACCCTCAAGCTCTGCGGCTGATGCTGCCGATGGAGTGCGGATGCTCTGCACTTCCTTTCGGTGATTCGATCATGCCGCCACGCAAACGCCCGACCGGTGCGATCACTGTTGATGTGGCTCGGCCCGCCGATCCGGCGCTACATCTGCCGAACTTCATCAACTACCTGCGGGCCGAATGCGGGCTGAGTGACAACACGGTGCTGGCCTACGGGCGAGACCTCGCCCAATTCAACAGTTGGTTTCGCGAACATGGTCCCGCCCGACTTCAGCAGGTCGAGTTGCCGCTGTTCTCTGACTACATGGGATACCTCAACGATCAGGACTACGCCGCGACTTCGATCGCACGGCACTTGGTCTCGATCAAGATGTTCTTCCGATACTTGGTCTTGGAAGGTGTGATCCCCGAGAGCATCGTCGAACTGGTGAACTCGCCGAAGTTGTGGCAACACCTGCCGAAAGTCCTCAGCCCCGACAACGTGGACCGGCTGCTGGCC
Source organism: Schlesneria sp. (assembly GCA_043746775.1). Taxonomy (GTDB): domain Bacteria; phylum Planctomycetota; class Planctomycetia; order Planctomycetales; family Planctomycetaceae; genus Schlesneria. Next base: position 17,085 of record JAYTQJ010000593.1, read on the forward strand.
TCACCCGCGCGAGCCGATCGTTACCCGCTCCGCGACCGAGCGCTGCTCTGTCTGCTCTATGCGACCGGCTGTCGGGCGTCCGAAGTCTGCACGATCACACTGCGCGATATTCGTCTCGACGAAGGCTATTGCCGGTGCGTCGGGAAGGGGAACAAGGAGCGAATGGTCTCGCTGAACCCGGTGGCTCGTGCGGCGGTCGAAGCGTACTTGCAGCACGAGCGCCCCAAGTTGACTCCCTCGAACGAGCAAAGTTCGCCGCTGTTGATTTCGCGCGGCGGGAAGTCGCTCTCGCGAATCACCGTCTGGAAACTGGTGAAGCGCTACGCAGGCCGGATCGGGGCGAGCCGCACGATCAGCCCGCACACGCTTCGGCACAGCTTCGCGACGCACATGCTGGCGGGCGGTGCCGAGATTCGCGCGCTTCAAGAGTTGCTCGGCCACGCCAGCATCCGCACGACTCAGATCTACACGCAGGTCGAACACAGTCGTCTGAAGGCGATCCACGAGAAGTGCCATCCACGCGGGTGAGACTGCGTGGGCCACGATCTGAGAGGCGTCCGAAAAGAAAAGGCTTGTTTTCGGGGTGCCACGGTCACGGCTTTGCGTGGCCGTGCT
>JAYTQJ010000594.1:0-7281 GCA_043746775.1 Schlesneria sp.
GAGAATTCTGACGCCCCGATGACTCTCCAGAAGTCTTACGACTTCTGCTACGTTCGATTGGCCCTGTTTTGTAGCTCCGAAATCCTTAACGGCGTTGCCTGAAGGGGCGACACTGTCGTGAAGTGACTCGCGAACTGTCCATCAATCGCACGAAAGGTGTCGCCCCTCCGGGGCTTGGCAGTTGTCGTTCTCGTTTCCCCACGGCTCACGCCGTGGGCCATGACCTGCCGCCCTCCGGGCTGGTGCAACAAGTCTTCAGCACGGATTCGCCCGCTGACCGGGCGAATCCGCTACCTCGACCCGAAGTAGAACAGCGTCAGGCCGAGCGAGACTCGTTCGACGAGCGGATGTAGCAGCGCGCCCGCATCGAGCAGTTCGACCACGGCGATCGTCAGCATTCCAGCCAGCACGACGAGGGCTTTGATGTCGCCCCACGTTCCCGATGCGGGCTGACTGCGACGGCGGTTGAACCAGTTTGAGATGCCGCCCGCGATGGCTCCGAGCAGATACGCGAAGACCATGCTCAACAAGGAAATCGTCTTCGGCTCGAACAACCGCTCTTCGCGATACAGGTGCGCCCCCAAGCCGACGAACGCCGCGATGATGATGAACCGGATCGTGTTCTTCGGCAGGTAGAGCGGCTGTCGTTCGCGGTCGATCGCGCCGTCATCCTCCAACCGCCGCATGATGTCGGGCGATAGAGCCACAAACCGGCGCGACGTGAAGTAGTGCGCCAGCGCGATCAGCAACGTCTCGATCCAAATCGAATCGGGCGGATGATGGAAGACCATCTTCGTCACGACGACCGCGACGACGATCAATGTCAGCAACGCGCGAACGCTGCCGGTCGGCAGACCGAGCGGTGGCCAAGTCTTCGGCGAGCCGGCGAATTCGTTGTCCATGATGTGTGCCTCGTGCTTGAAGGTGATGAGTTGCCGAGTGGCTGATGACGGGTAGCACAACGGCGAGGGATGCGATTCGGATCAGGAAGGAAGCTTGTGGGATGGGCACTCTTGCCCGTCCGGTTTTGGCTGGCAACGAAGAGGACGGGCAAGAGTGCCCGTCCTACAAGAGAAGAAGAGAAGACCCCTCACCCTAGCCCTCTCCCCGCAGAGCCGGGGCGAGGGGACAAGAGAAGAGATCACGCGAACAGGTCCATCACCGCTTTACCCGTTCCATCTTCGGTGGCGTAGAACGGGCGCTTCTCGACATCGAAGGCGGTCTTGGGACTGATGCCCATCGCGGTGAAAATGGTCGCGTGGAGATCGGCCACACTGACGGGGTTCTCGATGGCGACGCAGGGCCGTTCGGGGTTGGTCTTGCCGTAGAGGAAGCCGCGCTTCATGCCGCCGCCGAACATCACGACGGAGGAGCCTCCCGTAAAGTGGCGATGCAGGCCGTAGTGCTTCAGTTCCTTGAAGGCATCGACCTTCTCGGTCGTCTGGTCGTTGGCGTTCGATCCAGGTTTACCCTCGATCATCATGTCACGGCTGAATTCGCTGGCGATGATGACGAGCGTCCGATCTAGCAGCCCGCGCGCTTCTAGGTCGAGGACAAGCTGTGCGATCGGCCCGTCGATCTGTTTCTTCATGTCGGCCAGAGTCGTGTGACCGTTGGCGTGCGTGTCCCAATTGAAGAACGGCACGTACTCGGTGGTCACCTCGACGAAGCGCGCTCCCGATTCGACCAGCCGCCGCGCGAGCAAACAGCCGCGACCGAAGCGGCCGGTGTCGTACTTCTCGTAGCTCTCCTTCGGTTCTTGCGAGATGTCGAAGGCCGTTCGTTCGGGCGAGCTGAGCAGCCGGTGAGCCTTGTCCATCGCGCGGACCATCGACTCGCGCTGGTGATCGCTGAGGACTTCGCGCTGCGGCGTGCGGTCAATCAGTTTTTGATAGAGCTTGTAGCGGTTTTCGAAGCGGTCGGGGACCATTCCCTTGGGCGGCTTCACCGATTGAGCGGCCTCTTCGGGGAACGGCAGGTTCATCGGACCGAACTCGGACCCGAAGAAGCCGGCCGTCGTGAAGGCTTTGAGTTCCTCCTGCTCACCGACTCCCTCGAGACGTTGTCCAATGTTGATGAACGGCGGGATGACGGGGTTCTGCGGACCGAGGACTCGCGCCATCCACGCGCCGAGGTGCGGGCAGGCCACCGTCTGAGGCGGCACGTAGCCGGTGTGCCAGTGGTACTGATGCCGCGAGTGCAGGATGCTCCCCAAGTCCGGCTGGATGTGCGAGCGGATCAGCGTCGCGCGGTCCATGATCTTCGCGAGGTTTTCCATTCCTTCCGTGATCTTGATGTGGTCCACCACAGTGTCGATCGCGGGGAACGTGCTGAGCACGCGATCAATCGGCAGACCGACCTCGAATGGCAAATAGGTCTTAGGATCCCAAGTGTCCGGCGCACCCATGCCCCCTCCCATCCAGAGTAGGATGCAGGCGTCGGCGGTCGCCTTCGGATGTTCGATCTTCTCTCCCGACGGCGCGGCGGAAAGCAGCCTCGGTTCGCCTGCCATCAATGCGGCAGTGCTGGCAGCGGCGAGCTGCTGGAGAAACTGACGGCGTGTTTCGTGCATGTTGTGGTCTCCGTAGGATGGGCACTCCTGCCCGTCCGCTCTTGAATTTCACAGCCGGGACGGGCAGGAGTGCCCACCCTACGGTTCGTTCATCTCACCAATTGAAACTCGGGCAGCATGAGGACCGCCCACAGAACGTCTTCGATTCCCTGCTCGGTCAGTTTATCACCGAGGGCGGCGGTGAGGGTCTCCAGTTCTTGCGGCGTCGGGTTGCGGCTGATGGCGTGGCGCCAGAGCCACCTCGCGAAGTCGGTTGGCGAATCCCACGAGCGGGCCTGCAATCGTTTCGCCCCGCGATTCAAATAGTCGGCCAGTGTCTGCCCGTTCGACAAATCAATCGCTTCCAGAGTGGTGAGCATGTCAGGGCGGACGCTCACGATCTGGTCTCGGTTCGGACGGCCAAGCGACTTCATCAGGAAATCGTTCTTCACAAGAGACGCTCGCACCATGAGCTTGCTCGACTGTGCCCCCTGATTGGCCATCGCGGCGATCACGGGATTCAGCCGCGCCGACCAGACGGCGTGCTGTTTGACGAGGGCCGCCGGTTGCCAGTCGGTCGGTTGTGTCTTGTACTTGCCGTTCCCATCGGGCAGCGACTTTGAGTAGGTCCACGTCTCATCCGTCCCCAGGGAAAGAACCTGTCCGTCGGCGGTCGTGGCTCGGAGTTCGCAGATCAAGCCGGCGGGGTTCGGTCCCGCGCCGCCGTTCTTCCCGACGATGACGATCTCATTCGGACCCGCCTTGAGGCGCGAGGTGATCAGGACCGACTGCGGCTGCTCCCAGTTGTCGCCCGCCTCGACACGAGCTCCGTTGATCGTCAGGACATAGCTGTTGTCGCAGGTAATGACGGCGATCGCCTGCTTCGGGACGGTCTTCAACTCCCACGTCGTCTTGAATGCAAAGGCTTCGTTAGCGGGGGAGCCGGACGAATCGGCGTAGCCCCAGATCCACTTGCCGCTGAGTGACCCGGACGCTTCGAGCGTCCGGGTCACTTCACTCGCAGCCGCATCACGACCGACCGGTTTGCCGCGAACGATCTGCGCGTCGGTGCGGGTTGGTGCCGCGTCGGTCAGTTGCCAGACGGCGTCCATGAACTGCTCAGCGGTGAGACGTTTGGCGCGCGGTCCCACATAGACGAACCCCGCGTCGTCGGTCGTCCGCGTGACGACCTGCGCCTGCGACTGATACGCCTGCGACGTGACGATCAACTCCAGCGTCTGCTTGAGGTCAAACTTCTGCTCGACGAGATCACTGGCGACGAAGTCGAGCAGGTCCACGTTCCACGGTTCGGTCTGCATGGCGTCGGTCGGATGAACGAGACCGCGCCCCATGAGGCGATGCCACAGACGATTGACGATCGTGCGCGGGAAGCGGCCGTTGTCAGGATGCGTCATCAGGGCCGCGAGTTGTTTGAGCCGCTCGGGCTGCGGGGCCTTCGCGTCGATCTGGCCCAGTTCGGGGAACAGCCACGCGGCCTGAGCCTGCCGCCCAACGGGCTTGTCGCAGCGGTGAATCTCCAGCGGACGCTGCGAGAAGACCGCCGCCAAGCCATACGATTCGTCGAGCGTCCAGCGGTCGATGAAGCTGTCGTGACACGATGCACACTTGAGGTTGATCCCGAGGAACGACTGGCCAACGCTCTGAGCGAACTGAATCTCAACGGTCTGCCCCGCACTGACCTCACCGCGCCAGCGAATCCCCTCGCCAAAGCCGACGCTGTCCTGAGTCGGCGGCGCGATCAGTTCCCTCGCGAACTGATCGTAGGGCATGTTCGTGACGAGTGCGTTGTAGAGCCACTTCGTGATCTGCTTCCGTCCGCCGGTGATGAAGCCCGTCCCGGTGTAGTCGTTGCGGAGCAGGTCGTTCCAGAACGTGAGCCAATGCTCGGCGTACTGCACGTCGCGACCGAGCAACTCGCGCACAAGCCGCCTTCGTTTGTCGGACGCTCGATCCGCGAGAAACTTGTCGAGTTCTTCCGGCTCCGGCAGCAGGCCGATCAGATCGAGATGCACCCGCCGCGCGAACGTCGCGTCGTCGATCCCTGTCGGTCGCGCGGTCTTCTTCGCGACAAGATGCACATCAATGAGCCGATCGACCGGATGAGTCCGCCCGTCGGTGGCCGCCGGCAACTCGGGCCGTCTCGGTTTGAGCGGCGGTTCATACGGACGCGGCCCGAACGTGAAACCCCGCTCCCACGGCAGCCCGGCATCGATCCAAGCCTTTAACAAAGAAACCTTCTCAGCCGGAACGCGCGGTCCCTCGGGAGGCATCTTCACGTCGGGATCGTCGCTCGTCAGCCGCTTGATCAACTCGCTCTCGGCACTTTTCCCCGAGACGACCACTTTGCCCGACTCACCGCCCACGAGAGTCGTCTCGCGCGTGTTGAGCGACAGGCCCCCCTTCTTCTGATCGCCGGTGTGACACTTCCCGCAGTGCTGCTTGAGCACGGGAACGACCTCATGCGCGAAGTCGATCTCGTCTGCCGACGCGGAGGCAGTGGCCAGACACAAGCCGACCGCGAAGAGCCGCAGACAAGTCAAACATCGAACCACTCGACCTCGCAATGGCACGAGCATCCATCGCATCTGTTCGTTCCTCATTCGCGTACTCCATCAATGCCCTAGTGGTCGGCCAACTTGAGACTGCGGGGTTGACCTCGTTTCACCGCGTGGGCAACGCCCCGCGCGTTGATGAGGAGCAGACTCGAACATCGCTAGACACGCGGGGCGTTGCCCACGCGGTGAAACGGCGCGACATTTGGCCGCAATCCAAGTCAGGGCGTAGGTACCGCCCACGCGACGATTTGGCTCAAGGGCTTCATTCCTCTGCCACCATTCTCCTGCCAACGTTTTTAACCGATTGGACACCTCCACATCGAGACGGAAATGGCAAGAGAATGAGGGCAGAGGAATTCAAATGCACCGCTTGACCCCGATCACGTGACCGTTCAAATCCGCGCCAGTGAACAAGAATCTGAGACCGAGTAGTACGACGCAAGAGGGCAATACAATGTTGGCCGACCACTCGTGATGGAACAACTTTGTATTGCCCCTTGCGTCGTTTAACCGCGTGAGCTGTTAACGGGCAACCGCTAGCTGCTTGTCAGCGAAGTCGAGGAACGCGGTCCAGTCGCGGCGTTCCATCGAGTGCTTGCCGTCGCGAATGAAGTAGCCGAGCTTCGTACCGACAACCTTGCCCAATTCCGGACGCTCTTTCACATTGAACCCGCCCGCGCCGAAGAGGCCGTACACCGCGTCGGCTCCCCGCAATATGCCGATCTGACCGTCGGGATTGGCCCACTGGTCCTCGGTCGCGTTGGAGAACAAGACCGGTCGCGGAGCACACAGCGCCACGAGACAGTTCTGATCGAACGGCAGCTTGTCGGGCGTCTCGTTGAACAGCGGAAAATTGTCACAGAACCAATGCGGGAAGGCCGTGTTGATGCGACGGATCGTTTCGACATCCTTGCGGTCTATGGCCACGCGGCTCGGTGCCGTTCCGCCGCAACCGGCTTGATGCGGGATGGCCAGCGCAATGCGATCATCCAGCGCGGCGGCGAGCAACGTCGTCTTGCCGTTTCTGGAATGCCCGACAGCGGCGATCCGTTTGACATCAATGGTTGATGAATGTTTCTCGGTCAGGAAATCGACGACGCGGTGATAGCCCCACGCCCACGTCGCGATCGCACCGGGATCGCTCGGCGCGGGACCGGTTTGGCCCGGCTTGTAGAACGACGGCTCAATGCCATCACCGAAGTCGGCCGTGTCGGGGTCGAGGTCTCCGCTGTAGAAGCAGGCCAGCCCGTAACCGCGTTCAATAATGAGGTCGAGATTCCACGCCTCGGCCTGCGTCCCGCGACTCTTCTCGGTCGCCCGTTCCATTTCCGAACCCGCACACGATTTATAGACCCAGCTCTCGACGAGATGAATTTTCGGATGGCTCGCCAGCGCATGGTTCCCGCAGAAGTTCATTCCGACAAACACCGGCACCGGCCCGGACTTCTTGTTCGGTACGACGAGCAACACGTGCAGTCGATGCTTCAAATCCGGCCCGAAGAACGCCAGTCGGCTTTCGCTCAGGGTCGCCTTCCCGTCGAGAAACGTGCTGTCCGTGAAGATCACTTCTTCGACAACCGAGCGCTGCGGCTTCGGCGGCAGATAGCCGTACATGTAGTGCTGAAACAGCCCCTTCAATTCCGGCTTCCGCTTCGCGTTCCAAGCCTCCACCGTCGAGACCTTCGTCCCGTCCAGCATCACCAGCGGGTCGGGAGTCTCGGGCCGTGACGGAAGCGACGCGAAATCGGGAAAGTCGGCCGCAAACAGGCGTGAACAACCCAACGCCACCATCGCGATGGCAATCAAACAACGTGGTCTCAACATGCAGAGCACTCCTTCAAGGGAATCTTCCAATTGTGCGCGGGCGAGAGTGTGCGTGACGCCATTAGAATCGGCAAGCCGGGTCAAACCACTCCCGAATTCATCCAGCGCGACTCACCAGCGGGGGTCCCTTGGGATCCGTGCATCAATTACGGTCGTGATTTGTCAGTTTGGCTTGGTGAGCCGGGTGCTGTAAGGCCCCGGATTCTTCAACAACCCGTCCGGGGCCTTACGGCCAATGGCACTCACTTTGGAATGTAGCTGAAGTCGTAAGACTTCAGACGATCATCAAAGACGGCTGAATTCTCACGAATTCAGCTACATCAAATAGAT
>JAYTQJ010000595.1:0-7280 GCA_043746775.1 Schlesneria sp.
TGAATCTCAAGCCCTGAAGGGGCGGCACTATTCGGCTGATCGACTTAGGGTCGCCCCTTCAGGGCTTCAAAAACTGTGACGGTCTCTACCCAGGGCGGCGCTCCCGTTGGTCGCTTGCCCTGGGCTAACTTAGGGCTGCCCCGTTGGGGCGAAAATACAAAACAGTGCAACTTCAAAAAGCGTGAGCGAGGACGAGTGTCGAGCGACGTACTTTCTCGCTCACGCTTCGGGTTGGTGTCCTCAGCATCATCTGCCTTCAATACCACAAGTACGTGTACACGACTTCGATCAACTCCCGGAACAGCACAAAGCCGATGGGACGTGGGCCGCAGTTCAGTCGCGCGTGGACTTCCGTTCCGTCGCGCAGGGGCGGCGGTTTTGCGGGGTCGAGATCAATGACGGCGCGGACGATGTGGCCTGCCGCCGTGAGGTCCGTGCGCGACGCCAGTTCGCGAACGGTGCCGGTAAATCGCCGTTCGAGATCGGTCGCAAGGACGAAGTCCACCGTGAGTTTCTCGCCCTCAGCCAATTCGCTCATCCGTCGCGCGACGTATCCCGAACGGTCTTCCGCGATGTTCAGCTCGATGGCCCAACGGCCGCTCGGATCGACCTGCTGGAACAAGGCGTCGCCCTGACGTACCGGTCGGTGCAGCAACGACTGATCGAGGTTCCAACTCGTCACGACGCCCGCCTCCGGCGCCAGCACGACCAGCCGGTCAATCCGCTCCTGCATCCGCTTCATTTGTAGTTCGAGTTGTTCGATGGCGACGGCCGCTTCCCCCAACGCCGATTGGAGGCCGAGTTGCTCTCGTTCGGTGAGACGCTGGCCCGAGCGTGAGGCTTCGAGTGACCGCTGTCGCTCGCGCGTCTGCAACAACTGGCTGCTCAACTCGCGCAGGCGTGCGGTCAGATCGAGGTTGTCGAGAACTAACACCTTCTGGCCCGCATCAAGCACATCACCGTGACGAACGAGGATCTCGCGCACGATTCCGTCTTCGGCGGCGAACACCGTGCGGCGGGACTCGCACAACAGCTCGCCATTGGCGGCCAATCGCATTTCCATCGGCACGGTCACGAAAGCCGTGATTCCCGCCGCAGCGATCAGCAACAGAACCAACTGGCCGCAGCGGCGCAACCACGTCGTGCCCGTCGTGCGCTGCCACCACGAAAGGAACGGGATCGACTCCAACAACTCCGTCCGCTGCAACGCCACACGCACCTGCTCCGCCACGAGGCCCGCCCGTTGCACGTCAGCACTGGTCAGTGAGTCTGATCGAAACTGTTCGACAATCAGCGCCCCACGCCGCTTCGCAGTGCTGCCCGTCGTCGCTCCGGGCTTCTGCTTCGAGCCATCCACCATCGGCACGACGAGCAACCGCTGCGGTCGCTCCTCAAGCGGATAGGCTTCGATCGCCGCGCGGTAGACTTCGGGAGGAACCTGCGGCTGAGGTGGATCGCTCGCAACGGCATTGGATTCCGAACTTGTGGCGAGGGCTGTCGCCGCACCATCGGACTTCAACGGCGGGAAACTAAAGTTCAAGACCTCGCCCGATTGGATTGCCACCTTGGTAAGTCGAATCAACGCTTGAACCACATTGGAACGTTCGTTGATCGCCTCGTGCCCACTTGCAGCGAGCAGCTTTGCGCGTCTGCCAACAGCCCAACCGAGCGACACTCGTTCGCAGCCGATCGCCTGCCGTCCTTCATTGACCGCCACGAGTGCGGCCTCGTGCTTCGACTGCACCGTGTGCAACCGCATGACGAAGCTGCGCAGCGTGGCTTCGCTGAGAGTTTGTGTGGCTTGGGCGGCTAGTTCGCGCGATCGAAAGTAGTCGTGGAGAAACTCGCACCAGTGACGCAGGGCTGTCAGTTCGACAGAGACAGACTCGGTTCGGTTCGGTCGTTCGCCCGCGTCGTGATTGACGGTGCGAAACAGTTCCACCAAACCGAGCACTGATGTTTCCGAGATAACTGGCACCAGCAGCAACTCGAAGTCGAGCGGGTTCAAGCCCAAGCCGGTGTTCTCACCGGGAGCCACTCGGACGGGAGTGCCTCGCAACGCGACAGCCTCCACGATTCGCTCGTGCGGTCCCCAGCAATCGGCCGTTGGAGAGAGTCCCGTGACATCGAGCTTCGCGGCGGTCGTGAGCTGCAGCTTGCCCGACTGAGCCATCCAAACGCAGATCGCATCCGCCCGGAATGCCTCCAGCAACACGCCCACAAACGCCGGATAGAACTGCTGCGGCGCGATCTGGGAACGCGAATGGCGGAACAGATACTGGAACAACGCCAGTCGCCGCTCTGCATTGGGAGTCGTAGCCGTTGTGCCGGAGTCCATGGCGATTCATTCGGTTGCGGGAAGTTCCCGTCGTGATGGCAGTGTCGATTCCATTCAGTCTGCACGCGGCGGGAGCTTAGCGTTGTCAGAGCGGATGGCGAAGCGCTCTTCGGCGATTCTCAGGGCCATCACCTTTTTCAACGTAGGGTGGGACCAGCTCGCTTCGAGCGCCGGCCCACCATCGGGAATCGTCGAGAAATCATGGTGGGCCGGCGCGGCGAAGCGCCGCTGGTCCCACCCTACAGGTTACGCAGACCCAACAAGGCGATGGCCTGGGCGATTCTCAGCAGGAGAGTCCTCTACATCAACTTCACATCTTTTCACAACTTTCACTCTCACGTCTCACCGCGAGACGATTCCTCGGGCGTTTTCAGCGTGACGAACTCGCGGTATAGCAGCAGGTCGTACAAGACTTTGATCCCGCCCGCCAAGAAGAACGGCATCCCTGCGAGCAGCACGTTGTCCGAGTCCAAAAACCGCGTGGCCATCCACGGCGAGAGGGCCGCGCCGAGAGACCGCGCCATCGCCGTCACGCCTGCCGCCGCAGAGCGCTCTTCCGGCGCGACGACAGCCATCACATAGCTCTGGCGTGTCGGCACATCCATTTGCGAGATGCTGTACCGGATCAGCAATAGCGTCAGCGCGAGTGGGAAGTTGGGCATCAGCGGCACCAAGATCAACAGCACGTTCGACGGCAGATGCGTGAAGACCATCGTGTTGATCAGACCGATCCGACTCGCCAGTCGAGCGGCGAGCAATGCAGAAATACCCGCCAGCACATTCGCTCCAAAAAAGATGCCGCCCAACATGGCGAGGTCCACGTCGAAGCGGACCTTGAACCAGTAAGCCAGCACGCTTTGCACGATGAAGCCGCCGCCGAAGGCGTCCATCGCAAACAGGACCGATAACTTCGCCACGATCCCGCGCGACTGGCCCAACCCGAGCGGGCCGCGTGCGGCGGCGGTCGAGTTCTCCACCGCAGTCACTTCGATTCGCGACGAGAGCCACAGGAACATCACCGCCAGCAGCAACCCCACCAGACCGTAGCCCACGATGGCCGGGCGATAGATGTCCGCTCCCGTCGCCCCGCGCGACTCAACCCACTGACAGACGTAGCCCCCGACAAGTGCCCCGACCGCAGTGGCAAATGACCCGATCAGGTTGTACCAAGCAAAGACCATCGTGCGGCGTTCACCCGGCAACAGTCCCGACAACGCCGCTTGTTCGATCGACAGGAACGGCCCGATCTCACCGCCGCTGGGACTGATGACGCCGATCGTCGCCGCGACCAGTAACCAAGTGAAGTCGCGCGTGACCGCAAACAATCCCGCCGCGAAGACCATCAGCAGCGCTCCCACCACCAACATCCGCCGCCGCCCGATCCGATCGGCCCACGTCGTGATCGGGAGAGAAACGAGCGTGTCACCGAGCAGCGTCAACGTCAGCAAGATGCCGATTCGCTCGTTGTCGATCCCGACCGCACTCAGGTACAGCACGAGAACGACAGACAGAAACCCGTAGGCAAACAACCGCACGCACCGCGTCGCGAACAGCAACGGCACGTCCCACGAACGGCCTGCGTTGGGGTCAGTCTCACTCGCAGCGACATCCATGTTCAGCCATCCTCGTTTTAGATAATTCCATTGGCGAGATGACCTCGCCCACGACGAAGAAACTCGATGATTGCGGCCTCAAACGTCAACGAGAATTTCAAACAGTGCCCAGACCGTGACGAAGCTGTGTGGGTCATTGTTCCATGCGTTTGGCAACAGCTTCTGAGCCAATTGAGCGTCGCTGAAACCAAGCAGTCCGTTCTCACCAGTCCTGTGGGCAATCGCTTCCAATTCGCCCTGCCAACGACCGCAATTGAGCAGTGAAGAGGTCCAAGTTTCATCGGACAAGTCGTATCCCAGCAGTTTCAGGCGAGGATGATTGGGGAGGTCACCGGCAGCGAGAGCGTCTGTAAAAAGAAGGTAGTACTCCTGCTCTTGTGCCGGCTTGGGAAGCAGCTCCATGCGTTCCCAAACTTCGTCCACAGAGTAAACCGGGTAGCTGCCCTCAAGGCTTGGATTGCACGACGAGTCAATGGTCCGAACTTCACGCAGATGTGGCAGGCCCACGAACCGAATGTAATCGTCCCACTCAGGATCTCCTGCCCGGAGAATTTCCCGTGTGCTCAGCCACATCTCGCAGCCATTAGTCATCTCGTCAACTCCTTCTGAGCCGAATGGCGACAGATTCGATCAGAGCACGCTCACCGTTTCAGAACTCTCTTTCGGCATGACACCAGCCAAGCTGGTATCGCGAAGATCGCCACTGCGGCCAGCCACGGCCCCAACGCAACACCGATCAGCGCCAGTGTCTGGCCGCAGGCAACCAACGACTGCCAAGAGTCGTTGAACGTCCGCGAGACCCGGGCCACAAACGTCGGCTTCAGCGGCGGGGTGTAGCCTTGACGCTCGATCAACGTCAATGTGACCGTGGCCAAGTCGCTCTTGTTCTTCAACACGTTGAGCTGCCCTTGGACCTGTTCAATCTCCCCACGCACGCGGCTCAGTTCTCGTTCGAGTTCGAGTGTGTCTTTCAACGCCGCCGACTTTTCGAGATGGCTGAGCAACCTCGTCTCGCTGGCCTGCTTGTTCTTCCGTCGCGCTTCCAAGTCGGCATACGCTTCGGTCACGTCTTGAGAATCGCGCGAGTTCCGTTCGAGTTCTCCCAGTTTCTCGACCTCAGCCACGAACCCGTCAAACTGAGCCAACGGAACACGGACGGTCCACGAGCCGCGTCGATGCGAACCGACCGAGCCAATGATTTCCTGATGTGACAAGTAGCCACCCTGTTCTCGCACAGACTCAATCAATTTCGTCAGTCGCTCCTGTGCTGACGTGATGTTCTCGACCACGACATCAATCTGGCTGGTGTAGATGATTTTGCGAGTGACAGGTGGCGCGGCGGCCTCTCCCACACCTTGCCCCGCCGCATCGGGAGCGCCATTCGCCTGAGCCACTTGAGTGGCGGGAGTTGTCATCACAGGCCCGGCCGCACCGCATCCCAGAAACAACACCATCACGAATGAACCGACAACCAACGACGCCCCGACCGACGGCCAGCATTTTGACATGATGTTCTCGCAAGTGAAGTGAAACAGGAGATGTGAGGCAACGAGTTATCCCGCGTGTGAGATTCGCGAGAGTCCGCAGATATTCCCCTTTCACTTCGAAACCGAGCCACAGACCTCGATCCAATCCCACTGATGTCTTGCCCGTTCCTTGGCCGACAACACATAATGCCGCCCGTTCAAGCCTGCCGTTGTCACCCGCCGCTTCCCGCCACGAGGGTCGTTCCCCATGAGTCCGCTCACTGCGATGAAGATTGAGAATTTGAAGTCGCTCGTGTGTCGGCGCGATCTGCTCAAGGTCGGGCCGCTGGCGTTGTCGGCTTCAGTCATGCCGGGGTTGCTGGGCGGAGCGGCACGGGGCGAGTTCACTCCCAACCCGACGGCCAAAGCCAAGTCGGTCATCTTTCTGTGGATGGGAGGCGGGGTCACGCATATCGATTCGCTCGACCCCAAGCCGGAGGCTCCCGAACAGATTCGCGGGACGTTGTCCGCGATCCCGACCGCGCTGCCCGGTGTCTTCTTCAGCGAGACCTGTCCGAATTTGGCCCGCATCGCGAACGAGTTGTCTGTCGTCCGATCGTTCTCACACGACAACGACGATCATTTGTTGAGCCAGGTCTACACGCTGTCGGGCCGCAAGGTGACGCAGGCTCAACTCTTCACTGAGCCGAACATCGGGGCCATCGTCAACTTTTTACTTGGCCCGCGCAATGGTTTGCCCGGCTACATCGCGGTGCCGGGGATCACGCGACCGGGACCGCCGCCACACAACCTGTTTGTGGGAGGCTGGCTTGGCAACCAGTTCGCTCCGTTCTGTCTCGGCGGTCAGCCCGAGCAGCCCGACTTCACCGTCGGCGAGAAGTCCGAGAACCCGTCGCCGCTCGCCAGTGAAGACCTCAGTCCGCCCGAGTTGCGGTTCCCGAACGAGATGACGATCGGCCGCATCGAGCGGCGCAGCCAGCTTCGTTCGAGCCTCGAAGAGACGCTGCGAAACATCGAGAAGTCCGGTGCCCTGCCCGCGATGGAAGGTCACTACGGCGGCGCGTTGAAACTGCTCACGTCGCCGCAAGTGCGCGGGGCCTTCGACATCAACGAGGAATCGGTCACGACGCGCGATGATTACGGTCGAACCAAAATCGGCGGTCGCTGTCTGACGGCGAGACGGCTCGTCGAAGCGGGTGCCCGATTCGTGATGGTCGATTACGGCTACGACCCCGACTACGGCAACGTATGGGACATTCACAACGTGCGCGAGCAAAAGTTCCCGCACGTCTCGGAGATGTGCAAGCGGGGCTACAGCGTGGCAGGAATCGACAAGGCGTTCGCGGCCCTCATCAGTGACCTCAAGCAACGCGGGCTGCTCGATTCAACGCTGGTCGTGTACCTCACTGAGTTCGGTCGAACGCCGAAGATCAACACGCTTGGAGGCCGCGATCACTGGGGTGCCTGCGGTTCGATGTTCTTCGCTGGGGCGGGTGTTCAAAAGGGGCAAGTCGTCGGCACGACGGACAAGCACGCCGCCTATCCGCTCACGCGCGGCCACGGCCCCGCCGACATCGCCGCCACGATGTACGAATGCCTCGGTATCGAACCCGAAACCCGCGTCCCCGACCGCTTCGGCCGCCCAGTCGCGGTACTGGAACATGGTCACTCAATCAGCGAAGTTTTGGCGTGAACCTGTTGCTTCGGTCATGTCTTCTGAGCGGGGGGCGTGAGTCCCCTGGTTCTTTTGTCGGGGCAGTGCAGAGTCGTTGTGGAAGCCGGGGTCAGGTGGTTCAAAGTTCATTTTTCGCCGCGAAAAATGAACTTTGAACCACCTGACCC
>JAYTQJ010000596.1:0-7271 GCA_043746775.1 Schlesneria sp.
CGCGGTCCCGAAGAATTGTAATGCGGTGCGGAGGTTCTGGTCGACTAATTCAAAATCGCGCATGGTGGCGGAACGATTGACTCTAGGGATAGCACACCCGTTCGCTACACTGGAACCGCATGTCGGGCGCACGCCGTGGCGGATCGCATTCCTGTACCTGTCAGAAACCTACAGCAGACTAATCGGGTCCACATCAATCGCCATAGCTGCGGTTCCCCACTTCCTCTCGGCGGCAAAGCGGCGGATCACGGTCAGCACCTCGCCCAGGCGTTTGCGGCTGGCCGTCTTGACTAACATCTGATAGCGGAAATCGGTTTTGATGCGCAAGACGGGCGCGGGCGCCGGACCTAAAATCTTCACGCCATCCGGATTGGGATTTAACAACCGGCCACGTCGAAGCTCCGTGACCGTGGCACCCCATCACCCAGATTCAACAAGGCGATGGCCTTGGGGAGGCACGATGATCCGCGCTGTCACCGAAACGCCTCATCAGGGATCCCGGCTGTCGTGCAGTGTTTGGCGGCGAGCGAACCGCGCGACCAGAGCGTCCGTTCGACAAGGACTCGCAACAGCGTTTCCAAACTCGCCTGTGCATCGCGGCTCTCCAGCAAACCAATCGCCCGAGCGATCGCTTCCAGTGTGCAAAGGTTCCGCGAGTCGCGTTGCGTTCTCAGGCGGTACTCGGACGGTGGTCCCACAGGAAGCCGGACATGCGGGATGCCAACGAGTCCCGGTTCGCGCCGCACGAACTTCGTCGTCTGGCGCCAGTTCGCATCCGGCACGATCAAGTTCACCGGCCCCGTCAACCGTGACACGAAGTCCGGCGTGAGTTCAACCGAATGCGGGCTGGGGTAGAGCAGCAGTGACTCTCGTCCCGCTTGCATCAAACCCGCCGCCGACATCCGCTCATCGCGGCGACCATGAATGCGCAACTCGCTGTTCGTCAGCGCCTTCACCGCCAGCCGCGCGGTGTTGGTCGTCAGCACTTCCTCACAGGTGTGCATCAACACGATCACGCGAGTTTGCAGAGCCAGCTTTGGAATCAGTTCGCAAAAACACAGCACCCGCCGAATCTCACACCCCGGACAACGATGAGCGGACAAGAACGAACGCAACGGCGGACCTCACACAAAACAACCTCACACACAATGACACTGCCGCGATGAACAATGAGCGGAGCCTCGCCGAGTCGCAAGCCTTGCACCACTCTCCATCAGGACCATCGTCCTTTTCAATGTAGGGTGGGACAAGCTCGCTTCGAGCGCCGGCCCACGATCCAAAAACCGCGAGAAATTCTTGTGGGCCTGCGCGGCGAAGCGCCGCTGGTCCCACCCTACGACTTTCGCGGAACCAACAAAGCGATGGTGTTGGTTGGCCAGTCCGCCACGGTGGATTTGATTCAACCGGCTCACGAGTCGCGTCCGATACATCGGGTGCAAGCCGCACGGAAGTCTCGGCTTGCCAACGGGTTCCATGTCGCGATGCCCCGCAGGTGCTACGCAGTCGGAAAAGTCGCCCACGACTTTGACGGCTGAGCAGACCTTGTGGAGCGTCGGTGTCACTGCGAGCGGACTGCTTGTCGTCTCACCAAGTGAATGTGGAATGGTTCGGACTCACTGAGGAACAGGATGCCTCACCATGCTGATGAAGAAAATTTCGCTCGGGTTGGCCGTGATCGTGGCGCTCATCGGTTGGCAACAGCCGACCGAGGCTCAGGTGGTCCCCGGAACGGGTCAGCGGATCGTCGAGGTCGGTGATGACTTCGAGGATGCCAACTGGTCCTTCACGCTGAACCTGCCTAAGGCCAGCACGAACATCGACAAAGTCGATCGCCAGCCAGCAGGCTTCTCGAACAACAGCATGTGGTTCGAGAGCGGCTTCCGCGGCACGCCGGACTTCGTGAAGCGCGTCGAGACGCCACCGGGTGGACTTCCCGGCAGCACCGGTGCATTGGCGATGCAAACGTTGTACTCGGGCATCCCCGGCCGCTTGTCGAACACGTTTCAACAAGATGACTTGATCGCCAACGTCCACCAGAAGCTGGGCTACATGCTTCCCGCGTCGTGGACTCCCAGCTATGTGGTGCGAGTCTACATTCCGCCGTTTGAAACTTGGGAGCAGCGCAGCGGCAGCTCCTTCGGTTTTCGTGCCGACTGCCAGACGATGATCAACAAGCCGACCAAGACGGGCAAGTTCTTTCGCACTGGAGGCACGACCCGGGAGATGGAACAGTACTGGCCCGGTTTCTTCATTCAGTTCAACGCCAAAAATCATCCGCAGCACCCCGGTAAGAACACGGCGTCACTGCTGATCCGCTCGGGCGAGCGAGGCCAAGACATTCCCGGCCCGGTCATTTTGAATGAAGGCTGGTGGACGCTCGGCATGACGATCACGCCGGACGGCAAGGTTCACTACTACGGTCACGAAGGTGTGGCCAATCTCACGGCGAAGGACCACCTCTACTCGAACTTCCCGTACGGCTACACCTGCCTGCAAACGAGTACCTATTTCTTCAACGTGGTGAATCAGGACGATGGCCGGTCGTGGTCCACACGCTGGATCGTGGATGATCCGAAGGTCTACGTCGCGACCGGGGCGTATGTTCCAAAGCAGGTTCCGCAAACGGCGCTGCTCCCCGCCCAACCCGTCTCGCAAACGAAACCGATCCCCGAAATTCCCGCAGTTCAACTGCCGCTACCCGTTGCCCCGCCCTCTGCCAGCAGTGGACTTCCGGCACTGGCTCCCACGGTGAAACCCACCATCCCCGCATTACAGGCAACGCCTTCCAGTGCGACACCGTTACCGGTGCCCGTGCAGGCTCCGGCGCTTCAAACGACTCCCGCCTTGCAAGGGCCACCTGTCTTGCAACCCACGACTCCCAGCTCTCCGGCGTCAACAGCTCCGAAGTCCGCCGCGGATTCGTTGATCCCGCTGTTGGATGTTCTTCCACAACAACCCAAGAAACCCGCCGCCGCGTCCGTGTCCTCTCTGCCACCGCTCCTGAAACAACCGTCGGTGATTGTTCCGGCGACAGCGGGCCGAATCGAGACCCCCGCTCCGGCTTTGTTGCCAGAACCGTCCGCATCGGCAGCCCCCGCGATTTCACAGCCGACACCCGCGCCGAGCACACTCCCCGTCGATGTGCCTGCCGCGCTCCCCGCCACGGCTCCCGCGACACCTCCCGTCCCCGCAACCCCCGAAGGTTGACGAAGAGGAGTATGCCAGGGCCATCGCCTGTTTGAAGCTGGACCAGATGTAGGGTGGGACCAGGGGCGCTTCGCCGCGCCAGCCCACCATGATGACCAGTGATTGCATGATGGTGGGCCGGCGCTCGAAGCGAGCTGGTCCCACCCTACATGGAACAAGGCGATGGCTTTGGGAGTGGGCGAGCCTCACTTCTGTCGCGCTCGGGGCGACAGTAAGATGGGACTGTCAACCACTCCCCCACGCAAAGGTCCGTCGATGTATGACCGTTCGCAACTGATCCGTCTCTTCCATGAACGTGCTTTGAAGTTCGGTGACTTCACCCTCGCTTCGGGCAAAAAATCGACGTACTACCTCGACGGAAAGCAGATCTCGCTCCATTCGACCGGCCTCAGACAGGTCAGTCTCGGGTTGCTCGCGTTGCTGAATGATGTCCCGTTCGATGCCATCGGCGGAATGACGATCGGAGCAGACCCGATTGTTGGCGGCGTCTTGGTGGCCGCTGCCGAGTCGGGGCGATCGCTCGACGGATTTCTGGTCCGTAAGGAGGCCAAGGGACACGGGACGCAAAAGTATGTGGAAGGCCCGGTTCGCCCCGGCTCGAAGGTCGTAGTGATTGACGACGTGGTGACGACCGGTGGCAGCGCGCTCCAAGCCGTGGACCGAATCATTGAGTTCGGTTGTGAGGTGGTTTGCGTCGTCGGGATCGTCGATCGCAAAGAAGGCGGAGCTGCGAACTTCGCTGCTCGCAACCTTCCCTTCCGCGCCTTGCTCACCATCGAAGATTTTGGCATCGCTCCGCCACAGTAAGCGATGAACCTGCTTGATCGAGTGGCAAGAAATCATCGACCTGTAGGACGGGCACTCTTGCCCGTCTGGACTGCAAAGCCAGAGCGGGACGAGCAGGAGTGATTGTCCCACCGGTCCGTTGAAGACGTAGGGTAAGCCTCTGGCTTGCCCCTGATTCATTCAAATGCTTTCACGGGCAAGCGAGACGCTTACCCTACGGCTACTCTCGAAGCCTGATCTTCACAGCAGACATGCCCACCTCGCGCACATCACAGGATGATCCGGAACGGAAGCCGCCCGAGGTGCCTCCGCCCATCGAAGGCGAGCCGATCGAGATCGAGTTTTCAGAAGCCATCGCCGAAAGCATTGACGACGATGCCATCGAAGTGACGGAGTTTCTGGAAGACGACTCTGTCGTCATGGATCTAGTGGAAGATGTCGGCGAGATCGAGGCTGCTTCGACATCAGCGAAACCAACGCCGCCGGTTCCCACTCCCCCCGTACCGCCCCCCCCCCCGAAGCAACTCGTACTGATCGGAGCCGGTCACGCGCACCTGCAAATCCTGACATGGTGGCGACGCTGGCCGATCTCCGGCGTGGAACTCACGCTGGTGACGGCCTTCGACCGCGCGGCATATAGCAGCATGTTGCCCTCCACGCTGGCCGGGATGTACCAGCCGGATCAGATGCTGATCGACCTGCCCAAGCTCTGTGCCCATTGCGGCGTGAAGCTGATCGTCGATCGCGCCAACCGCCTCGACCCCGTGACGCGCATCATTGAGTTTGCCCACCAACCGGCACTGTCGTTTGATGTGGTGGCGATCAACATCGGTTCCGTCCCGGCCGCCGAACCGCTGTGGCAGGCGCATCGCATCCTCATCAGCGTTAAGCCGCTCACGTCGTTTCTCGAACGGTTCAGCGTTCGCTTCCGTGAGTTGGTCGAGCAGTGGCGAATGGCTCCCGGTCCCGAGTTACTTCAAATCGTCGTTGTCGGTGCGGGAGCTTCCGGGGTGGAACTGGCACTCTGTCTCGAACAGCACAAGCATGAGTTGGAGCTTCCGGCCGACGTGCGCATTGTGGACGGCAGTGCCGCGCTGCTGGCAGGCTATTCGCCGCGCACCGTGCGTCGCGTGAGCAAGCTCTTGAGTCTGCGAGGCATCGACCTGCATCTCGGTTCGCCAGTGATCGACTGCGATGACGAAGGCCCCTCGTCGCTCGTGCTGGAGACCGGCGAACGCATTCGCGCGGACCTCGTCATCTGGGCGGCGGGAGCCTCGCCCCCGATGGCCCTGCGCGGCTTCGAGCTTCCCAAATCGGAACGCGGCTTCTTGAAAGCCCGCCGCACTCTTCAAACCACCGCCGATGCGCCCGTCTTCATCTCGGGAGACACAGCCGACATCGAAGGGGCGCTCGTCCCCAAAGCAGGCGTCTATGCGGTGCGACAAGCGCCGGTGTTGTGGAAGAACCTCCGCAGGCACTTCGCGGGTAAGCGGCTTCACGACTACAAGCCCCAGCGCCGATTCCTGTCACTGCTGTCCTGCGGCGATGGCACTGCGATCCTCGATTACATGGGCTGCACGTCTCACAGCGGCTGGGCTTGGATGCTGAAGAGTTGGATCGACCGCAAGTGGATGAAGCGGTTTCGCGTGAAGTGACACGAACGACACGCCGGGCAAGGTACTAGGCGCTGTGCAGAATCAATCTCCGAGAGTTCTCGGAATGACGATCAGTCCCCAAACCATCGGGCGGCACGAACTCAGTTCTTTCTACCACGCATTTTTCTGCCACTGTCTCAAAGGACATGGCAGAAAAATGTGTGGCAGGAAGATGGCTCGGAACAGAGCTTCCGTGACGCGACAACCCTTGGGAACGACTCGATCACTCCCGAAATTATCGAACGTAATCGATGCACAACTCGTAAGCCATTTGGTCTTGGTTGTTTGCCGGGTCGCACGGCTGCTACTGTCTCCCCGCTTCGTGGCAGCCAGTTTCGACGCGGCAAGGTTGCTCGCGGCTGGTCAGTCATTCAACTGAGGTCTACATCAAGGAGTGTCCGGCATGAGTCAGTGGAAAAGATCATCGTGGATTGTGTCGTCGTGCTTGGTTCTGCTCGGAATGGCGGTCGCTGAGCCAATGATGGCTCAAGAAAAGTCGAACCCCAAACAAGCGTTCCTCGACGGTAAAGAGGCCGGGCCTGACTTCCAACTTCAGGGCGAGTACATCGGCAAGGTCGGAGACCTGTCGTTCGGCGTGCAGGTCATCGCGCGCGGCAACGGTAAGTTTGAGGGCGTCGTCTATTCCGGTGGCCTGCCCGGCGCAGGTTGGGATGCGGTGAAAAAAGAGAAGCACAAGGTTTCGGGAGAGACCAAGGACGGAACGACCAAGCTCACGGGCGGTGACTTTGAGGCGACGATTGCCAATGGTTCGCTCGTCCTGAAGCAGTCCGACAAGTCCGGAGAATTGAAGCGACTCCACCGCGAGTCCCCTTCGCTCGGAATGCGTCCGCCCGAGGGAGCGTTGGTGCTCTTCGACGGCAGCAACGTCGAACAGTGGAACCCCGGTAAGGCTGAAGAGGCCGGGCTGATGGGAGTCGGGACGCGCACCAAGCAGGTCTTCGAGAACTACACGCTGCATCTCGAATTCCGCTCTCCGTACATGCCCTTCGCCACCGGACAAGGACGCGGCAACAGCGGCATGTATTTGGGCGATCAGTATGAGTGCCAAATCCTCGATTCGTTCGGCCTCGAAGGCGAAGACAACGAATGCGGCGGCATCTACAAGAACTCAAAGCCGAAAGTGAATATGTGCCTGCCGCCGCTGAGCTGGCAAACTTACGACGTGGAGTTCACCTGTGCGAAGTTCGACGCCGAAGGGAAAGTGACCGCTCCCGCCAGAGTGACGATGAAGCACAACGGCGTCGTCGTGCATGATGCATTAGAGTTGAATAAGACACCCGGTGGCGGACGGAATGACGAGAAGCCCGGCGCGCTCTTCCTACAAGATCACGGCGATCCGGTTCGCTTCCGGAATATCTGGGTCGTCGAGAAGAAGTGACCAACCCGGTCACCAGACATCAAGGTAGGACGGGCACTCTTGCCCGTCCTGTCGAGAATTGAAGCCTGACGCGCGAGTTCTGAAGTTGCGACCTTCAAGAGTCGCGAAGCGACGGCAGCAAATAGCCTTGGGCGTCAGCCCAAGGAAACAGGCCAACATGGACGGTTTGAGCCGCGAAGCGGCGGCAGAAGTTGGCGTACCCCAAAGTCTGCCGCCGCTTCGCG
>JAYTQJ010000597.1:0-17689 GCA_043746775.1 Schlesneria sp.
CATCGACGTGAGCCAACTCCGTCACACCCTTCTTCAAGTCTTGAGCTATCAACGTGTGAGACGATCCAACGAAAGCCATCGCGGCAACAAGGCCAACAACCGGGAGACGCATGAGAGTGGAGAACCTCAGGTTTGTAGGATGGGCACTTCTGCCCGTCCGGCTTAGAAATGAAATGTTGTCAACAATGAAGACCGGACGGGCAGGAGTGCCCATCCTACGGAGAGCGGACTCGCAACTTCACAACTCGAACGGGAGTTCGTTCACGGCGATGTCGAGGAACCGCACGATCTCATCGGCGGCTCCGTTCCAGACTTCATTGGCCAAGCAGCGCAGTGACGGGATGTCGATGAGTTTGCCACTGGCCTGCACGATGTGGCGAAAATCGCCCGCATCATGTGCCTTCTTCGCCATGCTGCGCGTGTCCGACACCATGGCGGCATACTTGGAAACGAGAGCCGCTTCGATGCGCGGGATCGAATGGCCTGTTGCTTTGTCGATGATGACGTAGCTCTTGAGAATCGTTTTATAGAAAGGCGTCCAAGGGAGCATCAGGTCGATGGTCGGCTTGGGCTTTCCGTCCGGACCTAGGTCATTGGGATCCAAGAAGCGGACGACCTCGGGATAGTCTTCGACGATCAGACTTGGCCATGCCGCTTTGATTGCCTCAACGGCCTTGTTCCTTTCCTGGGGGGAAACAAGGATATCGACATCCTGCGTCGCGCGCGGAGCTGCCATGTAACCGACGTATCCGTGTAGGCCCATCAACACCCACTTCTTGACGCCCGCTTTAACGAGTACGTCGATGACCGGTTGCGGAGTGATGTCCATCGCCAGTTTCCTGTGGAGTTGTCGGTAGTCGCGAGTCAACCGACTGCTGACTCGCACGCCGTAAGCGTGTCCGACGGGTTCGGTCGGATCGCCGTAATCCATGAACCCCGACGTTTTCGCAATCGCCGCTTTGCGGTAGGCGACCCATTCGGGAGTGCCATACAGCGGGACCGGCTGCGGAGGCGCAGCTCGAACCTTTGTCGCGGCAACTTTCGGTGGCTTCGTCGTGCGGGTCACAATGACTCCCGTAGGATGGGCACTCTTGCCCGTCCGGCTTGAGTACGAAACCTGTCTGGAAAACGAAGACAGGACGGGCAAGAGTGCCCGTCCTACGGTGGTTCGTCAATCGAGGAGATCGCTCATTCCAGCCGGTTGCGTTGGAACGCGGCCGCCAGCGAAGGATCGGCCACGCTCTCGCAGCCTTCCATCCGAGCGACGACTTGATGGGCCGAGTCCAGGAACTCGACATCGCACCGAATCGCGTGATCGGTCGCTTGGACGACCTGGACCACGATCCGCACGCCCTCGCGCGGGAACGTGCGCCGGTACTGGCGATATCGAGCGATCGAACACGGCAGGCACGGTTCGCCCCGCAACTCTTGCGACCACAGGATGATCGCTTGGAGCGCGGCATCGAGAGCCAGCGGATCGGCGATCCAAGTGCTGCGGAGCGGTTCTTTCATCCACGCCCACGGCGCTGAGGCTGTGCGGGAGTAAACGACGATCCCGTCGGCCGAACACGCTTCGATGGCCGCGATTCCTTGCAGTTGCGTTCCGTGGAACAACCGCGTGGCGTAGGCCGTGGCCACGTCGAGCGGGTAGCCGCGCGGCGTGACACGCAACGCGGGTGACGGCGCGGCTGGATAACCGGGAGACAGCACGGCGTGGCCTCCCGCGTGAACGGTCTCGCGGTGTTGAGCCATCCCAATCAGTTGCACCTTGGCTTGGAACTGTCCGTCGCTGCGAGACGGCTTGGCCGAGAGGACTCGCAACATCGAAGTGGTTTGCCGGTCGATGCGAACTCCTTGGAAGATGCGCAGGTCGTCGAAGCCGTGCAGTTCGAGTCCGGGGTTGCGATGGATCGCGCCGTGAGCCAGCCATTCGACGACCATCGCGACCGGCAATACGGCTTTGCCGCCGATGACGTGCGATTCTAAAAACGGGTGTTGAACCACATCGAGCAACCGCTCGAACGACGGCTTGATCTCATCCGGCTCGGGCGTTTTGACCTGACCGATTTCACCGAAGACCCACGAGGAACTCGTCCCCGGAGTCGGTGCTTTGCCGAACGGACGGGATGGCGACGGACCCGCCAACAGAATGTTGGAGGACTCGACCTGATAGGCCGGCTTCGATGTCGGCACTCCCGCCACGTTGATGTTGGAACTCGATCCGTAGATCGACGAGGAACCCGGTGTCGGCGTGCGGTGAGTGACTGGCTGCGCGACCGCGCTGGTCTCCTGAAATCGCTGCTCGCGAGTCTTCCGCGCGGCATCGGTTTCGCCGATCACCAGCACTTCCACGGGACGGGTTTCCGCGTGAGACAGTTCACGCACGAGCAGCTCCGCCCCTTCCGCCAGCGGGATCAGGCCGACACCCTCGGACGCGAACAAATGCTTGAGACCACCCGTCACCATGCCCCCGTCCCACGGTCCCCAGTTGAACGAGACGACGCGAGTTTGAGGCCGTTCGATCGCGAACTGTCGCGCCAGCTTGTTCAACACTTCGTTGGCGATCGCATAGTCCGACTGACCGACTCGCCCGAATCGCGCCGTGTACGACGAGAACAGTCCCAGCACGCGCAGGTCGTTCGGTGAGATCGCGCCGAGCAGATGCCGCAGTCCCGAGACCTTGGTCTCGAACACCCGCTCGAATTGTTCGCGCGTCTTGTCTTCAATCCGCCCGTCAGCCAGAACGCCCGCACCGTGAATCACGCCGCGTGTCGGTCCCCATTCCCTGTGCATCTGCGAGATCAACGGTCGGAGCGTCGCCTGATCTCGCACGTCCACTGCGTGATATGTGAGCGGCACACCCGTTGCGCGAAGCTCAGCCAAAGCCACCGCCACTTCGCGTTGAGCCACGACTTGTTTGAACTTCGTGTCGATCGCGCGTGGCACTGTTCCAACGGGTGCGCGAGCGATCAGCGCCTGCTTGATCTCGGCTTCCGTCGTCAGCGCCGCCAGCCAGTCGGGTTCGAGATCCGGTTCCGGGCTGCGCCCGATGATGGCCAGGCGCGGTTGCCAAGCGTGAGCGATCGCCAGCGCCGCCGCCGCCGTCACGCCGCGCGCTCCGCCACTGACGATCACCAATTCACCCGGTCGCACGGGAGCCGAGCCACTGAAGGCATCGGGCAGTCGATCTTCAAACACGGTCGGCGTACAGGCACGCTTCGGTGACAGACCGATTTCGATTGGCCCGACTCGCAACAACTCCTCGACCAACACGCGAGCCGCTTCGCTCGGTGACGGCCAGCCGTCCGCGAGGTCGAACGCTTTGCAGGTCAACTCCGGCCACTCGCGCGCCGCCGACTTTGTCAGTCCCGCAAGCCCACCCGAGACCGGATCGGTCAGCGGGCGTGTCGCCTCAAACCCGAAGCGACCATCCAACCGCGAGACCGTCGCGAACACCGCCGCACTGGCCGTCGCCGCACGACGCAATCCCGGTCCCGCCTTCTGCAACCACTCCATCGCTCGCCACAACTGTCGGTCACTGATCCCGTCTGCGGGTGCGACGACGATCAAGCCGCCGACTCGTTCAGGAACTGCGGGCAGGAATGGCTCATCCAGATTGACCACGCGCGGTTTGAACCCTCGATCCGACAACTCGGCTGCGATCCGCAGCGACAATTCCAAACCGTCTTCAGTAATCCAAATCTCAGACCCGCGAGCCAGCGGTAGCAACGCTCGCGTTTCCGCAGGAGGCAACTCGACCGGCCGAACGACGCTCCGCACAAGCATGTCGAGCGACAGCGGCTCACGGAGCGAAGGACGGGGCGGGTTGAAGGTTGAGGGTTGAGGGTTGAGGGTTGAAGAGGGAGCTGGAATAGGTGCGGCATTTCGCGTGATGCGCCCTTCTTCTCCGGTCCCCTCGCCCCGGCTCTGCGGGGAGAGGGCTAGGGTGAGGGGTTCTTCCTGACCTCTGACTCCTATGACTCCTAGCTCCTGACTCCTGTTCCCACTTATCCGCGCATCGGCCAACGCGACGACATCCTGCAACGTGTGCAGGGCACCGAGTTCTTCCGGTTTGAACGCAGGCAAGTTCGGTACGCGTTCTTGCAGCGCTGAGAGAATCTCAACCCGCTTGATCGAGTCGATCCCCAGATCATGATCGAGACTCATACCGAGGTTCAGCATCTCGACGGGATAACCCGTCTTCTCTGAAACGACTGCCAGCACGGTCGAGGTGAGTGCGGAAGAGTTGAGGGTTGAGGGTTGAGGGTTGAGGGACAGAACAGGAGCAGGCGTGGCGATTCGCGTCCCGCGCTCTTCTCCGGTCCCCTCGCCCCGGCTCTGCGGGGAGAGGGCTAGGGTGAGGGGGGCTTCCCGCTTCGCGCCACTCATCCGCGCATCGGCCAGCGCGACGACATCCTGCAACGTGTGCAGTGCGCCCAACTCTTCCGGCTTGAACGCAGGCAAGTTCGGCACTCGTTCTTGCAGCGCCGAGAGAATCTCCACGCGTTTGATCGAGTCGATCCCCAGATCGTGATCGAGGCTCATCCCAAGATTCAGCATCTCGACCGGATAGCCCGTCTTCTCGGAGACGACAGCCAGCACGGTCGAGGTGAGTGCGGGGGAGTTGATGGTCGAGGGTTGAGGGTTGAGGGACAGAACAGGAGCAGGTGCGGCGTTTCGTGTCCCGCGTTCTTCTCCGGTCCCCTCGCCCCGGCTCTGCGGGGAGAGGGTTAGGGTGAGGGGTTCTTCCTGACCCCTGACTCCTGATTCCTGACTCCTGTTCCCACTCATCCGCGCGTCGGCCAACGCAACGACATCCTGCAACGTGTGCAGCGCACCCAACTCTTCCGGTTTGAACGCGGGCAAGTTCGGCACTCGCTCTTGCAGCGCCGAGAGAATCTCCACGCGCTTGATCGAATCGATCCCCAGATCGTGATCGAGGCTCATCCCAAGGTTCAGCATCTCGACCGGATAGCCGGTCTTCTCCGACACGACCGCGAGGACCGTCGAGGTCAGTGCGGAAGGTTTGAGGGTTGAGGGTTGAGAGTTGAGGGTCTGAGCCGAAGCTTGCGGAACAACCGCCTGGCTACTCACTGCCCACTGCTCACTGCCCACTCCCCCGACCTGCTCACTCGGTATCGCGTATGGAGTACTGAGGACTGGCTCCGGCGTTGAGACGATGGCCCGCACTTCACTCCGGACAGGCACTTCCCACGTCCACGGCTCATTCACCAGCGCAGGCGGGGGCGCAACCGCCATGACCGGCGGAGCGGCGAATCCGTGCGATGTTTGAGCCAGCTCCAAGTGCCGCTGCGCCAGAGACTCAAACGTCCGCAGTGCCGCTTCCTGACCTTCGAGGAACCGCTGATGAAGCCGCGCGGTTTCCTCCTGCATGCGCTGGAGTGCCCGCAAATTTTCTTGAATCAACGCCAGTCCCTCGGCCTCGCGCGACGGTGTCATCGGAGCACGCTGCGTCTCAACCTCGCTAGCCCTCGACTCTCGACCTGCGGCTTTCGACCACTCATTGATGTTCGACATGCTGTGCGGATCGGCTTCGAGTACGCGGCTCTTCGGGGGCACGACATGTCCCTGCGAGGAAGTGAAAGTTGGAAAGTCGTTCATCGAACTGGGGACCGTCTGCGCGGCACTCGCCGCGACCTCGGGAGCCTCGAACGAAGTCATCATGGGCGGACGGGGCGGAATCGGGGTGCGAGGCTTCACGTAGTTGGCTCCAGTGATCGGAATGCGCAGCCGGTGCGAGCTGCCAGTGTCTGCGGGACCGCTGCCGTGCGGATCCCATTGGGTCCAGTCGATTGAGTGCCCGGATGCTGACACCTGCGCCAGAGCGCTCGCAAGATCAAACAGTCCGCCGCGCTTGCCGCTCGACGAATCGAGGGCCACCGCGCGGAATTCGCGCCCCGACAGGATCGAACCGACCAATCCGGTCAACACGCCACCGGGTCCGACTTCGACGAAGGTCCGCACGCCGTCGGCGTACATCTGTTCGACTTCCCGCACGAAATTGACGGGCCGAGCCAACTGCGCCGCCAGCAAATCACGAGCATCGCGTGCGTCGGTCGGGTACTGCGCCGCTGTCGTGTTCGCATAGACCGGCATCTGCGACGGAGCGAACTCAACGCCATCGAGTTCCGGCCGGAACGCGCGGCTCGCGCTGGCGACGAGCGGACTGTGAAAGGCCGCTGCCACCTGTAACTTCTTTCCTCGCATGTTGCGTTGAGTGAACAGCGCCGTCGCTCGGTCGATCTCGGGCAACCGTCCCGACAACACGACCTGATTCGGGCTGTTGTAGTTGGCCACCACCAAATCGACGGCCATCTCTTTAATTGCCGCTTCGACCTGTGTGAGGGGTGCGCCGATCGCCAGCATCCCGCCATCGACCTCTTGCGCTTCCGCCATCAATCGCCCACGCAGCATCGACAGCCGATAGAGCGCCGCCGGTGCGAATCGCCTCGACGCGCAGAGCGCCGTCAATTCGCCATAACTGTGTCCCGCAGCCGCTTCCGCCCGCACACCGAACTGTTCGAGCACCGCCAGCGCCCCAAGGCTCACTGCTCCAATCGCGGGCTGAGCGATCTGTGTCGCCCGCAATTCGGAGTCCCTCTGGACGCGAACCTCATCGGTCCACGACGGCGTTGGATAGATGTAATCACTCAATCTGTAGGATGGGCACTCCTGCCCGTCCTCTCTTGGATTTTGATTTTGAAGTGAGGCGGCTTCAGCGAACGAAGCAGGACGGGCAGGAGTGCCCATCCTACGGGCCTCGCTCTGCGAGACTCCGAACACTTCGTTCGCTTCGCTTAAGACCGAGTTCATCGCCGGGAAGCGCAAAGCCAGTTCGCGCAACATGCCGACGTACTGAGACCCCTGTCCGGGGAAGAGGACCGCCAACGCACCGGTTCTCGCCCCGCGACCATAGTGCGCCCCATCGGGCGTGGACCAATTGGCTCGGTCGGCGTACTTGTCGAGCATCGACAGAGCGCCTTCGACCAACTTCGCGAGGTCGGTCTTCTCTCGCTCGATGACGAAGACCAAGCGATGCGGATGCTCGATGCGGAACGAGGCCCGAGTGGCGTGAGCGGCCTTGCGAACCAACTGCCAGTCGTAGGATGGGCACTCCTGCCCGTCCGCTCTTCGGTTTTGGTTTTGGGATGTCGCAACATCGGTAGCCAAAGCAGGACGGGCAGGAGTGCCCATCCTACAGAACTCGCGAACGCTCTCGGCCAGCTCATTCAACGACAGCGCGGACAACGCCACCACCTGCACATCGCCGTCCCATTCCGGTTCATCAAACGACTGCGGCGACTCTTCGAGGACGCAGTGAAAATTGCTGCCGCCGAACCCGAAGGCACTCACGGCGGCGCGGCGAGGATGGCCGACCGGCTTCACCCACGGACGAGCTTCCGTGTTGACGTAGAACGGCGAATCAACGGCCAACAGCGCGGAAGGAGGTTGGTTCACCTTGATCGTCGGCGGCAGGACTTTGTGTTGCAGTGCGAGAACCGCCTTGAGGACTCCGGCCGCTCCCGCCGCTGCTTTTGTGTGACCGATCTGCGACTTCACCGACCCGACCGCGCACCAGTTTGTTTTCGGCGAGCCACTCGCGCGGCGACCGGCGGCTTGATAGACCTGCATCAAACCGGAGACCTCGGTCGCGTCGCCGACCTTCGTCCCCGTGCCGTGAGCTTCAACCAGTTCGATCGTGTCGGGTGAGACTCCCGCCACGCGATAGGCATCTTCGAGGCAACGAACCTGCCCCTCAGACTTCGGCGCGTAGACGGCGTTCCCCGCGCCGTCGCTCGACGTGCCGATCCCTTTGATCACGGCATAGATTCGGTCACCGTCTCGCTCGGCATCGG
This sequence comes from Schlesneria sp., assembly GCA_043746775.1. Classification (GTDB taxonomy): domain Bacteria; phylum Planctomycetota; class Planctomycetia; order Planctomycetales; family Planctomycetaceae; genus Schlesneria. The sequence continues at coordinate 7,878 of JAYTQJ010000597.1, forward strand.
CGAGCCGCTTCAAGACGACCATCCCGACGCCCTCGCCGAGGATCGTGCCGCTGGCATCTTCGCTGAACGGCTTCGCGTCCCCCGTTGGCGACAGCGCTGGCGTCTTGCTGAAGCACATGAACATGAAGATGTCGTTGAACGTGTCGATGCCGCCGGTGACGACCATGTCGCTGCGCCCGGTCCACAGTTCCAACGCGGCGAGGTGCATCGCACTGAGCGAACTCGCGCAGGCCGCGTCCACAACACAGTTCGTCCCGTGCAGATCGAGCCGGTTCGCAATTCGTCCTGCCACGACATTTCCCAGCAGCCCTGGAAAAGAATTCTCCTGCCACGGGACGTAACTCTCCGAGATGCGATTCACAACATCTTCGGCCACGTCCTCCGGAACGCCCGCATCCTTCAGAGCCTTCCGCCACTTCGGATGCCCCAGCCGCGCCCCCAACGGGATCACCATCTCCAGCGTCCCGGTCACGCCCAAGATGCAGCCGACGCGAGACCGATCGAACGTCCGCCCCGCGCCATAGCCCGCGTGTTCGAGTGCCCGCTTCGCTCCGACCAGCCCCAACAACTGAGACGTGTCAATCGCTTCGAGGTTGTTCGGCGAGATCCCGAACTCGAGCGGATCAAACGGCAGCGGCGAGAGGAATCCCCCGCGCCGGGCATACGTCATGTCGGGCGTCTTCTGGTTCGAGTCGAAGTAGTCATCGGGATTCCAATGCGAATCGGGCACCTCTGTAATCGCATCGACCCCGCGCCGAATGTTCGACCAAAACTCCTCGGCATTCGCCGCCTTGGGAAAGAGCGCACTGAGGCCGACCACCGCCAGAGGTGGCTGTGTCAGTTGAATTGATGAGGGCCGTCCGTCGTTGTTCATTGCGATTCCATCAGTCGAGTAAGCCATCCGTCGAACATCCCTATCGTGATTTCAATTCGTTGATTTCTTGTGGCACCACGCGCGCCGCGTCACTCGGCACGGGGAAACCTTGGCTGCGGAGTGAGTTCACTCGCTGCATGACGGCGGCTCCGTGGAGCAGGTTATACGCGACGGTCGCCACCCGGCGGTTTTGAGGTTGGGCAAGGAACGTTCCCTTCGTCCATTCGTTGAAGGCTCCCATCGCGGGGCCGCACCAGATTTGATAGTCGAGCCGACGTGATGGCTCGCCGCTGTTGGCCCAGCGCGACGACTGGCCGAGATACCAGCGGAAGATCAGCGCCATCTGGTGCTTGGGGTCTCGCTGCCCTTTCTCAATCTGAGCCGGGTCGCGCGTCGAGAAGTAATCGACCGTCTGTTGCCAGACTTCTTGAAGCGACACTCGGAAGAGGTTCTTCTCCAGCCAGTCTCGGTCGGCAGCGGGAATGTCGTCGATCCCCTTGTAGGCGCGATAGGTCTCGTAGAGCTTGGCCGCTCGCATCGGGAACATCGTCCCACGCTTGAGGACTTGAACCTTCACGCCCATCTCGAACATGTCGGCACACGGACACATCGTCACGTCCGCCTGTTCGGCTTCGGCCAGCATCTGCCGCACCGCGTCACACGTTCCCGATTCGACGCACGCTTGCTGGACTGAGCCGACCAGAATGTAAGCCGCACCCATCGCGAAGGCCGCCGCTGCGGAAGCGGGCGTCGAGATGCCGCCCGCCGCGCCGACGCGCAGCGGTTGAGCGAACCGATGCTGCGCCATCGCCCGGTCTCGTAGAGCCAAGATTGTGGGGAGCAGCGTCAGCGCGGGACGGTTATCCGTGTGCCCGCCCGAATCGGCCTCGGCCGTGATGTCCTGCGCGACCGGCACCGATTCGGCCAGCACCGCCTGCTCGTGCGTGATCGCCCCCTGTTCGACAAGCAATGAAAGAATCTTCGCAGGAGCCGGTGCAAAGAACTTCGAGCCGACTTCAATGCGGCTCACCTTCGCGATGACCTTGTTCGGCGTGACGATGTGCCCTGCCGCATCGCGATGAATCCCGGTCAACCGATACCGCACGACATGCGGCGTCAGGTCGAGAAACGCCGACGCTTCGACGAGCGAAACTCCGCGCCGCAGGTACAGGTCCACGATCGCCTTCTCCAGCGATTGCTCGTTGGGGCTGTGGATCAGGTTGAAGCCGAAGGAAGGTTGAGGGTTGAGGATTGAGGGTTGAGAGCCGGAAGAGTGCGGTTGCTCGGCGCTGACCTTCAACCCTCGACCTTCAACCCTCAACCTCTTCATCAGCCGCTCAATCGCCGCTTCCACGCGCGACGGACTCAGCCCGGCGGCACCGAAGAAACCGAGCATCCCGTGTTGGGCCATCGCTTCGACGATCGCTTCCGATCCGATCCCGGCGGCCATCGCGCCCGAGACGTAGGCGTACCGCAGACCGTGATCGGCGCGAAAACTCTCATCGCCAAGTCGCTCGGTGCTGGCCGGGGGCACGAAGCCGACTAACGGGAACGGGTGTGAGTCATTCGGCGCGACACCAAACTGCCCAGAGCCGCCCCGTCCCAGCGCGAGGCCCTGCGTGGTGTTGACGATCATCAGCGGAGCGGCGATGTCATGTAGGCTCTCGGAAACGGAGGCTGCATCGAGCGCGAGCGTCCCGCCGATCGAGGACCATGCGCCGAGCAGGTTTTGTGTGAGAGATGACATGGGGCGAGACAGTCTCGATGCGAGGCGAGCGGTGAAAGGCCGGGGTCAGGTGGTTCAAAGTTCATTTTTCGCCGCGAAAAATGAACATTGAACCACCTGACCCCTGATCGTTTGGACGACCGACCGTGGGGCGAGAGTATAAAAGTCGTCCCCCCCGGTTGCACGCGGCAGTCGGAAGGAACTGGCCGCGCGAGGCGGACATAGTGGAGAGGCTGGATCAGTTGTGCTGGCTCGTTGACGAAATGCCACACGTTGACAGCCCTCTCGGCCCCTCTTAGCCTGCCTCGCGCGTTCGACCTTCCGCTCTTGGCTTTTGCTGCGTCTTGTCGAGGAGAATTCTGATGGACAGTCCGTCGATCCGTCGTCGTTTGCGGTTGCCTTGGAAGTGGGCGTGTTGTGGAGGCGTGTTCGTCTACGCTGCCGCAAGTTTTGTGACGGCTCAGGAAGTGTTTCAGCCCGTTGCGGACCAAGTCCAAGGTGAAGCCACTCCGGCTGCGGTGGCTCCCGCAACGAAACCAACTGCACCGCCCGAGTTCCTACCGCGACTCTCCGGCAACGAGGAAAAGATTCTGACGACCTTGAGCGACACAACCGAAGTCGCCTTCACGGACACTCCGTTGGAAGAGGGCCTCAAATACCTCGAAGATTTGCACAGCGTGGCGATTTGGCTCGACAAGGAATCGCTCACGGCCGTGAAGCAGAACACGGACCTACCAATAAACCTGCAACTCAGCGGAGTCTCATTGCGAAGCACGCTGCGGCTGATACTGGAGCCACTGGCTCTGACGTACATCATCGAATCGGAAGTGCTGAAGGTCACGACTCAAGCGATGGCGGACAAGGCGATCATCACGCGGACGTATCCGGTAAGCGACCTCTTCTCCACGCGCGAAGAGTCCGAGGAGTTGGTCGAATCACTCGTCTGCGGATTGGGACTCGTGCAGAAGAGCAAAGAGGGACCGAGTCCGCTCGCCGTGTCAGTCCCGTCGGCCGCGATCATCGCACGACTGAGCCGTTCGCAGCAGGACCAGTTGCTGCAATTGCTCCGTGACCTGCGCGAGGCAAAGTCGCTCGCCCCCAAACGACCGATGACGGTGGGTGACGCGCCTCGATTTACTAGAGGCCGTGCGAACGATGGCTTCGAGAGTCCCACGAAGCCCGACGTGAAGATCGACGAGTTTTCGCCAGGCCTGTCGCGGCCCACGTTGGTTCCCGATGACTTCAATAATTCGCGTCCGAGAGTACGTGAGCCGCAGCCCGATCCCAGTTCTGAAACGCCTCGCAAGCAACCTCCTGCACCCGTCAAACCAGAAACCAAAAAGCAAAGTTGAACGTCCGATCAAAAAATGTGACGCACGGGTGAATTACGAACTCGCGCGAATGCGGCTAGTTTTCCGGCTACTTAGCAGCCTGTTGAAAGACCGTAGGATGGACGCCCTCGTCCGTCCGTTTCCAACTCGAAATCGCTCGGACGAGGGCGTCCAAGCTACACGGACTCACCATGATCGTTGACAAGATTGAGAACCACGCCAAGTACGCTCACCTGCCCGCCGCGATCGTGCGCGCCATCGAGTATGTCGGCAGCACCGACTTCACGCATGTCGAGAACGGACAGTATGAACTTGATGGCAAGAAGATGGTGAGCATCGTCAGCCGCTATCGCACCAAGTTGGCCGAGCAAGCGGTGTGGGAGTCGCATCGCAAGTACATCGACGTGCAGTTCGTCGCGGGCGGTCACGAGCGATTCGGTCATGAGCCGATGTCGAGCGGCCTCGCCGTTACCACGCCGTACAACGAAGCGAAGGATGTGATGTTCTACGAACCGGGCCTCGCCACGTATGACGCTCCAGCCGGGACGTTCATGATCTTCTACCCCGACGACATCCACGCCCCGAGCCTCGCCTGCGGAGTCCCTCCCACGCCGAGCGATGTCGTGAAGGTCGTGGTCAAGGTGGCGGTCGAAGAGAGTTGAAGGTCGGCGAAATGCACGGCCATCGCCTTTTTCAATCGGGGTGATTGGACGCCACGGTCACGGAGCTTCGACGTGGCCGTAAGAATTGGAATCGGCCTTAACATCCTTGCACGGCCACGTCGAAGCTCCGTGACCGTGGCACCCCAATTTGGAAAAGTCGATGGCTCTGAGCGAGATGGCGACGTGACTTGTCGATGAGCGCGGTGAATCGCAGTCTATTGTCACACAGTTTCGAGGCCTGTCCTTCGTTCGACTGTATGGCTTCTCGTAGGGTGGACTATGCCCACCACAATCGGTTGCGGAATGGTGGGCACAGCCCACCCTACATCTGCACTACTCAGGCAGTCGAATAAGAAAGAATCCCCTGCATGTCGTCAGAGCCACCTGTTTCTCAAGCCTCTTCGCCGGAAGACGATCATGATGAGTACGCCGACAAAGAGACGTATCGGCTCTCGGCTCCCAACCCGATGGGTGACGGAGCGGTCGAATCACCGACGGTCTCGCTAACGAAGAAGTTCGTGAAGAAGCCGCCGGTGCGATCGAAGTCGATCGAGGTTTCCGATGTGTGGGCCTTGTGGGGCTACAACGCTCTCGTGTTCGTGACGAGCGTCTGCGTGATGATGCTCGAGCTGACTGCTTCGCGGCTGATCAGCAAGACGGTGGGATCGTCGCTCTACACATGGACCTCAGTGATCGGCGTCGTATTGGCGGGGATCACGTTGGGAAATTGGCTTGGCGGCTGGCTGGCCGACCGGTACGAACGAGGCCGTTCGCTGGCGTGGATGTATCTGCTGGGAAGTGCTTCGTGCGCGAGTGTGCTGTGGCTCGATCAGATCATCGCGCCGCTCGATCGCCCGGCGTCTGTCAGTTGGCCGACGTGGATTTTAATCATCGTCGCCTCAATCTTTTTGTTGCCCTCACTGGCGCTCGGGACGATCTCGCCGTTGGTCGCGAGCATGGCGTTGTCGCGCAGCTCGAAGACCGGTTCGACGGTCGGGAACGTCTATGCGTGGGGCGCGTTCGGTTCGATCATCGGGACGTTTCTGACCGGCTTCTATTTGATCGATGTCTGCGGGACGAGAACGATCATCGGGCTAACGGCCGGAATTTTGGGGCTGCTGGCGGTGATCGTGGTCGGTTCGAGGAAGGTCTTTCGCGCGGCAGTCGTCTGCGGCTGGCTGCAATTGCTCGGCTGGACGGTCCTCGCCGCGACGAGTACTCAGCCGATGTTTGCCTCGGTCGGGACGGTGGTCGGTTCGACGCTGTCCGTGACGGCCAGTGTCTCCAAGGCGAAGACGGCGCGCGATGGCTGGTCGTCGTTCGGCGGCTCGGTCGGGCTGAAGCTGCATGAACTCGGACTGTTGCTCAAGCTGCGCGATGATCGCGTCGGCACGTACTACGACGAGAGCAATTACTCGACGATCATGGTCGGTGAGGACACGGCTGAGGACGGTTCGGCACTCAAGTACCTGCGTCTCGACAAACTGGTTCACAGCTATTACGACCCGCTCGATCCGACCGCGCTGCATTACGAGTACGAGCAGGTTTACGCCGCCGTGACGAAGGCGACCGCCAAGTCGTTCGTGCAGCCGGTCACGCTGTCGATCAGCAGTCTCCCGAAGGAATCGTTCGACGCGAGCAAGCTTCCGAATGGAGTTGTCTTTGATGAGGCGGTCGGTCTGCTGAAGATCGAACATCCTCAACCCGGTCTCTTCGACGCCCTACTCGCTCTGTCGCCCGATGCTCCGTATTGGAAGGCGATCACCGCGCTCCATGCCGAAACGAACAAGCCGTTGTGGGGCGGCTTCTCGTCGGTGGAACTCGAACAGATGCCGCCGGGCGTCACGATTTCGGAAGACCTCGCACCGACGTTGCGACACGACGCGACGCTTGGCGTCGTCACGGCCTATCAACCGGTCTCGACCGCCACGCGCGACAAGCTGCTCAGTGCGACGCCAACCGGCGCGTGGCATCGCGCGATTGAAGAGGCTCGCGGTCAATCGCACCGCGCGACGGCGCTGTTCGTCGGCGGCGGCGGCTACATCTTTCCGAGATGGTTTCTCAAAGAGTTCCCCGGCAGCCCGAACATTGAAGTCGCGGAACTCGACCCGGCTGTCTATCGCGCGGTGGTGAAGGAACTCGGCCTGACCGAGGCCGAGCAACAGCGGATCGTCACGACGATCGGCGACGCGCGCAACTTCGTTGATGACCGGCTGCGCGACAACCAGAAGCTGGTCGCGGCGGGAAAGCCTGCCGTCCGGTACGACTTCATTTACGGCGACGCCTTCAACGACTTCAGCATCCCCTCGCATCTGACCACGCGCGAGTTCCTGCAAGACACGCACGATTTGCTCAGCGACGAAGGCGTTTACCAAGCGAACATCATCGACATCTATCCGCGCACCGAGATTCCCAGCGAGAGGTTCGGCGTAGCGGAGGTGGACTATGTGGGCCGACTTCCTCGGAGCTTGGCCAACATGACGCTGACCTTCGGCGAATACGAACCGGCTCCCCGCGCGTTCGCACCGCTGGAGATCAAGTCGCTCAAGAACGACCGTTATCGCGTGAGGTCCAAGCGAACACTGTCACTCGCCGATCAAAAGCGGTTGTCCGGAGTTTCGCCCGAGAAAACGGATGCTTCCTCAACCGAGCCTGCTGGTGAGCACGATTTCCTCAACGAAGACCCACAGGCATGGTGGCCGGTGATCGAGCAACTCGCCGCGCTCACTCGAAAACCCAAGCCGTACTTGGGTGTGATCCCGGCGGCGTTGAATGCGACAGGGGGACCACTCGCCGGGTGGAAGTCGAGTGCCGCACCATTCGAGTGTGTCGAGGTGTGTCGCTTGGAAGGTGAGACCCACAGCTTGGGGTTTCGGGGGATCGTGTCGGACGAGATCAAACAGAAACTGATCGACCTCGATCCGCAAAATGTCGAGTGGACGAAGGCGGTGGCGGACGCGGCGAAGAAATCGCGGGCACCGGGACCGGGGCGGTTCCTCGGTCGTTATGTCGCCACGGCAGCCAAGGTCTTTCCCAACATCTACGTCTTCAGCACGTCGCACGTTCAACCCGACAACGACCGCGACACGTTCGTGATGGTCTGCTCCCGCAGGCCGCTCGATCTGACGCACCTCGCCGATACGGGCGACTGGTCAGGCCAGCCGTTTGCCGCGATGGAGACGCTGCCGAGTGAAACGACACCCAAGCTGAGCGGCCAGATGAGCGCGGTCCTCGCGCTCTCGGAAGGGCTGCTCCTCACAGACGACTTCGCGCCGGTGGACAACCTGTTGCGGCCGGTGTTTGCCGATCAAGAGTGAAGTGTGAGCGGCACGAACACTAACCCGAAGCGTAAGTTTTGAAGTTGCGCTGTTTGGGTTTTCAGCCCCAAAGGGGCGGTGCTATGTCAGCCCAGGGCAACGCCCTGGGTTGGCGATTTTCCGTCAATCTCAAGCCCTGAAGGGGCGACACTATTCGGCGGATCGACTTAGGGCCGCCCCTTCAGGGCTTCAAAACCTGTGACCGTCTCTACCTAGGGCGGCGCTCCCGTTGGTCGCTTGCCCTGGGCTAACTTAGGACTGCCCCGTTGGGGCGGAAAACCAAAACAGCGCAACTTCAAAAAGCGTAAGCGAGGAACGCCACACACCTCCTCGTTAACACTTCGGGTTAGTGTGTTGTAGCGATTACTGTCTCACCTTCGGCCGTGAGAGGTATCGCCCGAGTCAGGCGGGCAGAAGTGCCCGTACTACGTGGGCCAGTCAACTTTTGCCGTTCACTGTCCGGGGCGGATTTCGATCGGCAGTGACTCATACAGTCCGAACAGCCAGAACGAGGCGGCCAGCACACTTCCCGCAGCGGCCATCCAAAATGTCGCGGTGAGCCACGGCGGGAAGAAGCTCGTGACGGCCGGATTTCGCGGGACTTCTTCAACCTGTTTCAGTCCCAGCGCGACTCCGTCGGCTTGAGTCTCTTGATTCGTAATACGCACGATGAAGTCGGAACCGCGCGTGCGCAGGCAGGCGAGATCGTTGATCGCCACCTTGGTTTGTGCGGGGGCGAGGACTCCGAAACCGCCAATGGACATCTCAACCAGTCGGCACGAGATCGGTCGCCGGTTCACAATCAACTCGGCAGACGAGTCTTCGCCGGGGAGCGGTAATCGGGCGTACTGGCGTTGATTGACTGACATGGCGTGGCCCACTTCGTTTCGGAGATCGCATCCGGTTGATGCCGGAGACGGCGCGAAGTCGAGTGAAACACTCCACCTCACCTCAGCTTGTAGCTCACGAAATCAGCCGGTGTCGGCAAAATCCGCCCTGTGTACCGAGTTCGTCAGCAGGCGTTGTCGAAGCATCGCATTGATCGTTGCAAACGCTGTTGATGCCACGACTCCAACGGCACCGGAAGAAGTTGCCACTCAGAAACGGATCAGCCCCTGACAGTCCAGGGGCTGAGTGATTGAGACGCGATCGAGACCACGGAGCCGAGACAATTCGTGCCAGAAAACCTATCTCGAGTAGTAGAACCCAAAGCCCGATCCACCACCGTAGGCACTCCCACCGTAAGCCGCGCCATAGCCACCGCCGTATCCACTGTACGCCGAGCCGCTGTAGCCGCCATACGCCGCGCCGGAGTAGCCCTGATGTTGGCAACTCGACACGGGGTAGCTGTAGCGCTGAACCACGACCACTGGCTGCCGATAGACCTGGACGTGCGAGTGTCCCGGGTGGGAATGATGATGGTGATGGGCGGAATGATGATGATGTCCGCCGTGGTGGTCGTACGCCGAGGCCGATCCGGCAGCGAGACCCAACCATCCGAACAGTGCCACCGAACTCAACAACGTACTTCTCAACATGATGCCCTCCACTTTCTGTTTGGGGAACGCCCTCGATTCTTCCTCGGGCTGACGGGAATCATCTATCGCAGCGCGCGTGCCAATCGTCGGCGAACCTTGCCTATGCACGAAGAAGTTGACTCCTTGAAGCCTGACGCGCCAGCGAAGGAGAGAGCCACTTCCGCCTTCGCTGGCGCGTTTTGAAGTAGCGCTCTTTGGGTTTTCAGCCCCAACGGGGCAGCCCTAAGTTAGCCCAGGGCCAGCGACCAACGGGAGCGCCGCCCTGAAGGGGCGGCCCTAAGTCGATCAGCCGAATAGTGCCGCCCCTTCAGGGCTTGAGATTCACGGACAATCGCCAACCCAGGGCGTTGCCCTGGGCTGACAT
>JAYTQJ010000598.1:0-17651 GCA_043746775.1 Schlesneria sp.
CACTGAACGTCAATTTGAAAGTCGCTCAAAGTAAGTGCCAGGGGGCTTACGCCGCCGCGCTCAGAAGACTCCAAGAGGGCTGACGCCCAAGAGTTGAGCTTCGGTTGCGGCCACTGACAACTCACGCGATCAACTCACCGATCGGGCGGATGCCGGGGTCGAGGATTGGCAATCGGCGACCGGTCACATCATTGATCGACGGGTCTTCGCCCAAGCCGAGCGAGTGGTAAAGCGTGGCGAGGACCTGCTGGTAATGAATCGGCCGGTCCAGCACGTCGCTTCCCAGCTTGTCGGTCGCGCCGAGAACTTGCCCGACTTTCAGACCGCCGCCGCTGAGCAGGGCGTGGCCGACGCGAGGCCAATGATCGCGACCGGCATCCTTGTTGATCTTTGGTGTGCGGCCGAACTCGCCCCAGACGCAGACCGTCACATCGCGGTCGAGACCCCGGTCGTAGATGTCGTTCACCAGCGCCGACACGCCCTTGTCGAACAACGGCAGATGATTTCGCAGGTGCTTGAAGTTGTTGCCGTGCGTGTCCCAAAAGCCGTAGGCGACGGTGACGCAACGCACGCCCGCTTCGACAAGTCGCCGTGCCGCGAGTAACTGATCGTTCCACATCGGCGCTCCGTCGCCGAGATGCTTCGACGAGCCGACTCCGTATCGCTCACGCAGTCGCGGGTCTTCCTTCGTCACGTCGAGGGCATTCACCAGACGGCTCGACGTGAGAACATCGAACGCCTTGTCATAGCTCGAATCCATGTTACGAACCGGACTGGCATCCGCCTCGCGACGGAAGCGGTCCATCGCGGTGAGCAGTCGCCGCCGGTGGTCGAGTTGCTGTGGCTCGACGAACCGCAGCTTCATGCTCGCGAGGTCTTCGCCGTCCGCCTGGACCGCGCGATGCGCCGGTCCCAGCACTCCCGACAGCGGGCTGTTGTACGGACGGTGCTGCATCGTCGGGAACAGATCAACGAACGCGGGGACTGACGAGTCGGCCTGCCCCAATTTGTGCGAGACGATCGAACCGAAGTTCGGCTTGCCCTCGCGCTGGCTCTCGTTCATCGGGTGGCCGGTCAGGTTTTGAAAACTGCTGTGTTCATCCCGCAGGCCGACGAGCGACCTCACGACCGACCAACGATGCGCACACTGAGCGGTGAGCGGCAGCAGTTCTCCCACCTGACAGCCCGGCACGCTGGTCTCGATCTGATTGAACTCGCCTCGGATTTCGGTGGGAGCATCCGGCTTCAGGTCGAACGTGTCCTGATGTGCCAGTCCGCCAGTGAGGTAGACCATGATGACCGACTTCGCCGATGAGCCACTTCGCCCCGCAGACTGCTCGGCACGGAGCACGTCCGCCAGTGAAAGCCCTCCCACGGCGAGTGACCCGATTTGCAGAAACGTGCGTCGGGAGTGTCCATCGCAGCAGTGAACGGAAGAACCGGGAAGCGTCAGCATGGCGAGGCTCGGTCGAGGAATGCGGGCGGGATCAAAGTGGCGCGGAGACAAGGCGGGCGGCGAGATGCTACTCGCCCGACTGACGGCTGTCAGCGTCGTGGATTGGCTTCCAGAACCACGGCACCATTGGCCTCTACACAAAGTAGCCATCATCGCTCCGCGTGATGAGCCTGTTGCGAACAGGTGTCTGAGTCAGGGCTACCGAACTCGGAAGGCTCGTCACGCGGAGCGATGACGGCTACTTTTGCTGACCTTTACGTGTTGTGTCGATACCAGTGCCACAGCACTACTGGATGTTGCAACCGCAATGAGTCTCTTTCGTGATCGACCACGGGCAGGTTACAAGTTGACTCCAAGTTCGCGTCCAGCAGTTCTTGGAATTCAAACGTACTCGTCACGCTTCACTGCCGGTTGAAAAGCGTAGGGTAAGCGTCTCGCTTGCCCGTACGTGCCGTTGAAAATGAGGGCAAGCCAGAGGCTTACCCTACATTTTTCAACGGGCCACCAACCTCACGCACGCGGACTGTTCTCAAACAACCACATCAGTCGCAGGATGACTCTCGGATGGAACAGACTCCCCAATCGAATGCGCCGCGCAACCTGTGGCTCGTTGCGGCGCTGTTGACTGGCATGGCGGCCGCATTGCTCGTGGCCTTGTTCTTCATTGTGAGAGGCTTCGATCCGCAGCCGGGGCCACCGAACGACGGTTCCGGCGGGACGACTGCGGCGGCGAAGAAACTGACGCGGGAGGCGACGCTCAGACTGCTTGATCAACGTGATCGAGCGGTCGCCCACTTGGAGAACCACGAGTTTGAGCAAGCCGAGACGTTGCTGTTGCAGATCATCGCTGAGGTTCCGAACGATCCGTTTGGCCCTCGCAACTTGACCATTTGTCGCGAGCTGTGGCGCGGTGTGATCGACGCCATGCGCGAACCGGCGCGTAATGCGGAGATGCACTCCAAGTCACGCGAGGCATTGGAACTGTTAGCCAAGGTCGAGCCGGATTCGCATGTGCCGCATGTACTCGACGCCCGCAATTCGATCCGCGCCGGCGAGATCGACAACGCGGCGATCTCGCTGAGGCGGGCGAGTGAACTCGCACCGAAGTCGGCGGCGGTTTGGTACGACCTTTATTCGTTGAAACCCGCCGCGCCGGGTGAGGCTCCGTCCGCCGAGACCGTGGCGGCGTTGAGGAAAGTTTATGAACTGGAACCGGACAATTTGTTCGTTCTCAAAGACCTGCTGCCGCTGCTCGTGCAGTTGAAAGACCCGACATTCGCTGACACGGCAGAGAAAGCCAAAGAGACACTGCAACCGTTTGCGGACATCATCCAGACCCACGCACGGGTCAACGTGCTCGATCTGCTCGATATCGTGGCGAAGGCGGCTCGCGAAGGGAACTGGCCGTTGGCAACAGGCCGCACGATGGCGATCCGCAATGTGATGGTGTCGGAGTCCGCACGCGACGACCGCTACGTGAAGCTCGATTCGCTGGAGTACGTCCTGCACGACTTCGGCCCGGCGTTTTATGAGCGGGCGGATAGGACGATGCCGTCGGGTGGTGAAGGGATTCTCGTTTCGTTCTCCCTCGCTCCAAAGGAACAACAACCTGAGTTGCCGTCCGGTGTTCGAGATATCGCGGTGATTGATCTCGATCTCGACGGCCGCATCGACGGCGTGACGTTGCACGAGGATCACATCGTCGCAGCAATGCCGTTCAGTCCGAAAACGGCTGACGAGAAGGCGTCGCTCGTGAACGTCGCGATCTCGGGCGACTTTCAAGAACTGCTCGCGGTAGACCTTGATGACGATGTCGATTCCAAATTGAAGGACCGCCCTAAAGATGCCGCCGGATGCTTATTGGCCGATCCCGACCTGATTGCGTTCGGTCAGCCGGGACTCAAGTTCTTCGAGAACCGCGTCTCGAAAGAAGGGTCGCGCGAGTTCATTGAGAAGCCCGCCGGTGACGCTCTCGGTTCATTGCGCGGTGTACTCGATGTCGTTCCCGCCGATCTCGATCTGGATGGAGACTTGGATTTTCTGACCGTCGCCGCCGATGGCATTCGGCTCTGGTCGAACCGCAGCAACTGGAGCTTTGAAGAGATCACCTCGCGGTCCAAATTGCCTCCCGCCGGCTTCGGCCCGACGGCCGCTGTCGTTTGCGATTGGGACAAGGACACGGACTTGGACATCCTCGTCGCGGGAGCGAACGGCGTCGGGGTTCTCGAAAGTTTGCGGCACGGTCGCTTCCGGTGGCGTGAGCTGGATGAAGGCTTCGCTTCGCTCAAGCAATCCAAGACGCTGCTCATTGAGGACTACGACGGCAACGGATCGTGGGACTTGCTCGGTGCGGGGCCGAATGGGCTGAATCTGGTTCTGACGCAGACCTCGGCGGCGGGAGTGGTCTCTGTGAAACAAGCCAAGCCCGTGGTTGTGTCCTCGTTGTGGTCGGTCCTTTCTCTCGACTTTGACAACGACGGACTGAGAGACCTCGCCACGTCGCATGAGGAAGGTCTCACCCTGTGGCGTGGCGACGGTCGAGGTGAGTTTTCTCCGCCCGTTATGGTTCCTATCGCGGGGAGCTCATTCGCCATTGCCGACGTGGACCGGGACGGAGACGAGGACTTGGTCACGGCGTATGCCACCGAATCCAAGTGGCATATGAACAACGGCGGCAACGCCAACGGATGGCTCGACGTGTCGCTGCTCGCTCAACAGATCAAGCCGAACGAGCAGAACTACAGCAAGCGAGTCAATCACGCGGGGATCGGGAGCACGATTGAGTTGAAGAGCGGCTCGAAATATCAGGCTCAAGTCGTCACGGGGCCGATCACGCACTTTGGTCTCGGGCCGCAGAAGCAGGCGGATGTCGTGAGGGTCATCTGGACCAACGGCGTCCCGCGCAACCTGATCGATCCCGAGCCGAACCTGCACGTCTGTGAAGAGCAGAAACTGGTTGGTTCATGTCCGTACCTCTACACATGGGACGGCGAGAAATTTGTCTTCGTGACCGACCTCTTGTGGAACTCGCCCATCGGTTTGAAGTTTGCCGAGTCGGTCGTCGCCCCGTGGCGTGAGTGGGAGTACCTCAAGATCGACGGCAGCAAGCTGAAGCCAAAACACCGCGAGTACCTGCTGAACATCACCGAAGAACTGTGGGAAGCGGGCTACTTCGACCAAGTGAAACTCTTCGCGATCGATCACCCGGCGGGAACGGACATCTACACGAACGAGAAGGTCGGCCCAGCATCGATGGCCGAGCACAAGCTGCACACGGTTCGCTCTCCTCGCCTCCCCGTCGCGGCAAAAGACACTCACGGACGGGACATCCTCGAACAGGTGAAGGCTAGGGACGGCATCTACACCAAGACGTATGACCGCAAGCTCGCACAGGGACTGACAACGGAGCACTTTCTGGAGTTGGACCTTGGAAGCTGGGGACGAGAGACGAGGGCTGAGGGGCAAGGGACGAACAAGAGGGGCATAGACGAAGGTGCGGCAACAAGCGGCGACAAAGCGGAAGCAACTCCGCCCCTCGTCCCGCAGCCCTCGTCCCGCAGCCTTCCCCGCGCCACGTTGTTTCTGACGGGGTGGGTCTACCCGACCAGCACGTCGCTCAACGTGCAGTTCTCACAGAACCCCGATGGTCCGCAGCCGCGCCCCCCCGCGCTGCACGCGGTCGATGCGAACGGCCAGTGGCGCGAAGTCCATCCGTTCATGGGCTTCCCCGGTGGGAAGACGAAGACGATTGCCATCGACATTTCGGACGTGTTCTCTCCTGGCTCGACTGACCATCGGTTGCGAATCGTCACGAACATGGAGTTCTATTGGGACGCCGCCTTCTTCACTGTGGATGAAGCTCCCGTCGAAGTCCGTCAGACGGAACTGTCGCTCATCCGCGCGGACCTGCATGATCGCGGCGGCATTTCATTCCGCGAGTACGACGCCGGAAACGGTCCCGAAGACTTCCATCACAACCGGCTCGTCCCCGGTCTCCATTGGCCGCCGATGGCAGGAGCGTTCACACGTTTCGGTGACGTTCGTGAACTGCTGACCGAGCGGGACGACAAGCTCCTCGTCCTCGGCTGCAACGACGAGATGTCACTCGCGTTCGCCGAACCTTCCGAACCGCCACCCGCTGGCTGGGTGCGCGACTTCGTGATCTACAACGTCGGCTGGGACAAGGACAGCGACATGAACACCGTCTACGGCGAGACCGTCGAACCGCTGCCGTTTGAAGCCATGACAACCTACGCGCACCGGGATGGAGAACCGAGGCCACTTGATGAGTCGTACCTGCACTATCTCAAGACCTACCAAACGCGAACTCAGTCGCGCCCCCTGTTTTGGAACGAACTGCGTCGGCGAGCGGACAGTAAATAGCGTCTTGCTTCTGAAGCCGTGACGCACGTTGACCGACCTGCGGGCAAGGCATACTCTGACCGCTGTTCGCAAACACCACCGAGACCAAACCCATGCCTTCACCGTTCCCCGGAATGGATCCGTATCTCGAACACCCGACGCTGTGGCCCGATGTCCACCACGAGTTGATTCCGGAGATCCGCGTTGAACTCAACGAAAAGCTTCGTCCGGCTTACTTCGTTCGACTCGAGCAACGAGTGTACGTCACCGATGAAACTGATCCCGGTCGCGCGGCGACCATCATTCCGGATGTCCACATTGTGGCGGCCTTGGAACAAACTTGGTCAGAGAGTTCTTGGAATGGTGACGACGGAGGCGTCGCGGTCGTCGAGCCGGTCGTCGCAACGACACTCCTCGTCGAGGAAGTCTGTGAGATGCGAATTGAGATCATCGACTCGCACAGTCGCAGCGTGGTGACTGTGATTGAAGTTCTCAGCCCGGCCAACAAAGTCCCCGCCGCTGCGGGACGCAAAAGTTACGCGGACAAGCGGCGTGAGGTCATGCAGTCCCCCAGCCACTTTGTGGAGATCGACCTGCTCCGCGCGGGCACCCCGATGCCGACGGAAGAAACTCTGCCCGACTGCGACTACCGCGTTCACGTCTCGCGTATCGAAGATCGTCCGCACGGGAAGCAGTGGATGTTCAACCTGCGCGACCGATTGCCGGACGTGCCGATCCTACTCAAGAAGGGGGACCCCGATGTGGTGCTGTCGCTCCGCTCGGTACTCGACACCGCCTACGAACGAGCGGGCTATGACCTCGACATCGACTACCGCCGCGAGCCGGTTCCGCCGCTGTCAGCGAATGACACCGCGTGGGCCAACAGGTTGCTGGTTGAAAAGGGACTCTGTCCGACGCCCGTTGCGGGATGAGTGATGTCGCTGATTGAAGTAGCTGAATTCGTGAGAATTCAGCCGGTTTTGACTGTCTTCTGAAGTCTGACGACTTCAGCTACACCCCAGCGTCAGTGCCATTGGGCTGACGCCGCCCGGCTCACCATTTCTGTCGGAAGCGTCCTCCTTCGTAATTGTGTGTTCGTTGTTCTGACGGAGTTGTTTCATGTCGTCTGTCCCTGCTTCACCGTCGTCTCCCGCGCCGGGATCTCCTGCTCCCGCGCGACACATCGTCAAACCGGCCGTTGGTCCTCGGTTGCGAGTTCTGATGTGGATCGTCTTCGCGGTGATCGCCCTGCTTGGAGCGAACTCGACGTATCTCGCGACCGTCACCTTCAAGAGTTGGTTCTACGAACAGACGTTTGAGAACTGGTTCTACATGCTGATGTTCGCGGGGCACTTGGTGCTGGGGCTGGTCCTCGTCGTACCGTTCACCCTGTTCATCGGCGTCCATCTGATGAACACCAAGCTGCGGAAGAACAAGCGGGCGATTCGAGTGGGGTACGCGTTGCTCATCGCGTCGATCGTGCTGCTCGTCAGCGGGCTGATGCTGATGCGAGTCGATCTGGGGGGAAAGGGTTCCTCACCGCTGGTCATCAAGGACGCGGCGACGCGCTCGATTGTCTATTGGTCTCACATCGCGGCCCCGTTGTTTTGCGTGTGGCTTTACTGGCTGCATCGACTCGCCGGGCCGAAGATCAAGTGGAAGCTGGGACTCGGTTATGCGGGCGTCGTCGGACTGGCGACTGCTGGTTTGATGGCACTCTCGAACCAAGACCCACGCGGTTGGAATCAGGCTGGGCCGAAGGAGGGAGCCGACAAATACTTCTTTCCGTCACTGGCTCGAACGAAGACGGGGAACTTCATCCCGGCGAAGGCTTTGATGAACGACGACTACTGTTTGAAGTGCCATCAGGACGCTTACAAGGGTTGGTACCACTCGTCACATCACATGAGTTCCTTCAACAACCCGGCGTACTTGGCGAGTGTTCGCGAGACGCGCGAGGTCTCGCTCAAGCGCGATGGCAACGTTCAGGCGTCTCGCTGGTGTGCGGGCTGTCACGATCCCGCGCCGTTCTTCAGTGGAGCCTTCGACGATCCGAAGTTCGATGACGTGAACCACCCGACCTCGCAAGCGGGCATCACCTGTACGACGTGCCACGCAATCACGCACGTCAACAGCACGAAGGGGAACGCCGACTTCACCATCGAGGAACCCGAACACTATCCGTTCGCATACAGCGACAACGCGTTGCTGCAATGGGCGAACAATCAGCTCATCAAAGCCAAGCCCGCGCTGCACAAGAAGACTTTCTTGAAAGACTTTCACAAGTCTGCCGAGTTCTGTTCAACCTGCCACAAGGTCCATCTCCCCGAGGCCCTCAATCACTACAAGGAGTTCCTGCGCGGGCAGAACCATTACGACACGTACTTGCTGAGTGGCGTGTCCGGTCACGGGGCACGCAGCTTCTACTACCCCGACAAAGCCGTGCAAAACTGTGCGGGCTGTCACATGCCGCTCAAGGAATCAGACGACTTCGGAGCAAAGTTATTTGGTGATGCGAAGCAGCCCAGCATTCACAGCCATGCATTCCCGGCGGCCAACACGGGCTTGGCGTGGCTCAAGGAGACACCGCCCGATGTCATCAAGGCGCATCAAGAGTTCATGCAAGGCAAGCTGCGTGTGGACATCTTCGGCGTGAAGGAGGGGGGCGAGATCAACGGCAAGTTGCACGCGCCGCTTCGTCCCGAGGTGCCGAAGCTCAAGCGGGGTGAAACGTACTTGCTGGAGTCCGTCGTCCGCACACTCAAGATGGGACATCCCTTCACGCAGGGGACGGTCGATTCCAACGAAGTCTGGCTCGACGTGACCGTGACCAGCGGCGGCAAAGTGATTGGTCGGAGCGGTGGCATCGACAACGAGACCTCGGTCGATCCCTGGTCTCACTTCATCAACATCTTCATGCTCGACAAGGATGGTGGCCGGATTGACCGCCGCAATCCGCAGGACATTTTCGTCGCCCTCTACAACAACCAGATTCCTCCGGGAGCAGCGGCCACGGTTCACTACAGCCTGCCAATCCCGGCCGACATCACCGAGCCGGTCACGGTCGAACTGAAGCTCCAGTACCGCAAGTTCGACAAGATTTACATGGACTTCGTGACGAACAAAGCCAAGCCGGGCGACAAGCCGATTCGAGGTCACACACCGGGCCAGCTGTATCCCAACGAACTGCCGATCACCACGCTCGCCTCGGACAAAATCACGTTCCCCGTCGAGGGAATCGACACGCCGGTCGAGAACGCCAAAGTCGAAGCCCCCGTCTGGCAGCGATGGAATGATTACGGCATCGGCCTCCACCTGAAGGGCAAGGCCGAGATGCGTCAGGCCGAACACGCCTTCAAGCAACTCGAAGAGTTGAAGGGAGCGAAGCGTTACGACGGGCCGCTGAATCTCGCACGAGTCTATCTCGACGAAGGACGACTCGACGACGCGACGGCCGCCATCGCACGGGCGTCCGATTACACCGATCCCCCCGCGCCGCCGTGGACCATCGCGTGGCTGAGTGGTCGCATCAACCTCCAACAGGGACGGCTCGACGAGGCCGAAGCCAACTTCCGCTCGGTGCTGGGTGACACGGACAAGTCGATGCGCGATCGCGGCTTCGACTTCAGCCTCGACTATGAGGTGGTGAACCTGCTCGGCCAGACGCTGTACGAACGAGCCAAGCAAATCCGTGATCCTGACCTCAAGCTCCAACGCGAAGACATCTTGAGACAGGCCACGTCCCAATTCCAGAAGACGCTGCGATTGGACTCAGAAAACGTGGCCGCTCATTACGGCCTCAGCCAGCTCTATCAAGAACTCGGCGACACGAAGCTGGCCTCGCACCATCAAAAGCAGCACGCCAAATACAAACCCGATGACAACGCCCGCGACGTGGCTCATGAAAAAGCGAAGGTCAAATACCCCGCCGCCGCCAAGGCGTCGGAGCCGCTCGTGATCTACCCCCTCGCCCGGCCGGGAGCGCCGGGACTGTCGGTCGCTCAGCAACCACCTGTGCCCGAAGGAGCGAAGTCCGGTGACGACTGAAGGCTCATGTCGCTTGAGAGACGTAGGATGGACGCCCTCGTCCGCCTTCTTTCAATTGGAAAACGCTCGTGACAATCAAAGCCTCTCGGACGAGGGCGTCCAAGCTACAACGTTCTATAGGCCACCAGCGTGAGGGGGCCGAGCTTCAGAACGACTCGGATCACGGCAAGAAGACAGAACCACGAATCTCACGAATGAAAACAGAGGGTAGGAATAAAGTCATGACATCTTCCGCAGAACAGATACTTGAGCAGGCGCTTCGGCTGCCTGACCAAGATCGCAGCGACATCATTCTCCGTCTGTTGGAAACGCTCGATGAGACCAACGACATCTCCGACGAAGAACTGCTCGTCGAATTGGAGGCCCGCGTCAAAGAGGGCTTTGAAGATGCGGTCGATTGGAATGAACTCCGTCTCACTCGGTAGAGGTGACTGCGGTGAATGTGATTTTCCAAAGACGGGCAATCCGTGAATACCACGCGGCCATTCGACGCTATGACCGAATTTCAGCTCGACTCGGTGACCGGTTCGTTTCCGCGATGGATGTTGCCGTGCTTCGCATTGCGGCAGACCCGACTTCCCTCGCTCAGGCCCTCGGTCCTTTTCGCCAGATTCGTATCAAGGGCTTTCCGTATGCCCTGTTTTTCAGTCTCCTCGCCGTTGATACGGTCAGCGTCATTGCCGTCGCGCATACCAGCCGTCGCCCCGACTACTGGCGTCAACGACGATTCGACACGAAGTAACCACGTCAGCAAACTCCGAACGACAATCGCGAGTCCATGATCTGGGATGAGTCACCCTGTGAGTGAACACCGCACATCAGAGAAGTAGAAAGAGAAACAAGTGAATCAGCCTCAGGGTGAAGAAGAACGGGACGACGCGATTGTGGGGCAGGCGTTTGTCTGGTCGGGTGGGTTGCTGCTCGTGTTGATTGCCGTTGGCGTGACGATCGCGCTGTGGTTGCGGGGCCAGAAGCCGGTCGTGGTCGAGGTGAAGACGGAGCTGGATAAGCCGCAGGTACGCGAGACGCGCGTGGCCGAAGTTCCAGCGATGCCGTTCACCGACATTACCGCAGCGGCGGGGATCAAGTTCGTTCACGAGAGCGGGGCCGCGGGCGAGAAGCTGCTGCCGGAGACGATGGGGGGCGGGTGTGCGTTTCTCGACTATGACGGCGACGGCGACCAGGACATTCTTCTCGTGAACTCGCGCCGTTGGGTGTGGGACGCGCGCGAGCAGGCGGCTGCGCCGACGCTGGCCCTCTATCGCAATGACGGCGACTGCAAGTTCGTTGAGGTCACGACCGAGGTCGGGTTGAACGTGACGATGTACGGGCAGGGGGTGGCGGTCGGGGATTACGACAGCGACGGCGATGTCGATCTGTTTGTCTCGGCTGTCGGCCCGAATGTGTCTGACGGTGCGAAGCCGAGGACCGAACAAGGGACCGGTCCGAACAAACTCTTTCGCAACGAGGGCGGCAAGTTTGTGGATGCCACTGCGGACGCGAACGTCGCCGGGTGCGAGGACGATTGGAGCACGAGCTGCGGGTTCCTCGACTACGACAACGACGGAGACCTCGATCTGTTCGTCTGCAACTACGTGAAATGGACGCGCGCGTTCGACAAGGCTCAGCCGTTCACACTGACCGGCGGTGAACGAGCCTACGGCCGACCGCAGGACTTTCCCGGCACGTTCCCGTACCTCTACCGCAATGACGGCGGCGGGAAGTTTACCGAGGTCGGGAAGTCGGCCGGTTTGCAGATCGCGAATCCCGCGCGCAAAGACATCGCGATGGCCAAGTCACTCGGTGTGACGTTTGCCGACTTAGACAGCGACGGTTGGATCGACATCGTTGTGGCGAATGACACCGTGCAGAACTTTCTGTTTCGCAACAAGCAGGACGGGACGTTTGAGGAACTGGCGCAAGAGCGAGGCGTCGCGTTCGACCAGCAGGGACAAGCGCGCGGGGCGATGGGTGTCGATGCCGCGCGCATCCGCGACGGCAAGGCAGTCTCCATCGTGGTCGGCAACTTCGCCAACGAGATGACCGCGTTCTACGTGGCCTATGGCAACTCGATGCAGTTCACGGATGAAGCGATCGCGACGGGGATCGGGCCTCAATCGCGCCTCGAACTCAAATTCGGGACGCTGTTCGTCGATGTCGATCTGGATGGTCGCCCAGACATCGTGTCGGCGAACGGCCACTTGGAGAACGAAATCAACAAGGTCCAAACGAGCCAAACGTATGAGCAGTCTCCCCACTTCTTCTGGAACTGCGGCCCCGCCTCGAAGACCGAGTTCTGTCCCGTCCCCAAGGACAAGTGTGGCGAGGACTATCTCACGAAGATGGTCGGTCGCGGCGCAGCCACCGCCGACATCGACGGCGATGGAGACCTCGATCTGCTCTTCGCGGCGACGGGTGCATCGCCGAGGCTGCTCCGCAACGATCAGAAGCTGGGGAACCATTGGCTGCGGGTGAACGCGACCGGCGCGAAGGGAACTCATTCGGCGATCGGCGCGACGGTGGAAGTCAAAACAGACAAAGGTCAATTCACGAGCGTAGTGATGCCGACGCGCGGCTATCTCTCACAGAGTGAATCGGCCGCCCTGATCGGTCTTGGGCAATCGGAGTCGATCCAACAGGTTGTCGTGACATGGCCGGGTGGACAGAAGAGGACCATTGATGCTCCTGCGATCGACCGTGTGCTCACCGTGGCTCCCTGAGATCGCGAGAGATTCATGTTCTGGCTGGAGGAATTGAACGGAGCGACATGGCCAACGTTTTTGGTGGGCGGCTTTCTCGTGTTCGTCGGCTTGGCGAAAGGCTTGGAGCAGTGGCGTGTCTCGCACGAACTTCACAATGACTCGAAGCTTGATGAGCGGGAATTCCGTGTGCAGGAGCGTCGCGTTCAGATTCGGCTGACGTTGAGCGGGCTGTTCGTGCTGACCGGATTCTTGATCTCACTTGGCGGGCGCCTCGACGGACTCTTCAGAATGTCGGCGTCCTTGTACATCACGTTCTCGATGGGCTTTCTGGGAGTGCTACTGATGCTCCTCGCCGCCATCGTCGTGTTGGGGCTGGTCGATCTGAGTCTGACAGCAGCCCAATTGCGGCGCAGCGGAAGTCGCGGGCAGGGAATGCGGCAACAGGTTGAAGAGGAGCTGCGGCGTTATCGCGAATCGCGGCAGTCTCAACGGAGTTCGACAGTATCACTCGGCGACGCAGCGAATGCACCGCCGAGTGATGCCTCGAGTCCGCCCACCGAAGAGGCAACGGCGTTATTGATTTCGGAGCAACTCGACAGGACGTGACGTAGCTGAAGTCGTAAGACTTCAAGAGAGCCGTCGGGTCGTCAGAATTCTCACGAATTCTGCTACAGAAATCCTGAACGGCGTTGCCGCAGTGGTTGCCGATCAGTCGTGATCGTGCCGATGGTCATGATCGTGGTCGTGACTGTGATCATGATCGTGCTGGCAGTCGTGATCGTGTGAATGATCGTGGTCATGGTCATGAGCACAGTCGTGATCGTGGTCATCATGGTCGTGATCGCAATCATGATCGTGATCGTGGTCATGCCCGTCGTCGTCCTCATCGTCGTCGTGTTCTTCCATCAGGAAGGCCAACTGGGCAGCGACGAAGACATCCTTGAGCGGCAGTTCGTGAGCCTTGGCGATCTCGACGCAGTCTTCGTACTCGGGGGTGAAGACGACCGGTTCGTCGGCGCGCCACGCGAGCTTCCCTTTGATCGAACCGAAGTCGGTCTCAACGGTGTACGTCGTTCGCTGACGGACCGAGCGTTCGATCATCTGGCGGCGGATGCCGAGCGTGTTGGTCTCGTTGAAAATGATCGCCTCCATTTTGGCGGCGTCTTCGTGCTGGCAGATCACGCTGAGGATCGAGCCGGGGCGGTCCTTCTTCATTTGGATCGAGGTCGTGTAAACATCGAGTGCGCCGGCGGCGAGGAGTTGGCGTTTGGTGTAGCCGAGGACTTCGCCTGTCGAGGAGTCGAGGTTCGTTTCGAGGAGCATCACGCGATCGGTGCCGCCCGCCGTGACACGCGACTCGCCGACGAACAGTCGCACGACGTTCGCACGATCTTCAAAGTCCATCGTTCCCGCGCCGTAGCCGATCGTGTCGATCGTCATTTCGGGGAGGCTGTCGGCGAACTCATCGACGACGATCTTGACGATGGCCGCGCCGGTGGGAGTCGTCAGTTCGGCTTCGATGGCAACATCGACGAGCGGGATTCCTTTGAGCAGTTCGGCGGTGCCGGGCGTGGGGATCGAGCAGACGCCGTGCGCGATGTTGACTCGCCCGTGGCCCGTCGGGATCGGACTGCAAATGATTTCATCAACGCCGAGCAGCGTGAAACCGATCGCGACGGCAGTGATATCGACGATCGAGTCGATCGCGCCGACTTCGTGGAAGTGAACCTTCTCGGCAGTGGAGCCGTGAACGGTCCCTTCCGCTTCGGCCACGGCGGCGAAGATGCGCAGCGCCAGATCGCGCTGGTCGTCGGTGAGGACTTCTGAACGGTTGATGATCTTTTGAATGTCGGACAGGTGGCGGTGCGCGTGCTGTTCGGGATGTTCGACGCGCAGATGCTTCGCGCGGAAGCCGCCGCGCATCACGTCCTCGAAATGCAACGTGACACCGGGGAGTCCGAGCGAGTCGATCCCCGCCTTGATCGCGGCGACATCGACCCCCGCATCAATGAGAGCCGCCACGGTCATGTCGCCACTGATTCCCGAAGCACAGTCCAGATACGCAATTCTCACGAGGTCATCCTTTGGGGTCGAAGCCGTTTGGCCGGGAAACGATTTGTGCGACGAGCGGTTCATCACCCAGCCCATTGCGAGGCGGGAACATAGCCGTGAAGGGTGAGTCGCACAATCGTCACAACGCGGCCAGGAGGTTGTGTGGGGACGTGACTCGCTCCGTTTTGGAGCCGAGTCCGCAATCGCGATTTGACCGGTCAGAAAAGCAGACCTAGCGTTGAGTGTTCGAGTCTATCCATATGTCGGGTCGAGAACGTTCATACCAGAGAAAGCGGTGTCATGTTCACTCAGAAAAGGTCGGGGCAGGCCGATCCTTCGCGACGCGGTGCGATCCTCGTCTGGTCTGCGGTCATCATGTCATTCCTCTTGGCGATGACCGCGTTCGCTGTGGACATCAGCTACATGACGGTCGTCGCCACGCAGCTTCAAAACGCGGCGGATGCGGCGGCCCTCAGCGGCGTGGTCGAGTTGCCGAAAGGCAACGCGGTCGTGATTGCCACCGTCCAGGACGTGGCCAGCAAGAACAAGGCCACCACCGAAGTCGTCGTCGTCAAAGCGGCTGATGTCGAGTTCGGCTGGTACGACATCCCAACGCGCAAGTTCATCACCCCGTCGGCAAACATCAACTCGATTCGAGTCACGGCGCGCGTGATCAACAAGTCGTTGTTCTTCGCTCCCGTCGTCGGAACGAAAAAGTTCACGATGAAGCGGTCTGCCATCGCGATCCTCAACCCTCGCGACATTGCCTTCGCGGTCGATCTGTCCGGCTCGATGAACGACGACACGGAACCCTGCTGGGCCACGAACCAGATCGCGGCGAAATGTGCTCCGTTGGGATACCCCGCCGTCGCGAATGACCTCATGCAGAACGTTTACACCGACTTTGGTTTTGGAGCCTATCCGGGAACTTCGGAGTTCCTCTTCCAATCGTTGGGAATGACGGTCGATCCACACTACGCGTATCCGGAAGCGACGAAGGACAACGGGCCGCTCACGTTGGCCACGATTCCGGCGGAGTATCGGATTCTCAACACGGACGACGAAGTGGTTCGTCGAAAGAAGGCGTATTCGTGGCTGATCGACAAGCAGATCGCTGTCATCATGCCGGCCGCATTGCCAGTGCCGATCTCATCAAATCCGATCAGCTTTCAATACTGGTCGAAATACTTGGACTACATCATGAACCAATGGGGCGTCGGCATCGAACCGCCACCTCCACCAGATGATGGTGGAGGCGGCGGAGATGGCGGCGGGGGGGGCGGAGGAGGAGGTGGAGGTGGTGGTGGCGGTCCCAGCCCGCCAGGAGGCTTTCTCGATCCCAACTTGATTCCGCACTACTTCGATTTTGCAAAGGCTTCTCAACGCGATTGGCCGCGCGATTTGGGGCAGGTCGCCAGTATCTCGCATCTGGCCGGGATCTCGCTGCAATTGAACGCCGCCACGTATGGCGATGGCCCGCCGGGTGTCGGTGTGCCGCGTCAGGGACTGAGCGACATGATCTATCTGCCGGTCGATCAGGACTGGCGAAAGCTCTGGAGCAACAACAACCCGAACTACTCCACCTTCCCAAGTGCCAACTGGGACGATGTCGATGCTTGGTTCAACCGGATTGGTTACGTCACCTATACCCAGTTCATGATGGATTACGGTCGCGATCGCACGCCGGTGGCGGATGATTGGGAGAACGCCTCACCGCGACCGTGGACGATGACGCCGCTTTCCACCCGCAGTCCACATTGTCCGATGCACTCGGAATCGACCGCTGGTGGCACGTTTAAGTTCCCACCTCGTGAACAGCCGATGCACGCCGTCCGACGGGCGTTGATCGCCGCATTGCAGGAAGTCAAAACCCGGAACACCGGCTTGAGTGCAGGGACGGGGGACAAAGTGTGCCTCGTGACCTACGACGGTGTGGATGCGGATCATCAACCGACGATTGTCGAACCGCTGACGGATAAGTTCGACCAAGTCATGAAGGCTTGCACGACACTGCAATCGGTCGGTGATGTCGGCAACACGACAGCGACGGAGCCGGGCCTCATCAAAGCTCGGGCGCACATCGCCAAACCAGTCGATGGTGGCATGGGACGAAACTACACGACGAAGGTGATCGTGCTGTGTACCGACGGAGTGCCCAACGTCTGGCAATCCACGGCAGGCGAGGTGAACGGCCACATCGGAGCCAACCCCAATCCCAATTACTACGGCTCCCAATACGTCTGGTACAACTCGGTGCTGCGACAGGCGGCAGTGATGGCGAAGAAGAAAGAGAAGCTGTACGGAGTCGGCATGGGACTCGGTGCGGACCTGAACTTCATGGATCGCGTCGCCCGCATCGCCAAGACGGATGAAGGGGGACTCAGCCCGCGCGGTGCAGGCAATCCCGCCGACTACGAGCAGCAGCTCATCACCATCTTCCGCAAGATCATCAACACCCGCAGCGGTCGGTTGGTGAAGTAGCACGCGGTGGTTTGACGGCCACAGAAACCCGAACGAGCGACGGAGCCAACCGCAAGGTCGGCTCCGTCACTTCGTTTCGGGGCCGTGCATTGACTACGTTCGAGAACAACTGCCCGGTGCGTGGTGCCGTTTTCAGTGCGACACCGTGATTTGCCGGATCGTCACACTTTCCCGACTCTGCGCTCCACAATCTTTCTGCCGCCCTCTTTCTGTCTGCGGCTTCCTGTGCAGGTCCAAAGCAGGAAGACAGAAAGAGAGCGGCAGAAAAATGAGTACGGCGAAGCCCTCGTGAACTCTCGGATGCAATCGCTGCACAACCCCTGAAAGTCTGTTGAAAGACTCGTGGAGTACGATTTCACCGTGTTTCTTTCCCGTAGAAAATTGGCACGTTGGAAACGTCCCTACGATTTTCAACAGGCCGCAAATTCGACTGTATGACTTCCCGTAGAGTGGGCACAGCTCACCCTACATTTGCCGAACTCAGACAGTCGAACTCAGAGGCTATCCGGAAAGAAACAGCTTGTTTTCAGGGTGCCACGGTCGCGGCTTTG
>JAYTQJ010000599.1:0-3276 GCA_043746775.1 Schlesneria sp.
GCGGGCAAGGCCCCGCCCCAGGCTTTATTCGGCCGCCGCTCTGCGGCTCAACAGCTTGGTGACACCAACTCTCGGACGTAGTAAATGCACAGCCCCTAAGTTGTTTCTTGCCGCTCGCCTAATGGCGATACGACTTCTCGGATAGCCTCTAACTCCATCTTCAACGTTCCAGGACTTCGATGATCTTTTGCAGGTTGTTTTCGACGACGGTCGGGCTGTTGGCGTAGGCGGCGGTTTCGACGCCTCGCGTGCCGAGTTTGGCTTCAAACAGAGCCTTGTCGCCCGAGTGATAGGCGACGGTCGCGTCAGGGTCTTTGAGTTGGTGGCCGGTGAGGATGCAGACGACGCGGTCGCTTGGAGCGATGATCCCTTCCGCGCGGAGCTTCTTCGCACCGGCGACGCTCGCGGCGCTGGCCGGTTCGCAACCGAAGCCTCCCGCACCGACTTGAGCCTTCGCGTCGAGGATCTCTTGATCGGTGACATCACGAACAATGCCGTCACAGAGTTCGATGGCTCGCAGGCACTTTTTAAGGTTCACGGGCCGATTGATTTCGATGGCACTAGCGATCGTCGAAGCCTTGCGATTGTCGCGGTCCATGTCGGCGAAGAAGGTGTCGATGATGTCGTCGTCGGGCTGACCGGCATTCCACGCGACGTTGCGTTCTTCGACGAGCTGGTACAGCGTGTTGGCTCCCGCCGCGTTGATGACGGCCAAGCGCGGGATGCGGTCGATCAGGCCGAGCCGCATCAATTCGCCAAACGCCTTGCCGAACGCCGACGAGTTCCCAAGGTTCCCGCCGGGGACCACGATCCAGTCGGGGACTTCCCAGTTCAGGCTTTCCAAGACGCGGTACATGATCGTCTTCTGGCCTTCGAGTCGGAACGGGTTGACGCTGTTGCAGAGATAGATGCCGCGCTCGCCGGAGACCTCACGCACGCGATTAAGAGCGTCGTCGAAGTCGCCCAGCACCTGCAATGTTTGGGCGTTGTAGTCGAGTGCCTGTGAGAGCTTGCCGTACGAGATCTTGCCGCTGCCGACGAAGACGACGACTTTGAAGAGCTGCGTCGTGCTGGCGTAGATCGCGAGCGAGGCGCTCGTGTTCCCGGTCGATGCGCACGCGGCCATCTTTGCGCCGACCATGCGGGCGTGAGTCGAGGCGGCGGTCATGCCGTTGTCTTTGAAGCTGCCGGAGGGATTGAGACCCTCGTACTGAAGATAGAGTCCGCCGGTCGAAGCAGCCGTGTTCATGCCGACGTACCGGCCAACCGCTTCACTGCGTTGGAGGATCGTCTGACCTTCGCCAATCGTGACGATGTCTTCGTCGCGAGCGAACGGCAGCAGATCACGAAACCGCCAGACGCCGCTCACGTCGAGCGGGTTGCGGCGGTTCGACCAACGAGCCTCAAACTCGCGCAGCGACTTCGGAACGGAAAGCTTGTCCCAGTCGTAGTCGATGTCGAGCAGATTGCCGCAATCGGGGCACGAGGTCAGAACATCGGCCACATCGAACGTGGCACCGCAGAGAGGATTGATGCAGTGTTGGAAGGCGTGCATGGAAGGTTGAGGGTCTAGGGTTGAGGGTTGAGGGTCAGGCGGGACAGAGGCGGAGTTGAAGTTGGTGTCAGACGCAGGCTGGGGGCGATCACAGTTTTTCTGACAATCACCCCTCAACCTTCGACCATCAACCCCTCTCGTCCAGCGACTCGAACTCGCGGCTGAGTTGTCCGGCGTAGTTGCCTCGCGGGCGGATCGGTTGCGGGGAGTGATGTTGTTCCATGAAGTGGGCGGCCCAGCCGACCATGCGACTGATGACAAACAGCGGTACGAAGAGATCGGCATCAAGGCCGAGATAATGGAGCAGTCTCGCAGCGGGCCAATCGAGGCTTGGCAGGATTTGCTGTTCGTCCCAGACGGCACTTTCGATGGCGGCCGCCACTTCTTCGAGATTCTGGTGTCCGGTTTCATCAGCGAGGTCGCGGCAATAGGACGAGAGCAGTTCGGCTCGTGGATCACTGGTGCGATAGACGCGGTGCCAGAATCCGGGAAGACGTTCGTACTGACGCAGCACAGCTTGAACGATGGCCGGGGCGGCATCGGGTGTTCCGACCGCTTCGAGGATGTCGATGACCTGCCGGCCCGGTCCTCCATGCCAGACACCTTTGATCGTGCAAAGGGCCGCGATGATCGCTGAGTGAAAGTCGGAGCGAGTCGAAGCCACGATCCGTGCGACATACGTGGACGGTGCGAACTCGTGTTCGGCAGAGAGAATCAGGAAGGCGTTGCACGCTCGTTCAGCGATTGGCGTCGGTTCGCGACCAGTCAGCAGCCAGAGCAGATTGCCCGCATAAGAGAGGTCGTCGCGCGACTCCAGCAATTCCAGCCCACGCGTCAGGCGAGCGCGGGCGGAGATCACGAGCGGAAGTTGAGCGAGCAGTCGTTGCAGGGCATCCCAAGAGGCTGTCGATTGCGATTCCTCGTCACCGATTTCGGACAGCGCGATCAGATTGACCGCCGTTCGCAGCACGTCGATCGCGGGGACGTTGAGCGGAAGGCGTTCGATCCAGGCGAGCAAATCGGCTTCGAGTACGGATGCCTCGGAGAGCACCGCCTGCATGTCGGCCAGTTGCTCGTGCGTCGGCAGGTCCCCGTGAACGACGAGTGAGGCGACTTCGAGGAAGTTCGATTGCTCGGTCAGTTCTTCGATCGCGTAGCCTCGGTATCGCAGGCCCCCTTCGATCGAAGCAATCGAGGTCTCTTGAACCGGTTGTGCGGCTGGAGTTGGCTGCGGCGGGGACGAACGTGTCATGCGTGAAGCCACCGAACGAGTGGAGGAATCGGATGAAGACGCGGTTGGCAAAGCTCGAAAAAAGCCTGAACTTGTCCAAGGCTTACGCCGTGTTTTGAACAACACCAACCCGAAGCGTGAGCGAGGACGGATGTCGCTCGACCCTCGTCCTCGCTCACGCTTCGGGTTGGTGTTGTTCTTGGACAAGTCATCGCCAACTGCGGCGGCATTCTAGCGGCAGGGACGGAACCAATGGAAACCCGCCAGCGAGATCGGTGCGCTTATATGCGTGAGAAGAAATGTGGGAGCCAGGCAAACCTTGCGGAGCGTTCCTGTCGCGCCGAGGTTGCCTGTGGATTGGCGATCTGGATTGCGAGCAGGCGGACGGACGGGCTGGCGATCCGCGAAATCTCCCGACACAATGCCGTTGCGGTTCTCGGATGGCTGTCATTTCATGACGTGGACTACGCGATGAAAAAGGGATCTTTGC
>JAYTQJ010000600.1:0-17645 GCA_043746775.1 Schlesneria sp.
AGCGAGACGCTTACCCTACGTCTTTCAACGGGCTGCTACCCACCCAGTTCCCTTCCCCTCGTCTTTCGTCAGGAGTCGCTCATGGTTTTTTCCCGCCCCACGCTGCGATGGCTCGTCCGGTCGTTGGCTGTTGCCGCTGCTGCGATGACGCTGGCTGTTGTCTCGCACTCGCCTCAGGCCGACCAAGCAGCTCGCGCGGCGGACACCAAAGCGACAGAAGAGACCGATCCTGACTATGCCATTCCCGATGGAACGCCCAAGGAAATTTTCGCCTTCCTCACCAAGCTGCAACAGAAGCGGCCGAAGTTTGCGAACCGGGAAGAGCAGATCGACCACTTGATTAAAGTGCAGCGAGCCATGATCGCGGCCGGCGACAAGATCCTGAAGCAGCAGCCCGATGAAGAAGAGGTGGTGACTCAAGCGGTCGCAATGAAGCTTGGATCGCTCATCATGCTCGCCGCGAACGACATCCCCGGCGCTGGCAAAGAAGCGCAGGATGCCGTCGCCCTGATGAAGCAAGATGCCAACCCCATCGTTGCCAAAGCAGCAGCCGAGAAGTGGATGACGGTTCGCATCCTGAACGCTCAAGAGCTGAACGATGGCGACCGCAGTGCTCTCGCCGAAGAAGTTCTGACCAACGCCGACAAGAAGAAATTTGATCGCAGTGTGATTCCCGAGGTCATGCAATTGGGCAAGGTCTTGGAGAGCCACGCTCAGCCCGCTGAAGTCGCCGCGTACTACAACAAGGTCGCTGACTTGGTCGAGCATCAGGGGACGCCTCAGATGCGCGACATGGCGACGCGGATGCGCGGGACCGCTCGGCGCGCCGGTCTCCCCGGAAACACGATGGAGATCGAAGCCAAGTTGCTCGACGGCCAGCCGTTCGATTGGGCCTCTTATCGAGGCAAAGTCGTGCTGGTCGATTTCTGGGCGACGTGGTGCGGTCCGTGTATCGGCGAGCTACCCAACGTCAAAGCGAACTACAAAAAGTTCCACGAGCAGGGCTTTGAAGTTGTTGGCATCAGCCTCGACCGCAGCCGCGAACCGCTCGACAAGTTCATCGAAAAAGAAGAGCTTCCTTGGGCACAGCTCTACGACGAAGAGATTCAAAAGGGGACCGGTTGGAACCACCCGATCGCTCAGCACTACGGCATCTCCGCCATCCCCGCCGCGATCCTCGTGGACAAAGACGGCAAGGTCGTCTCAATGAAGGCCCGCGGCCCCGAACTGGGCAAGCTGCTAGAGAAGCTGCTCGGCAAGGCGGAGTGAGGCGGTCGGGGCTATACACAGACAACGAATGACAAAGGAAATCCCATGAGTACGGCGACGATCGACGGATCCGGACTGCTTCACATCCCAGATGACTTGGGACAACGACAGGGTTTGTTGCCAAACACCAAAGTCCGGATCGTGGAAACAGGCTGCGGCATGTTGGTTGTGCCGCTGGATGATGAGCCGATCCCAACCCAATTGGCTGAAGAACCGGCTGCATGGCAATCGGGGGGAGCAGCGGCTTGGGATCAGTTTCCCTACGCGGGATGAGTTGTTTGGATACTGAGCTTTTTGGACTGAGCGTTCCTCGTGTTTGAATCAGCCGACTTGGGAAGACGATCATGCGGCGAGTCTCGTTGTTAGTTCTGTTCGTTGCCTCGACCGCGTGGTCTGCCGAGGACGCTTCACCCAGTGCCCTCAAGCCAGCGAACGTCGTTGATCCGGGGCACTCGTCGCACGGCGAGGCGTTCAATGAGGGACCGCGTCGCGCGGCGTACTTGATGGGGACGACCGGCAACGTGTCGTTTGCCATCACGTCGAAGCACGCTCAGTCGCAGGCGTTCTTCAATCAGGGACTC
This sequence comes from Schlesneria sp., assembly GCA_043746775.1. Classification (GTDB taxonomy): domain Bacteria; phylum Planctomycetota; class Planctomycetia; order Planctomycetales; family Planctomycetaceae; genus Schlesneria. The sequence continues at coordinate 1,851 of JAYTQJ010000600.1, forward strand.
GGCCAACTGCACGGCTTCTGGTACTTCGAGGCCGAGCGTTCCTTCCGCCAAATCTGTGCGCTCGATCACTCGTGCGCGATGGCCTATTGGGGGATGGCGCTCGCCAACGTGAACAACGAGAAGCGAGCGAAGTCGTTTCTCGCCGAAGCGGTCAAGCTGAAGGGAACCGCCAGCGAACGGGAGCGGATGTACATCGAAGCCCTCGACGCTTGGTACAAGGCCGAGACCGGTGACGAAAAGAAAAAGAAGACGCGCGCCCAGAATTACGTCAACGCGCTCGAGAACATCCTGCACAAGTTTCCCGAGGACATCGAAGCCAAGGCGCTGCTCGGTTTGGCGCTCTGGCAGAACCGGTCGGACCTCGGCCTCAGCACCTACTTCGCGATTGATGCACTGCTCAACGACGTTCTCGCCGTGAACCCGCTCCATCCCTGCCATCACTATCGCATCCATCTGTGGGACACCGAGAAGGCGTCGCAAGCGGTGAACTCGGCGGCGCAGTGCGGTCAGTCGGCACCGGGCATCGCGCACATGTGGCACATGTCGGGACACACGTTTGCCAAGCTCAAGCGGTACGAGGACTCGGCCTGGCAGCAAGAGGCATCCGCTCGCACCGACCACGCCTACATGATGCGCGACGGCATCCTGCCCGACCGCATTCACAACTTCGCGCACAACAACGAATGGCTGGTGCGGAACCTGCAAAGCGTCGGCCGAGTCCGCGACGCGATCGCACTGTCACGGAACACGATCCAGTTACCGAGGCACCCGAAATACAACCAGTTCCCCGGCGGCGGCAGCGCTCACTACGGACGGCTCAGGCTCTTCGAGACCTACACACAGTATGAGTTGTGGGACGCACTGATCGCCGACGCGCACACGCAGTACCTGGCCCCGACCGACGATCACGCCGAGCAGGTCAAATGGTTCCGCTCGCTGGGACGAGCCTACTTCCGCAAGGGGGACGTTCCGAACGGGAAGGGACAGTTGGCGACACTCGAGCATCGCTTGAAGCGACTCCAGCAGGAGCAGGATGAGGCGGTCGATCTCGCCAAAGCCAAGGCTCGGTTCGAGGGGAAAGAGGCCAAGGCGATTGAAGAGGCGCAGACTCAAGCCAAGCAACCGACCTCGGAAAAGATTCGCGTCCTCGAACGAGCCATCGACGAGCTGCAAGGCTATGTGTTGCTGGCCGATGGCAAACCGGCCGATGCTCACGAGCGACTCAAGAAGGCGACGAACGTCGATGAACCGTATCTCGCCGAAGTGTTACGACTCGCGGGGAAGACGGATGACGCGCTCAAAGCGCTGCGCGATCACGTTGGTTCACACGAGAACGAAGTCCGCCCGCTGGCACATCTGGTCCAGATGCTCTGGCAGTTGGAGAAGAAGGATGAAGCGAAGCAGTCGTTCGAGAAGCTGCGAGCGATCTCGGGGCAACTCGACTTGGACGCCCCTCCGTTCGCGCGACTCGCACCGATCGCGATGGAACTCGGCTTCGATGCCGACTGGCGTGTGAAGCAGCCCGCGAAACCCGACGTTGGCAACCGGCCGAGCCTCGATTCGCTCGGGCCTTTCGCATGGCAACCGTCTCCCGCCGCCGACTGGTCACTGCCGGATGCCGAAGGAAAACTGAGAACGCTCGCCGAGTATCGCGGTCGTCCGGTCGTCGTGATTTTCTATCTCGGCTTCGGCTGTTTGCACTGTGCCGAACAGTTGCAGGCATTCGCACCGAAGACGAAGGAGTACGCCGACGCGGGTGTCTCGCTCATCGCGATCAGCACAGACAGCATCGACGATTTGAAGAAGTCGCACGCGCGCTACAAAACGGATGAATCGTTTCCGTTTCCGCTCGTCTCGGACGATTCGTTCGCCGCATTCAAGCTCTATCAGGCGTTCGACGACTTCGAAAACGTGCCGCTTCACGCGACGTACCTGATCGACGGCGAAGGCCGCATCCGCTGGCACGACATCGGTTCCGAGCCATTCAAGAGCGTGGACTTCCTGCTCAAGGAAGCCAAGCGGCAGCTCCATTCCAATCACATTGACCTTCCCGTCGAGCCGACACTGTTGGACCTCAGCCCACCCGCCAACGCCCTCGCTCCGCGCAACGTCTTTCCATTGCCAGCGCCTGCCGCCAAGCCAACAGCACCCGGCCCGATGAGCAAAGAACCTGCCAAGCCCGATGTCGCGGCCGGGTGACGCTCATTCGTACCGGCCCGTGTGAATGTTCGCTGCGAGATTTCTTCCAGCCTCAAGTTCGTTCTGATGCTTCCCGGAGCGGGGGACGTGAGTCCCCTGAAGCCGCTCCCATTTGCAATCCGCGCCAATTGAGACCTCACGCGGCGGAGAGTCAGAGATTTCTGAGCGGGGCGGCGTCAGCCCGATGGCACTCACTATGGGCGATTATCAAATTGACGTTTAGTGCGACGTAGCTGAATTCGTGAGAATTCAGCCGGCTTTGACGATCGTCTGAAGTCTTACGACTTCAGCTACACCCCAAAGTGAGAACCAGGGGGCTGACGCCGCCCCGCTCCGAAAGGCAATTGAGGGCTAACGCCCAAGAGCTACGAACCGCGTCGAAACCCCAGCTCGGTCAACCGGCGCTGCGTTGTCTCGTCCTCCAACAGCGCGAGGAAGGCTCTCACGGCGGAGCGATCTCGACGCTGCTTTGGCACGACGAAGTCGTACTGCTCGGCCTGATAGGGGACGAAGCCGAGACCGTTGGCTTGAGCGACCGATTGAATGGCGAGGCCCCAATCGGCGCGCTGCTGCACGACAGCGGCGGCCACCGCGTTGTGATTGGTCGGCTGCACGGCATAGCCCGGCGGCTTGGCTCCCGCGAGTAGCCGGTCGATGAGAATCCGCGTGCCGCTCCCTTGGTTGCGGTTCACCATCACGCAGGTCGCGTTGCTCAGTGCCGCATCGTTTAACCGCGTGGGCAACGCCCCGCGCGTCGAATGGTGAACCAGCGTTCCAAGTCGTTCGACGCGCGGGGCGTTGTCCACGCGGTTAAACGAGGGAGCAGGTGTCGCTGAGTCGCGGCCCGTCACGATGCCGACGATCTCGTCGAGCGAGCGGCCTTCAAACCGGGTATCGCCGCGACGGAAGACGATCCCTTGTGAGCGGCCGTAGCCGGGGATCAGCTCGACCGCGTCGGTCAGGAACGGGCGGTTGTATTCTCCGGTGAGCGGGTCGAGCAGATGGATGCCCGCGATGTCGCACTCGCCCCGTTTGGCGGCTAGCAATCCGGCCGAACTCCCGACGTTGAACAGCTTGCTCGTCACGCCGCGTTGTTGGAGTTGTGAGAGCAACAGGTCGAGGCCGACGCAGTGACTTCCCATGACGATCAGATCGGCGACCTCAAGCTGACGACCGATCAAGCGGACTTGAACCGGCTCACCCGCTTCGACGATCTCGGTGTGACGCGGAATCGTGACGAAGCCGTCGGCGCGACTGAATGTTGTCACCGATCCCGATCCCTTCCCCATCGGAAACGCGGACAACCCGTCGTCGGTTTGTACGAGACCGACGAGCAAATACTCGGTGCGACCGATCTCGGAATTCGTCTTCACGGCGAGTGTCGCGGTGACGGTCTCGTGCGATTCGGGTTGCCTCCCGCCGAGCAATCGAATGACAGGGGCAACGAACTCATGAAACGTGAAGATCGCCGAAGTCGGAAAGCCCGGCAGGATGACGACCGGCTTCCCCGCCGTAACCGCCAAGCACAGCGGCTTGCCCGGCTTGAGGGCCACGCCATGCACGACGATGCCGGGATCGGTCAGTTCAGCGACGACCCGATAACACAGATCGCCCTCGCCCTTACTCGTCCCTCCCGACAGCAGCACGAGGTCCGACTGAGCCAGCGCGGCGTGCAACTTCTCTCGCAACGCCGCGACATCGTCGCGCACGATGCCCCAAAACTGAGGCTGCCCACCCAGCTCGCGCACGGCGTCGGCGAGGACTTGCGAATTCGAGTCGTACACGGCGGCGGGGCGCATCGGTTCGCCCGGCGCGATGATCTCGTTGCCGGTCGAGATGATCGCGACACGCGGTCGCCGCCAAACCGAAACGCGCGACTCACCCAGCGCGGCGAGTACGCCGGTCTCGCGACTCGTCAGAACGGTGCCACCGCGCAACACGGTTTCACCGGTGGCAATGTCCGTCCCGGCGAAGGCGACTCCCGATCCTGGTGTGACCGCGCGACGAATCAGAACCTCAACGCGACTCGTCGATGAGTCCCCTTCGTCCGCTCGCGTCTCGGAATGTTCGACCATCAAAATCGCATCGGCTCCGCGCGGGACCATGCCTCCCGTCGAGATCGCGACCGCTTCACCAGACTTCACGTCCACGGAGGGCGTTCGTCCCGCATCGAGTGTCTCGGTCAGCAGCCGCACGATCTTCGGTTCGGTCTCGGTTGCTCCAAACGTGTCGGCCGCGCGCAGCGCGAAGCCATCGAAGTTGGAACGATCGAACGACGGCACATCGACTCGCGCCAGAACATCGTTGGCAAGGACTCGACCCAGCGCGTCAGTCAACGCGATCCACTCCGCACCGAGGGGCTTCAGTGTGAGAGCCGATCGAAACCGTGCCTCGGCCTCATCGCGGTCGATCACGTTGAGAAACTGATCTTGGTGGGACATGTGGCGGGTTCATTTCTCCGCGTGGGCAACGCGCCGCGCGCGTCGGTGGAAGTGGAAATCTGCGAATACCTCGCACTCCCAGCACTCCGCTCTTCCCCGTGTCCACCCGTGTTCCCCGTGGTTCTTCTGTGTGCGGGGAGAAACAACCACGGGGAACACGGGTGGACACGAGGGAAATCGGCTGAGTGCGTTCCGAACGCTTGTTGTTTCGGACTTGAAACGTCCCCCGGTGGCCTCCGTGCTCCCGGGGAACTTCGTTTTTGTTGTGCGGCTGAGAAGAGGGAGACCTTCGGTCGGGCGTTTCGGCGGGGTCAGGAGACCCGCGCCGGACAAGTCCTTGCTGTCGCGTTTTGAAGTTGCGTTCTTTTGTTTTTTCGCCCCAACGGGGCAACCGTAAGTCAGCCCAAGGCAAGCGACCAACGGGAGCGCCGCCCTGGGTTCCAAGTGTCCTCGAATTCAAAGTCCCGAAGGGGCGACCCTAAAATGCTCACAGGAATAGTGCCGCCCCTTCAGGGCTTGAAATTCACCGTAAACCGTAAACCCAGGGCGTTGCCCTGGGCTGACATAGCATCGCCCCGTTGGGGCTTGAAATCCTCAACAGCGCAACTTCAAAACGGACGCTTCGGGTAGGTATGGCCATCTCAGCCGGCGAGGAGTTGTTGTTCGAGCGTCGATAGGATTTCGCCGATCGTCCACGACTGTGAGGCGACTTGGATCGTGCTGTTCTCATCGAGCCATTGTTGGACTTTGCGTTCGGCCGACATGACCGTGCTGTGATTGCGGCCACCGAAATGTTGACCGATCTCGTTGTAGGCCGACTGCGTGTGCTTGCGGGCGAGAAACATGGCCAACATGCGCGGCTGGCTGATCGTGCGAACGCGGCTCTCCGATTCGAGGTCTTTCGATTTGACACCGAACAACCCGCAGACGACTCGCACGACATCGGCCAATCGGACGATTCGCAGGCAGTCCCGTTCCAAGTCGGCGAGAACATGCCGCGCTGCGGAAAGAGTGACGCGTTTGCGTGTCATGGCGTGATACGTCTGAAGGCAGTTGAGTGCCCCTTCGAGTTCTCGCACGCTGTTTTGAAAACGTTGAGCCACGTACTGCAGGGCCTCGGGAGCAAACTCACCCGATAGCCGCGCGGCTTTGGTTTCGACGATCTTCTGGCGCGTGGCCGCATCGGGGACATCGAGGCGGCAGACGAGGCCCGACAAGAACCGCGTCCCCAGTTCGTCGCCGAGCTTGGTCAGCAGACGTGGATGTCTCGAACCAGACAGCACGACTTGGCGACCGTGATCGACCAGTTCGGCAAACGTGTGGAGGAACTCTTCTTGGAAGACACGCTTCGATTCAAAGAACTCGATGTCATCGACGAGCAACGTATCGACCGTGCGGAAACGTTGACGGAAGCTCGGCAGCGTCTTGTCGCGCAAGGCTTGGGTGAAGTAATTGGCGAAGGCTTCTGACGTGAGGAGCATCACGTTGGCGGTCGGCTGCGTCCGCTTGAGTTGTCGGCAGATCCCTTCGAGCAGGTGCGTCTTGCCTGAACCGACCGGGCCGTGAATGTAGAGCGGGTTGAACTGCGTCGGCTGTCCGGTGGCGACTTGCCGCGCGGCGGTCAGTGCGAGTTCCGTGTTGGGACCGGGGATGAAATCATGCAACTCGGCGAACCGACGGCCGCGCGACGAACTGGGTGTCGCGGTGGGAATGTGGATCGGTTGCGCGGCGGCGGTCGCGGACGCCCCACGACGAGGAACGATCGCATCGGTCGAAGCCAGCACCTTCGCGAGTGCCGTGTCGTTGGCAGTCGCGTCGTGCGAGCGTGACGGGGACTCGCGCAGATACGTGTTGGTTTCGCGCGGGATCGCATCGACGATCAGCGACTGCTCACCGATCGAGTTGCCAACGGCCGACGCGGCAAGGCTCGCGCTGCGTCCGACGGAAAGTGTGGCATCGACGGCAAAGGCGACTCGCGCTGAAGGACCGAGGACCGCGCGGGCGGCTTGCGTCGTGATCTCTTTGAACTGCTTCTGCATCCAGTTGAGCAGGAAGGGACTGCCGACGGCCACGGTGAGCAAGTCGTCTCGAACGGCGAGACCGATCTTCCCCTCGAACCAGAGCGAATAACGCTTGGATCCCAAGAGCAGCCGCAACTCGGCGAATGCCGCTTCGACCAGCGACCCTTCGCACGTGAGAGTGCCCAAGGAGAGTGATTCCTCGGATGTGGATTCCTCGAACGCGGCAGCGCTGGAAGGATCGGCAACGAGATTCGTGGGCATCTCTGCACCGGGCATCATTGCACACGGAGTCGGCGTCATGCCGGGTTGCATCTTGCCACCCCTTAACACCGCACGATCAGCTTCCGCTTGAACTCAGCGCGCACCGCGACCTACCGAATGGACGGGGAGGTGCGTTGCAAGAGGGGCCATCGAAGTTCAGCAACCGCTGCGTGGGTATCCGCAAACGCTGCCAAACAGACTGATAGCCCATCAGTGATGGGGTTCGAGAGAAGGCGGTCGGGCTGGACCTAATGGAAGAAGTCGTGTCTCGCAGGGAAGCGATCAGCGACTTCGTTGTGTGTCACGTCAGGGGCCGATCCTAGCCTGCGAGATGCGAGAGTCAAACGAGATGAGTTCATAAAAACTGCGCGAAAAATTCTCAGTTGAGACAGCACTGTGAAAGTCCCTCAACCCGGAGAACTTGAAGCGATCCTGTTCACATTTGTTCACGTCGCGCGGGTCGCTGGCGAATGTGCATAAGCTGTGGATTACTGTCGTGCCGAAGGCGCGCGCTGCCGGAGCATCACTCGACGACGAGCCAACTCCGCGAAGAAGAACTCAGCATAAACCGCATTGGCGTAGTTGTTTTTGCAATCAACGGCGAGAAACATCGCGGCGCGCGAGCGCTCCGCTGCGAGCTGCAGCCCGCGACGAAGCATCTCACGTCCCAAGCCAATTCCGCGCAGATCAGGAGTGACACCCATGTAAACCAGTTCGATGGCGTTCTGATCGGGATGCTCATTCAACAGCAACACGCCCGCGTCGCGCCCATCAATGATGTAGAGCGACCACGCGGACGGATCGAAGACTCCCGACAGCTTGTGGCTGGCCAACGCTTCGGCTCCGCTGCGGAAGTCCTTCAGATCGGGACAGTCCAAGCTGTGCTGGTACGACTGTTCGAGGACCGATGCAAATCGTTCGGCGTTGCAGGCATCAAACGTCTCCACCGTGATGCGTCGCTGCGCGAGCGGTGAGCCGCTCGCCGCGAACGGCTCGTCCGTCGGTTGCAGCGTTCGCGCCAAAAAGAAGAGGTCGGCTCCGTGCGTGAAGCCATGTCGTGCGAGGAGCTTTGATTCGACAACGTCATCAGGCGTGAGCAACGACTGCGCGAGCTTCGCGTCGGTGGCGTCGATGCGCCGACAGAGTTCCGTCATGAGTACGTCTTCGACGGCGATCTCATCGGCGGCTCCACAACTCACCACGGGTGGCCAAACAAGCGCGATGCCGTCTGACTGAAACATCACGAGAGCCGCGCCAACGGGGAGGTCCTCGGCTTGGGGCTGGGTGTCATCCGGCTGCGACTGCAGAGTCGCGAGCAACAGGCCATCCAGGTTCAGGCTCCCTCGCTCGGCGGCCAGTAAGGTCTCGCGCAGGCGGGCCGACTGCTCCTCAACGGGGAAGCGGGCGAACAACAAACGCAGCGCGAGTTCGCGACGCGATGAATCAACGGCAGTCACAGCGAGCATCGGTGAACACTTAGATTGAAATGGGGAATGTGATAGCAGCCCGTTGAACAACGTAGGATGGACGCCCTCGTCCGTCCGTTTTCAACTCGAAATCACTCGGACGAGGGCGTCCAAGTTACGTTTTTCAACAGGCTGTTACCCTACGTTGTTCAACGGGCGGATAGGTTTGCCAGCAATTCTGATGCGGCGGCGTGAGGATCGCTCGCGGTGAGGATCGCACCGCTGACGGCGATGCGACTCGCGCCCGCTTCAAGCACTGCTGCAATGTTGTTCGCATCGATGCCGCCGATCGCGAACCACGGGAGCGTGATCTCAGCGGCGACTTGGCGGATGAAGTCGAGTCCGGCGAAGGACTCGAACGACTTCGTACCACTCGGAAACGTCGGGCCGACGCCGAGATAGTCCGCGCCGTCGAGGACCGCCTGCCGCGCTTGTTCAATCGAGTGAGTCGAGACGCCGATCAACCGGTCTGGTCCAACGATCCGCCGCGCATCGCTGACGGACAGTTCGTCCTGCCCGATGTGAACGCCGTCGGCTTCCGCGAGGACTGCGATGTCGGGACGGTCGTTCACGATGAGTAAGGCGTCCGCGTCGCGGGTCCATGCACGCAGCCGACGTGCCTGCGCGACGAGTTCCCGATCTGTGAGCGACTTCTCGCGCATCTGGATGAGCTTGACGCCCGCCGTCATTGCCGCGCGCACGACCGGTTCGCACCCGGCATGGCAGGCGGAGGCCGTGACCAACAGATAGAGCCGCTGGTCGAACAGCCGGTCGCGCGCGAACCGCGTTCGCAGCACAGCCTTCTCGGCGGTGTAGAGCCGGTAGCGGAGTTGCTCGAAGCGCCGCGCGATCGCTGAGGAGGTCGATCCAACACGAACCCGAAGCGTGAGCGAGGATGCTCGGTCTGGCGATCCCAGATTGGAACTCGCGCCATGCCCGCTGACGCTCGCGCTTCGGGTTAGTGTTTCGAGGCCGCGTTGGTCGTCGTCATCGCCGAGCAGCTTGCTGAACTCTTCGAGCGTTCGGAGGGCTTCTTGGACTCGCTTGAACGACGCGCAGGCCACGTCCTCGACCGAGCCGCGTTGATATTCGGAAGGGGTGCCGATGGAAGTTCCCACATCGCCGAGCGTGTCTCGCGCGGCGAGGCGTTGGGCGGGGGAAAGAGCCGTCAGAACGGATGCCAATTCGTGGCGGCACTCCTTCAACAGACGTGACAGATGTGCGTCGTTGAGACCGAATCGGGCATAGTCTTCGACGACGCGCAACCCCTCACTGGCGCGGTTCGCGGCGGCGTCGAGAATGCGATACGTCTGGGTTGAGGGAGTCGTCACAGCGGCACTTTCTGAGGTGAGCAGAGCGGGCTGTGGTACGTGATGCCTCGCCTCAAATCAAGCTTGTTGAACGCAAGTTGCAGGCTCTGCGCAAGGCCGGGAGGCTCCTTGCCCTCCATCAGACACACCACTAGAATCGCCCGCCATTGAAGACCGGTTGAGGCGATCTTCACACGTTTTCGGATTGAGTTGGTTGTAGCAATTGTCGCGGGGAATTGTTCGACACGCCGGGCATGATCCTCACCTGTTAGCCAACCCAAAACATTCAAAAATCGCCTCGCCTTCTCAACGGTGACGTATCCTTGCCCGACATCTTGCCCCTGACTCCAGCAACCTTGCCAATACAGTTTCATTCGTAGGCTGGACCCCTTGGTCCGGCCGTGAGAGACAGCCGGACCAAGGGGTCCGGACTACGAGATGTGTGTGACTCACACCACACGCCATTCCACCCCGCATTCACCGTGGGACGACCCACTCATCCCCCCTTCGGAGGCTTCCGCATGTACGAGCGATTCACTGATCGCGCCCGCAAGGTAATGCAACTGGCCAATCAAGAAGCCCAGCGGTTCAACCATGAATACATTGGCACCGAGCACATCCTGCTCGGGCTGGTGAAGGAAGGTTCTGGCGTTGCTGCCAACGTGCTGAAGAACCTTGATGTCGATCTCCGCAAGATTCGCCTTGAGGTCGAGAAGATCGTTCAATCGGGACCGGACATGGTCACGATGGGCAAGCTGCCTCAGACGCCTCGCGCCAAGAAGGTGATCGAGTACGCGATGGAAGAGGCGCGGAACCTCAACCACAACTACGTCGGCACCGAACACCTGCTCCTCGGACTGATTCGTGAGCAAGAAGGTGTGGCCGCACAGGTGCTGATGAATCTTGGCCTGAAGCTGGAAGACGTGCGAGAAGAAGTGTTGAACCTGCTCGGCCACGGCATGGACGGTGGCGAAGGGGGCGGTGGCACGGGGACTCAAGAACGCAGCGGAGGCGGTGGTGGCGGGAGCGGAAGTGGTGGTGGCAGCGGCAAGTCGGGCAAGAGCAAGACACCGGCCCTCGACAGCTTCGGACGCGATCTCACCGAGTTGGCTCGCCAGAACAAACTCGATCCCGTGATCGGTCGCGCGAACGAGATCGAACGTGTGATCCAGATTCTCTGTCGCCGTCAGAAGAACAATCCTGTTCTGTTGGGTGAAGCGGGCGTGGGCAAGACCGCCATCGTCGAAGGCTTCGCCCAGATGGTCGTCAGCGGCGAAGTCCCCGAGTTGCTGCGCGACAAGCGCATCGTCGTCCTCGACCTCGCAATGATGGTCGCCGGAACGAAGTATCGCGGTCAGTTTGAAGAGCGCATCAAGGCGGTGATGAACGAAGTCAAACGTGCCAAGAACACGATCCTGTTCATCGACGAGCTGCACACGTTGGTCGGTGCCGGTGGCGCGGAAGGGGCAATTGATGCCTCGAACGTCCTCAAGCCCGCTCTGTCACGCGGTGAGATTCAGTGCATCGGTGCCACGACGCTCGATGAGTTCCGCAAGTACATCGAGAAGGACGGGGCACTCGAACGCCGCTTCCAAAACGTCATCGTCGAACCGCCGTCACCGGCGCAAACAATTGAGATTCTCAAAGGTCTCCGCGATCGGTACGAGCAACATCACCGCGTTCAAATTACGGACGATGCGCTGGCCAAGGCCGTCGAACTTTCGACACGTTACATCACCGCACGGTGTCTGCCTGACAAGGCGATCGACGTGATTGACGAAGCGGGTGCTCGCATCCGACTCAAATCGATGGTCCGTCCGCCAGACCTCAAGGAAATCGAAGAGGAAGTCGAACGGCTCAACGCGCAGAAGGAAGAGGCCGTCGCCAATCAAGACTTCGAGAAGGCCGCGTCACTGCGCGATCAGGCGGATAAGCTCAAGAAGAAGAAAGAAGGTCTGAACAAGGACTGGCGCGAGAAGTCCAAAGAGAAGGACGGCGTCGTCGATGCCGAAGTCATCTCGGAAGTCGTCGCCAAAATGACGGGCATTCCGCTGACACGCCTCTCCAGCGAAGACGCCGTGCGCCTGATGGGCATGGAAGACGAACTGCATCGTCGCGTGGTCAGTCAAAACGAAGCGATCAAGCAAGTGGCGAAAGCCGTGCGCCGCAGTCGCAGCGGGTTGAAGGATCCGCGCCGTCCGACGGGTGTGTTCCTGTTCGCCGGTCCGACCGGTGTTGGCAAGACACTCTCCGCCAAGACGCTCGCCGAGTTCCTGTTCGGCGATCAGGATGCCCTGATCCAGATCGACATGAGCGAGTACATGGAGAAGCACAACGTCAGCCGCCTGATTGGTGCTCCGCCGGGATTTGTCGGTTACGAAGAGGGCGGTCAGCTCACCGAGAAAATTCGCCGCCGACCGTACGCCGTGGTGTTGCTCGACGAAATCGAGAAGGCTCACCCCGATGTCTTCAACATGCTGCTCCAGATCATGGAGGAAGGCCATCTGACCGACAGCTTCGGTCGGAAGGTCGATTTCAAAAACACCGTGCTCATCATGACGACCAACGCCGGTGCGTTGGCCATCAACAACGAGTTCGGTTTCGCACCGAAGGACAACGACACCAGCTACGACCGCATGAAGGAACGTCTCCAGCACGAGCTGGAACGCGAGTTCAAGCCCGAGTTCCTCGGACGCTTGGATGAAATCGTCGTGTTCCGTTCACTCAATGAAGAGCATCTGAAACAGATCGTGGAAATCGAACTGTCAAAGGTGCGCGAACGTCTCGCCGAGAAGGGCCTCGCCCTGGTTCTGACTGACGAAGCAAAGCAGTTCATCGTCAGCAAGGGGAACGCCACCGAGTACGGGGCACGACCACTGCGCCGGGCCGTCGAGACCTACATCGAAGACCCACTCTCCGAGAACCTTCTTCAAGGGGCGTTTGAAGGCCACAACACGATCACCGTGCGAGCCAAGGAAGTCGCCGATCAGAAGCAGCTCGACTTCGAGCCATCGACGGTCGAAGCGATCACCGAAGAATTGGCTGTCGTGGGTGCTGAGGTCGCAGCCACGTAGCTCTTTCGCGGTAGTAATGATCTTTCAAACGAAGCAGCCCGATGAGAAACATCTCACCGGGCTGTTTGTTTTTGTGACTTCGTCATCTGTAAGTTCAGTAGGCCCACTCGACACCGAAGCTGAAGGTTCCGTTCGTGTACGTCGATCGGCGATCCTGCAACTGCGGATTCACGGGGAATGCCTGCCAGTTAATGACTTGAGCCGGACGGTAGACGGACCCCAATACGAGGAACGTGTAGCCCGCTTGGAATTCGGCGGCTCGCATGATTGAGGACTTCCTCATGATCGGCATGCTCTCAAACGGGTGGGTCTTCATGAAGATAGACTGCTCGAACATCGGAGACAGGAACGAGGTCGTGTCCTTGCTGGCGAACGAGGTCGCGGCAATGTCATCACGGGGCATGATCGGGATGGTCCGGCCGTTCTCAGCATAGTATGCGTCACCGATATTGAAACCACTGAGTTTGCGGGTGGCATTGTTCCCCAAGAGACCGACTTTGGTCTGAGTCCAAATCTTGAAGGAGTCTCCGCCCATGTCGAGTCTCAATCCCGCCTCAGGCCCAAGCAGTTGAGTCTGAGTCCGTGACAACAACTGCGATTGCATGACATCGGGAATTGAGAACAAGGGATCGAACGCAACCGGACCTCCGACAGCGGACCGCGTGGCGGCGTTGTTTCCGCCCGCTTGTAACGACGCACCTTGGATGCTGTAGCCTTCCCCGGAGTCGGCTCCGTGGAACGCGAACTGCTCGATGAGATTGATGTAGCGCACACCTGCAATCGGGCGGATCTTCATGGTCTGCCCATCGACAATCGGAGTGCCGTACCAATCAAGATGTGTCCCCATGATCTGCGATTCCAGACGCAGTCGGTAGAACAAGTCGAAAGGCTGAACAACACCGGGGTGGAGGTCTCCATCCGAATCCGCGCCTTGCAGAGGGATGCCGGTGAACGCGCGGATTTGTGACTGGTCGTATCCTGGAAATGCGAACAGTAGCGGGTCGTAGTGAAGCCCCAAGCCGCTGTTGTATTCCCCGGTACTGTTGTTCAGCCAAAAGGCTGACAACTGAAAACCAGTCTCATCGGGATTGAACCAACCCCAAGTCGTTCGCAGTCCACCCGCTCGTTCCGGGTTGGAAATTTGGTTGTAGTTTCGGGGAGTGAAGACTTGAATGTCGCCGGTCCCGACACCGTTTCCACCACCACCACCAGCCGTTGCCACGACGAATCGATCCGGCGTATTGAGGTTGGTGGCAAAGCTAATGCTCTCGAAGAATTGCTGATTCTGGTTGACGATCGTCTGACCAGGGATATGTGGGATGAGGTTCACCCCGTGAGCACCCACCAACGCTCCACTCCCAACACTCGTCCGGCCGATGAGGGCCTCGGTCGAGAAGTAGTATTGGCGTCTGCCAGAGCGTTGCTGGTTGAACCAAGTGCCGTTCTCGTACGTCGTCTGGTCAACGGCCGGCCCCATGTATGGGGAGACGTTGGGCCACGGATTGGCTCCGGGCGGATAGCCCGCCTGTTCCATCCCCGTATACGACTGCGGAGCGGCTCCGTAGTTCGTGTTGTACGGTGGAGGAAGCATCCCCACGGCGTCCGGATTGCCGGGGCCGAACTGTTGGAACGGGGGTTCTTGGGCGTGAGCCGTCAAACCTCCCGCCACAGCGAGGCACCCACTCAATAATGTCTTCAACCATTGCCTAGTCCGCATCAGTCGTTCCCTGATTTGAACGCCGTGAGCCGGAACTGCGTGAGTCGTGTGATGACTCAGCATGGGCGCGAGAATCCGCACTTACCGTCTCTATCGGACTGACGACTTGGCAATCTGTATCGAATGTCCGGAAGAATCCGAAAATCGCGATTGTCCGGAATGTGGAAAGCCTGCCGGAAATGACTGCGGCTCGTTCTGCCGATTCAACCCCACCAAACCGAAGTGTGAAGGAGGGTGTCGATGGGTGCAGTCGTTAATCGGTGGTCAGATTCTTCCGGCCCAACGGGCCAATCGTTCGTCTGATCGAGGAACGGTCGCCCCGTTGGGCAACCAATCGAACGTAGCAGAAGTCGTAAGACTTCTGGCGAGTCATCGGGGCGTCAGAATTCTCACGAATTCTGCTACTGAAATCCTTAACTGCTTTTCCTTTCAGGGCTAACGGCGTGGATGTCAGGCTGACCCACGGCTCACGCCGTGGGCGACGACCTGCCGCCCGCCGGGCTAAAAACAGATCCGCTCAGAACCCTTTCCTGATGCGCCCGCCAAAAGTAGTTTTCCCGTTCCCGTGGGGGACACTCGTTGGTGAGGAACTGGGGGCAGAGACTGATCCCGCCTCCTTTTGAAGTGCGGCGGCTCGACGCCGCTTTGGGATTTTTGTTTCTCGTCTTCCCCCTTTCGACTTTGGCGGCGGCAAGAGAGAAAGAGAGAAACAAAAGCGGCGTCGAGCCGCCGCACTCCAAAGGGGAGTTCCTCAGGAGCCTTCATCGCTCCGCGTGAAGAGAGCCGAACGCGGAATGACGCTGCTTCCCGCGTACTCGGGTCGCTGGTGACTCGGCTCACTTCACGCGGAGCGAGGAAGGCTACTTTTGGCATGCACGTCTTTCATCCGACGAAACCGATTTCTGCGGGAACGGGAGGGCCCTCTTCAGGGACCTCCCCGAAACGCCGGATGAGCCATTTCAAAATTGACCGAGAGAGAGGTTTGTGAACAAGTCACAGAGGCACAGAGAAGGCGAACTGAGAGAAGAGGTGGAGGGGCATCCAAGCCAATTTGCTACCGTTCCTTACTCACGAGTGTCCCCCACGGGAACGGAATAACTACTTGGCACTTCCGGCGTTCCGGGGAGGTCAAGAATCGGCACGAAATCGTCTCCTCGTTTAACAGTCTGTTGAAAATCATCTGTAGGGTGGGACAAGCTCGCTTCGAGCGCTGGCCCACCAAGATAAAGTCTCTGTGTTTGATGGTGGGCCGGCGCGGCGAAGCGCCGCTGGTCCCACCCTACGGTCCTTTTTCAACAGGCTGCTA
>JAYTQJ010000601.1:0-7256 GCA_043746775.1 Schlesneria sp.
AGACAAGCAGAGGTCTGTTCCTCAGGAGGGTGGGACAAGCTCAGTTCGAGCGCCGGCCCACCATCGTGCAATCGTTTGAAATCATGGTGGGCCGGCGCGGCGAAACGCCGCTGGTCCCACCCTACGTCCAGCCCAGCTTCAAAAAGGCATTGGCCCTGCTGTGCGGATCGCCAATGGAAAAGCCGTCGCACGGACAAGGCATCCGTGTGACGGCTGGAATTCAAATTGGTGAGACTCTCCTCTCACTCGATCCGGTCAGTTATCGAGGAATAGTCGTTTGAAGGCACGGGAAACGTTCTGCATCGTGCTTTCGTTACCCAACCGTTCCTGTTTCAGCCACTTCAGTGGGAACTCATCCGGAACGCGTTCGCTGCTGATGCGGTGAGTATCTTCCCAGACCATGATTCCCAGCAGGCACTCTTCGACGAGAGTGTCTTCGTCTTTCAGTTCTTCGTAGCCCTTCTTGTGCAAGACCGCATCAAACGTCGTCATCCCGGACAGGGCCGAGGCACGAGCCTTCTCCAATTCCTGCTTGCGGTAGAACTGGTTAGCTTCGTACAGGTCGCGATGTGCTTCCGATGTTTCACGATCCGCCTCGGCGTTCCCGCGCATGCGCCAGTAGTAATAGTTGACCATCCGGCGGTAGGACTCGACGGCACGAGTGAGCTTCACGGCGTCGTCGGGAGACTTCACGAACGCCTTGATGTCTTCGCGATTCATCTCCAATTGGATGTCGAACTGTTCGTCGCCCATGGAGACGTGGAACGTTTCCTTGCCGTACTTTTGAGTCCAGTCGTTCAGCGCCAGTTGCCAAGCTTCACGAGTCTCTTCGCCGAACTTGCCGTCCTTTTGCAGCACCATGGCGTAGTCGAACTGGCAGCGGGCGGGCATCGAGCGGAACAGGCTGCGATCCAAGATGTGCTGCGGGCGAGTCTCTTCCTTGATGCAGGCCAACTCCGCCGCCGCCTTCGCCGCGAGGTAGCTATCGAGATCGTCGGGATTGAACTCGGGATCGATACCGCCGTTGAACTTCGGATCGGGATCGTGCCGGAAGAACCGGCGGTAGTCTTTCGACTCGTCCGCGATCCCAATCTTCTTTTGCAAGACGTTGGCAACGTGGTATTGCAGGTGCGTCGATTTGCGGTTGCGCTCGACCCCGCGCTTGAGGAACTTGCCTCCGGCCTTCACCCAGTAATAGCGATCGGGAACGGCATCCCATTCGGCGGACGTGTTGAACGCCAAGTTCCAGCCGTTGAACTCCCACACTTTTTCAAAGTGAGGTTGCAGGCGCACGATCGACTCGGTGACCGCCTGCATTTCGGCCCAGCGTTTCATGTCCTTCTGCTTGTCGAGATCGACCCACAGCAGATTGACCGCGACGCCGCGCATTCCGAGCAGCACCAAGTTCATCGCCGCGCTGGAGGGATCGACATCGCCGAGGTCGCTTTCGCCCAACTCATATTGCGAGCGAAGCTGAGCAAGCTTGCCACCCGAGCCGGCTTTGCCGTCGGACGGCAGGCCCAACCAAATGATGGGGATCAGGAGAAACACGATCCCGCCGAGATACGTCAGCTTGCGGGATTGAGCGGTGGTCATGTTGTTCATTTGGACTCCAATTCACGAATCCGCAGTGCGAAGTATCCCAACAGCACGCACGGGACCAAGTAGCCCAGCGTCACCAACATGCTCGGGACGACGGAGGCATCCCAAGGGACATCGAACCCGTTCGAGACGTAGTCAGACATGTTGAAGTACTGCAATCGGGGGATGACCTGCTTGCAGAGCCACAGAAAGTTGGTGAGTCCGGCGTCGAAGAACCTCATGCCAACGAACGCGGGGTTGTCCGGCAGGTCGGTCGTCGGATTCATGTGAGTAATGATGCGGTAGATCGACTCTAGGAAGCCGCCCCCTTTGAACTTGCCGAAGACGAGTTCGTCCATGAAGTTGTGCGAGTCTTCGCCGCCGAGCATCAACAGGCAGGACGTGAGCACCGCTGCGATCGGCCCCTTGAGGAACGTGCTTGCCGTGACGCTCATGATCGTCACGAGGATCAGTAGCAGCTCGATACCCAGCACCGCCTTCGCATAGCCAATGTAAAACGGTTGATCGGGCCGGCGGACGAACAAGTCCGGACGGGCCATTCCAAGATACTGCTCGCGGTCGATGCAGGAGACTTCCACGATGAGTGAGCCATCCTTCATCACAAAGTCATCGATCAAGTCATACGTCTTCTCATCACCGACACGGCCGAGCTTGCGATGGATCTTGTCGGTCACGCCACGGAACTCGTTGACCTGTCGCGCATCGGTGGTGAATGTCAAAGGCTGGTTCGGAGCGGTCGGCTTTTCGGGATTGATGAACTTGAAGTCGAACAGCAACTGCCGCTTCATGTCCCCCTTGTAGCTGCGGAATGCGGTGAACTGATTCTCAAGGTGCAGGTTCCCTTCCGCATCGAGTGCCGAAGCATCCATGTTCTTGAACGTCCAGATGGCTCGCGCGGCAGTGGCGCCTTCGATGTACGAGCGGAACTCCCACAGGTCGCCCGTATTGATCCCTTTGGCCGCCGGAGTTCCCGCACGATCAAGAAATGTCAGCGATCCGTAAACAGGGACGCGACAGGAGAGCAGCCCTTGGTCCTTCGCTGTCTTGGGAATCTGCCGGACGATCCAGACATAACCGACAGACGACATCACGAGCAGAACGACCGTGCCAATCAGACTGAAGCCGATCACGCGACCCAGCACGATCTCAAGTCGGCGAGCAGGCTTCGTGACGACCGTGTGCAATGATCGCAGGCGGATGTCTTCCGGAATGCCGAAGCAACTCAACACCAGCACGACGGGCAACACCAGCCAACTGATCGCTCTCAGCACGAAGCTGATGTAAACCTTGACCTGATCGTTGGTGATTTCCTTCGAGTCGCCCATGAACCAGCCCGCGAACATGAATAACAGCGCGAACACGACGAACACCGCGAGGGCTTTGCGGCGATAGGCTTCGAGGAACGTTAGCTTCGCCAAGGCTCCGATCCGGCGTGGCGACAGACTGAGGACATCGGAGATGCAGCCCGACAGTTCGCGAAGGAACAGCTTGCCGCCAGCACCACGATGAGTGACGAAGACGCTCACGGCCGAGACGGAAAGCACGAGCAGTGCCAAGCCGCCCGCGATAATGAACCAGACGGGAATCGCCCCCAGGGCAATGGCTCCGTTGGGATACTTTTGGAACCAGATCAGCAGTGGATGCGGGTCGAATGACATGGCAGAGGGATGCCCTCAAAACGAAGACGGATGGAAACGGACTGTAGGATGGGCAGGAGTGCCCGTCCTACGGAGTTGTTCTTCGACGGGACCCTATGCCCCCGACTTGCCTTCTTGCACGAGTCGATGGCCGGGGCGTTCGCGGCTTTCCTGCACGGTCTTCAGGAACAGGTCTTCGAGGTTCGCGGTCGGTTGATCGACCTTCAGAACGTTCGCGCCGTGCTTCTTGATGACCGCTTCGATGTCCCTGATCGCCTCGGGACTCAGCTTGGAACTCAGGATTTGGGTTTCGTCTTGAGCCTTAAGCAGCTCATCGACGCGGCCCATGACCTTCAGTTCACCACCGTAAAGAATCGCGATGCGGTCACACACGTCCTGCACGTCGGCCAGCAGGTGGCTGCACATCAGCACGGTCTTTCCCTGCTTCTTCAGATCGAGGATCAGGTCTTTCATGTCGCGATTACCGAGCGGGTCGAGACCGCTGGTCGGTTCGTCGAGCATGACCAGATCGGGGTCGTTGATGAGGGCCTGCGCCACACCGATGCGGCGGGTCATCCCCTTCGAGTACTCCTTCAACTGGCGGCGACGCGCTTGCGGCGCGAGCTTCACCATGTCGAGCAACTTTTCGGCCCGTTCCTTCCGCACGCTGGCGGGCATCTTGAAGAGTCGCCCGTAAAAATCGAGCGTCTCGTGAGCGTTCAAGAACCGGTACAGATACGACTCCTCAGGGAGGTATCCGATCCGTTCGTTCTTGCTCACGTCCGCGGCGGGCTTGCCGAGAATCGTGATGTCGCCTTCCGTCGGAAAGAGCAGGCCGAGCAGCAGTTTGAGGGTCGTGGTCTTGCCGGACCCGTTCGGGCCGAGCAACCCGAACACCTCTCCCTTTTTGATGTCCAAGCTCAAAGCATTGAGTGCCCGAACCTTGGGGCGACCCCAAAAGTCGCGGTAGACCTTGGTGAGGTTGCGGACTTCGATGACGGACTCGTTGGATTGGCCGGGCTGGCTCATGCAGATTCCCGTTCTCGACAAGATGACTGAGAAAAATCGAACAAACACGATCTCGGCCAGCACAGGCCAACCGAGCAGACTTCAAAACAGAGTGTCCGCAGCGACACATTCGCGACAGCGGCGAGTGTACGGCGGAAGTGGAACGGATGTTGGGAGTTGGCGGCGGCGAGCCGAAAAAAAACGTCTCTGAGGCCGCTCCCGGCATCAACCTCCCGCCAACCGGAGCTTCCGGACTCGGCAAACCGGCGACATGGTAAGAACGGGCCATCGCAGTCGCAAGCGGGTGTCAGGCAACGTCCAGCATGAGAAATCCGCTGTTTTTGGAACGCCACAGACACGTTCCTAGTCCCTCTTTGAGACACAAGCGGGAAGGGAAACATCGAATCCGTGAACGGCCCGACGCTTCACACCAACTCGATGTCTTCGGCCAGCGGCAGGCTCGTGGCATGTGCGGGAACCACCATGTCGGCCTGCCAGAAGGCGGAGAGTTGCCGCACGATGTCGATGAACTTGTCGAATGCGAGTGGCTTGGTCAGAAAGGCTTCGACGGGGAGTTCCTTCGCGCTGAACGCGTCGCCTTCGCCGGTCATCACGATCACGGGAAGTTGACGCAGCGAGGGATCGGCTCGCAAGCGGGCCAGCAACTCGGTGCCGTTGAGTCCCGGCAACATCAGGTCGAGCAATAGCAAGTCCGGCCGCGGGGCTTGAGTGTAGACCCCTTCTCGTTGCAGGAACCGCCATGCTTCAGCCCCGTCGGTCAGCCATGTTAGCCGGTGCTGCACGCGACCGTTCTTGAGCGCCCCAATCGCGAGTCGCGCGAAAGTCAGGCTGTCTTCAACGAGCAAAATCTCCATCGGTCGGCCAACGGTGTCGTGCGTCATGTCGGGAATTCGATACTCAAAGTGGAGTGACCTCGTCGAGACTTGGCGAAAGCTTCGGCAGTTCCCGGCGGTGGCTGTGGCACGGCGAGGATTGTATGGAGACAACTTCATCGGTGTCAGCAACGAGTTTCTTCAACAAGCCGGGTTCTCGAAACAGAGAACGATCGCGGCGCGAGATGCCACTGTTCTTACAGCTCACGCGGTGAAACGGCGCGGCGATTGGCCGCAATCCAAGTCCGGGCGTAGGTGCCGCCCACGCGACGATTTGGCTCAATGGCTTCATTCTTCTGCCAACGTTTTTTGAGCGATTGGACACCTCCATATCGAGACGGAAATGGCAAGAGAATGAGGGCAGAGGAATTCAAATGCACCGCCTGACCCCGATCGCGCGTCCGTTCAAATCCGCGCAAGCGAACAAGAATCTGAGACCTCGTAGTACGAATCCATCCAAGCCGTGCGAGGTCGAACCAAGCATTGTCCCCGCCCCACCAACCATCACACCGACGCTTCGATGATCGGTTGGATGACGTGGCCATGCACATCGGTCAGTCGCCGTGCGATGCCGTTGTGATAGAAGCTCAGCCGTTCGTGATCGAGTCCCAACAAGTGCAGTGCGGTGGCGTGCAGGTCATACGAATAGCTGGGATTCTCGGCCGCTTGCCAGCCGAGGTCGTCGCTCGTGCCATGACTGCTGCCGCCGCGAATGCCACCTCCCGCCAGCCACGCGGTGAAGACGCCGGGGTTGTGATCGCGTCCTTTTTGTGAGCCTTGCATGAACGGTTGTCGGCCGAACTCGGACGTGCAAATCACGAGCGTCGATTCGAGCAGCCCGCGACTCTTCAGATCGGCCAACAACGCACTGGCTCCCGTGTCGAGAACTCGGCCCCAATAGCCGTGATCGCGGACGATGTCTTCGTGACTGTCCCAGTTCGGGCGAATCTTTTTCGACGACGTGTTCTCGGCCCCGCAGAAGATTTGGACGAAGCGGACACCACGTTCAACTAACCGCCGCGCGAGCAAACACTGTCGCCCGAATGGCCCGACATCGGGATCATCGAGTTCATACGGCGTTCGTGTCGTCGCACTCTCGCCGTCCAAGTTGACAGCATCGGGCGCGCTGAGCTGTAAGCGTGCGGCGAGTTCATACGACGCGATGCGAGCTTCCAAGAGCGAGTCACTGCGGTGCGAGGCATGTTCCACGTTGAGGCTTCTCAGAAACGCACGTCCTTCGCGCTCGGCATCGGACGAAACGGCGCGCTCGGTGGGCGGGAAGAGATCCGCGATGGCAGGTCGATTCGCTGCCGTCTCGATGACCGTTCCCTGATGGACGGCGGGGAGAAAGCCCGCACCCCAATTGGCCAGTCCGCCCGGCGGCAACCCGCGCGGATCGGGCAGCACGACGAAGGCGGGGAGATTTTCGCTCTCACTGCCAAGGCCATACGTCACCCACGCTCCCATGCTCGGAAAGCCCGGTCGGATGAAGCCGCTGTTCGCCATAAACATTGCGGGACCATGCAAGGCTGACTTGCTCTGCATCGAGTAGACGAAGGCCATGTCATCGACGTGACCGGCCAATCGCGGGAAGAGATCGCTCAACCACCGCCCGCATTCGCCGTGTTGACGAAACGGCCAGTGGCTCTTCGCATAGTTGCCACCGATCCCCGCGAACGTCTGCTTGCCCAACTCGGGATCGAACGGCTTCCCGTGCTGACGTTCCAGCTCGGGTTTGTAGTCCCACGTATCGACGTGACTCATCCCGCCGGGGCAGAAGATTTGAATGACGTTCGTCGCGCGCGCGGCTTGATGCGGCAGACGGCTCGCCAGCGGCGAGCGAGGGGCGTTCGCATCCGCTCCCAGCAGAGTTCGCTCGCCAGACAGCGTGCCGTCGCGATCCAACATTGCCGCGAGTGCGACGCCGCCCAACCCGCCGCCGCACTCCCACAAGAAACTGCGGCGCGACAAGTGTGATCGGTTTGGTATTGAGAGTCTGTCGGTCATGGCGCGTGCCTCCGTCGATGGACCAGTCAGGTTGCGGTGATTCGCGCCCCGGCTTTGCCATCCGCGCTACAACGGATCGGCTTTGTGACTTTCCAAAGTAGCGCGGATG
>JAYTQJ010000602.1:0-17577 GCA_043746775.1 Schlesneria sp.
ATGGCACTCACTTTGGGGTGTAGCTGAAGTCGTAAGACTTCAGAGGATCGTCAAAGCCGGCTGAATTCTCACGAATTCAGCTACGTTGCATCGATCGTCAATTTTAAATTCGCTCAAAGTAAGTGCCATTGGGCGTCAGCCCCCTGATTCCTCGTTGATCGAAGCAGGGGCTGACGCCCAAGAGACAAAGACGAAGGCACAGGGGGCTGACGCCACCCCCGCTCCGAAAGGCATTGGGACGAGCTGACGCTCGAAACCCTCCACCCGAGAGCCACCACCGAAAAGCGTGTCAGCCAGTACGAAGTTGAGATCGAGCAGAACGAACGATCCCTGCCAATTCCGTTGTTCGCGAACGAAGTCTTTTGAGAACGAATGCTTCCCATGAACAGTGCCGCACCTCCTCGCTTGGATGATCTGCTCGCGCTCAATCGCGAGATCATCGCGTTGGTCAAGGCGGGGATTCCGCTCGAACTGGGCTTGCGCGGGATCGGAGGCAGCGTGGCGTCTCGATTGAGTGGCCTGACTGAGCGATTGGCGAATCGGTTGTCGAGCGGGCTGTCGTTGCCTGACGCTTTGGCGCAGGAGGGACCAGCCGTGTCGCCGGTCTACACGGCGGTCGTCGGTGCGGGTCTGCAATCGGGACGGCTGGGTGAGGCTCTCGAATCGCTGACGCTTTCGGCACAGGTCAATCAGGACGCGCAGCAGCGGATCGCGCTGGCACTCGTCTACCCGGCCATCGTCATGGTGATCGGTCACGCACTGTTCGTGCTGTTCGTGCTGACGGTCACGCCCGCCTACCTCTCCACCGCCGAGATGTTTCGATTTCCGAACTGCCTCGCATTCGATGTGTTGCGCGTGTTGCATGGTTCCGTGCCGATCTGGGGAGTGTTCATTCCCGTCGCGCTGGTGGCGTCGTTGATCGTGATCCTGCTGGTGCGCGGCCCTCGGGCGGGAAGTCTGATGGCGTGGAGTTTGATCCCCGGCGTGGCCTCCGTTCATCGCTACTTGAACTGGTCGCAGTTCGTCGAGTTGTTGCGGTTACAGGTCTCACACGGACTGCCGTTGGAAGCCGCGTTCCGCCGCGCGGGCGACGCGACCGACAACCGTCGTCTGCAAAAAGCGGCGGCGCGTGTGAGTGATGAGTTGCAGCGTGGAGCCTCACTGGCGGAAGCCATTCCACACGCAAAGGCGCTGCCGCCGCTGATGCGCTGGATGCTGGCCACGTCGGAACAAGAGGGGACGCTGATCCAGACCTTGGAATTGTTGTCCGCGTCGTATCGTCGCCGCGCTTTGCATCGGGCGGCGATGTTCAAGACGTGGCTTCCCGTGATCACGACGGTCTGCGTTTCGGGAGTCATCGTGTTGGTTTACAGCCTGCTGTTCTTCATTCCGATGACGGAGCTGTGGAGAGGTTTGATGCACGAGTGACTCCACGTAGGCCGGACCTTAGTGCCTTGTTAGAGCCAAACTTTGTAGCTGAAGTCGTGAGACTTCAGAAAACGCTGAACTCTCACGAGTTCGGCCACTCAGAATTTAAGACCGGACCAAGGGGTCCGGCCTACAAATGTCCATCCCTTTGAGGATCATCCCCCATCATGTCTTCGTCAGACCATGATCGCCCGGAGAACCGGCTGCGTGCTGCGGACGTGGAGCCGGTGTTGCAACAACTCGACACGGCCGCGCGGGCGAAGTTGCCCATCATTCCGGCGCTGCGAGCATTGGCGGAGGAGACTCCGTCGGGCAGAACGCGCCGGGTGTTGAGGCGGCTGATCGAGCGATTGGAACAGGGGGAGTCGCTGTCCGACGCTCTGTCCACCACGGACCTGCGAGTCTCACCCGTACTGCGAATGCTGTCTCTGCGCGGAATCCAGATGGGGCGGCTCGACGCACTACTGCATTGGACCGTCGAACAGACGCGCCGCTCGAACGAACTGCGTCGGCAACTGTGGGCGTCGATCGCGTATCCGGCGGTGTTGTTGGGGACCGCGATGAGCGTTACGGGATTCATCATGTTTACCATCGTGCCTCAGTTCGCAAAGATTTTCAGCGACTTCGGTACGGAGCTGCCGGGGATCACGCTGGTGGTGCTGAATGTGGCCCGCTTCGGGCTGGATTACGGAATCTTATGCCTTGCAGGTCTCCCGGCGCTGGCGGTGATTGTGGGTTGGCTGTTCGCATGGCGCGGTCATTGGTTGGTGACTCAACGCTGGTCGGCAGCCATCCCGCTGATCGGGCCGCTGTTCCGAATGGCCGCGCTGACCGAGTTCTGTCACCTGCTGGCGGTGTTTGTGGAATCCGAGTTGCCGCTCACGGAAGGAGTCCTCGTGGCGGGTGAGTCCAGTGAGGACGACTGGCTTCGGCAGACGAGCTTTCAACTGGCGACGGACATCACTCGGGGCGTCGGAGCGGAAATGGCGGCGCTCACCTGTGGCTTCCCGGCCACGTTGGCGCATGTCCTGCGCGAGACCTCGTCACCACAGACGCTGGCCGACGCACTGCGCGGGTTGGGAGACGTGTATGCCGCTCGCACCGATGTCGGTTCCCGTCTGTCGTCGTCGATCATCGAACCGTTCGTGATGGTCTTCACCGTCGTCGGGTTGGGAACCATTGTGATCGCCCTGTTCATGCCGCTCATCAAGCTGCTGAATGATTTGAGTTGATTGAATTGATTTGAGTTGCCGTCCCATCACCGCGAGGCTCTGTTTTGAAACTCGCCCCACCGGGCTTGTCTAAGTGGTCTCTATACAACACGTAACGGTCAGCAAAAGTAGCCGTCATCGCTCCGCGTGACGAGCCTTATGAGTTCGGTAGCCCTGACTCAGACGCCTGTTCTCAACAGGCTCATCACGCGGAGCGATGATGGCTACTTTGTCGAGAGACCACCGGGCTTGCCCCGGTGGAATCAGGTCTTTGCACGACTCAATTCAATGTCGCTGCGATGTGAAGTGTGAAAATGTAAAATAGTGCAAAGACCTGAAAACCACCCCGGCAAGCGGGGTGGGGTTTGAAGTCCAAGACGAACGACCGAACCCCACGGACAACGGAACCGCTGACATGGAACAGTTGATTGGAGCGTCGATCTTCCTGCTGCCCATCGTCGTTTTCGGCGTCGCGCTGGTGTTGCGCATCTCGTCCGAAATTCAGCCGGAAGCCTCGTGGTCAGGACAACTGCGGAAGCAATTGTTTGTGTCGAGTTACGCCACGCTGGGGATCGGTCTGCTGATCCTGCTGGCCACGGCGCTGCTCGGGCGACCGATCGCCATGATCGTGTTCGTGCTGTTTCTCGCCGCCGCGACGCAGTTGATCGACATCGAATTGCGGATGGCCGCCACACGCCGACGCGGCCAGGAGGTCGAACTGCTCTGGATGCTGGCGACTTCGATCCGCTCCGGCCGCAATCTCGCCGATGATGTCGAAGCCTACGCTCGTGGAAGCTGGGGAGACCGGCACAAGCGGTTGCTCGAACTGGCGGTTCGGATGCGTCAGGGATTGCCGCACAGCGAACTGGCCGTGCCGCAGGGATTGCTTTCCCGCGCGGCGACGTTGGAGATTCAGGCTGGTTTGCAGGCGGGCAAGCTGGCGGAAGCGCTGCGACACGCGGCGGTCAAGCGGACTCAACAACTGACCGACGCGACCGACACCGTGGACGCGCACGCGGCGATCACCTACCCGCTGGCGGTGATGTCGGTGATGGTGCTGATGGTCGGCTTCGTCATGTACTACATCATCCCGAAGTTCAAGAAAATTTTCGATGACTTTGGGACCGAACTGCCGCGCCTCACGGTCCTGCTGATCCACATCTCGGACATGGTGGTGAACTACTGGTACTTGGGACTGCCGTTGCTTTACCCGGCGTTCGTAGCGGCGGGAGTGATCTCGAAGGCCCACTTCGACGGCTGGCCGGTCTTGTGGCAGAAGTGGGGCGGTTGGTGGCACGTCCGACCGCATACGTCCGACATCCTTCGTTCCTTGGCCAGCACCGTGGCGATGGGCGTTCCGCTCGAACGAGGTCTCGATCCGTTCGTGAGTTCCTCGGGACCGGTCCTGTTGCAGCGGCGGGCGGCGGCGATTCGGTACGGTCTGGCGCAGGGCGATTCGTGCTGGGGATTGCTCGAACGCGAAGGTTTCTTGATCACGCGCGAAGTCGTTCTGATCGAGGCGGCTCAACGCGCGGGCAATCTGCCGTGGGCCTTGGAGTTGCTGGCCGAGAGCCTCGACCGCCGCTGGCTGTTCCGGTTGGCGGCCGCAATGGAATTGCTGCGACCGGTGGCCATCCTGGCCCTTGGTGTCGTGGTCGCCTTCGTCGTGATCGGCCTGTTCATGCCGCTCGTCAAACTGCTGAATGACCTCAGTTGAGGAGACTGATTCCGTGTGGAACGTAGTGAGAAATATGAGAAGTCGTCGTCGATTCACCGCGCCGCCCCCGGTGGCCGACACCAACCCGCAGCGTGAGCGAAGGCGAAGTCGTGACGACTCGGAACCGAGTGCGATTCGGAGCGATCGTCCTCGCCTTTTGATGTCGCGAGTTTTGAGCTGCGAAGCAGCGCCAGCGAATAGCCTTGGGCGGCAGCCCAAGGTGGGCCACGAACGGAATGGCTTTGAGCCGCGAAGCGGCGTCAGACTGGAGTGCGCAAATCTCTGCCGCCGCTTCGCGGCTCAGATCGTTGCTGTTGGCCTGTTTCCTTGGGCTACCGCCCAAGGCTATTTGCTGCCGTCGCTTCGCGACTCCCGAAAGGCACAACGCCCTCGCTTACGCTGCGGGTTGGTGTCGCGAGTACACGTCGCTCGCAGTCCGCGCCGCAGTGGCTTCACCTTGGTTGAGTTGATCTCGACCTGTGTGTTGCTCGGCGTCGTGTTCTCCGTGTCGATCCCGTTACTGGTGACGGTGGCTCGCGAGCGGCTGTCGGCCGAACAGCGGCAGTTCGCATTGCAGCACGCGACCAATTTGCTCGAACGCGCCGTCGTGAAGGATTGGTCGGCGTTGCCGCCCGGCGAACAAACACTCACCGACGCGCCGCCCGATGTGCAGGCGATGCTGCCCGGTTTGGAGCGGCAGCTCACCGTGACCGAGCGGGCCGATGGACCGCATTCCAAACAACTGACGGTCTCGATCCGCTGGCAGGGCAAAGCGGGAAGGGCCGTCGCGCCGCTCGCGCTCTCGGCGTGGGTCTACCCCGTTCAGGAGGGCCAGCCGTGAAGAGAGCGCACGTCACGAACAAACTTGCACAGCAGAATCTCGCAACGAATCAGGGCCATCGCCTTGTTAGGTCTGTGAAACCTGTAGGGTGGGACCAGCGGCGCTTCGCCGCGCCGGCCCACCATGAATTCTCGACGATTTCCGATGGTGGGCCGGCGCTCGAAGCGAGCTGGTCCCACCCTACATCAAAAATGGCGACAGCTCAGGAGCAGGACCGGGGTCTGGTGGCGTCACGCTGCTCCACCAACGAAAACAGCCCGGCTTCTGGGGGAAGCCGGGCTGCGAGTATCTGTCGAGATTTGTCTTCGTTGCGGTTAAGGAACGAGCGTCCAGCCCCAAGGCATGGTGTCGATACCGCGTGGTCCGCCGTTACCGCCACCGATACCACCGCCACCGACACCGGTCGCCTCGAAGAACGAGTCGTAGATCGCGTTGTTACCAGCACCATCACGAGTGATGTCGTCGAAGATGAAGCCGTTCCCCAAACCGAACACGTTGGCGACAGGTTGTTGAACGCGGAAGGTGCTTGCACCGAGGCCGGGGAACAGGAACAGGTCTGAGGCTCCAATCGTGAGATCGGGTTCGAGCTTCGTGCCGCCAGCGTCTACGTTCCGTGCGGCCAAGCGTTGTGCGTTACGCGAGCGTCCACCACCACCAAACGGCCCTTGATCGTCGATACCACCGTCCGTGCCGTTGTCCTGTCCGAGAGTACGCGACTTGAAGACCGCTTCGTCGTTGGTGTAGGCCGCACCTTGGCGGGTTCCAGCCAGCTCTTGGCCGATGTTGTTGGAGAAGACCATGTCCAATCGAGCCAGAGGATCGCTTTGGAAACCACTTGGAGTGAACAAGTCGTCGTTGGGAGCGGCTCGGGGGTTGGTGTTCTGATCGGTCCACGCTCCGCCGGTGGTGCCCGGATTGACAGTCGAAGTGAACGACTCGAACAGCACGTCTGCACCGAAGTTGCCTGTGAAGACGTTGTTGGCCACGTTGGCAATCACACCGCCATCGGCACCCGAGGCGAAGCTGCCTGCAAAGGCGATGTTATTGATGCCGCCGCGTGTCGTACCGACTCGCATCACCAAGCCCGAGCCACCAATGTTGCCCGCGACCTGACCGTTGTTGTCGATCCTGTTGCCAGCAGTGTTACCCAAGTTGAAGTTGAGGAGTGGTGAGTTACCGATGGCACCTGTTGCAGAGAGTGCGGCCCCTGACGTGTTGTCGCGGAAAGCGGCTCCTGCCTGGTTGGCATCGGACGAGAGGATGACATTCACACCCTCTTGGCGGTTGGCGAGGATCGACGTGTTGTCGATGCTGACCGTGCTGGTCGGGTTGCCACCGGCCACCACGATGTCGATCCCGCGTCCACCCGTGCCAAGCAATCCGTTGTCGGTGATGCGGGAGTTGAGGGCGGCCAATGCTCCCGTACCGCTCACGGTCAGAGTGTTAAAGCCCGTTCCGGTGTCCATGTACTCGATCCCGTCCCGACCGTTGAAGCGGATTTGGTTGTCGGTCAGCGTGTAAGACGAGAACCCGAATCCGGTGTTGTCGATCTCGATACCGTCGCCGAGATTGTTGTTGATGACCGAGTTCGACAGGGAGAAGGTGTTGCCTCCCACAGAGTTGATGTCGATACCAGCACGTCCGTCGCCTGTCCCTTCGGTGTTGTTGCCCGTGATTGTCGCATTGACAATGTTGAGGGTTCCAGGAGCGTTCACTTCGATGCCGTCACCCGCGTTGTTGATGAACTGGTTGCCATTGGCCAGCGTCCCAATGTTCAGGCTGTGGATGCCGCTGATTTCAAGGCCAGCTCCACCGGAACCGTTCAAGCGACCGTTGTTGGAGAAGACGTTGTCCACCCAGGTTCCAACGTTGCTCGTCACGATCGCGGCATCACCCGGCGAGACCAACACCGTCACAATTTGCACACCATCGGTGCCGTTGCTGTTGAAGGTGTTACCCGACAGGAACGTGTCGATCTGGGCGTCAGCCTGAGCGAGGAAGCTCAAACCGCGGCCGTTGTTCGTCAGGACTTGGTTGTTGATGAACGAGTAGGTGTCGGTGTTCGGGAAGAACTGGGCGGAGATGTCGATCCCGTCCGCAAGGTTCCCTTGGAACGTACTGTTCTGGACCACCATGTTGGTGATGTTCGCGGTGCCGTTGCGAGTGACGTTCATCCCGTCACCGGTGTTGGTCAGGGCTTGGATGTTGTCGATGACCGCGGCGTTCATGACGGCGCTGTCGGCCGCCAAGATGTGCAAGCCGTGGCTGGCGTTGTTAGTTCCGAAGATCGTGTTCGCGTTGGCCGGATCGCCAATGACCGCATTCGGCAACGTGGCGAAGTTCGCGAGGTGAATCGCCAAGCCCTCACCGTTGAAGTTGGGATCGACTGCACCCGCGACAGTTCCGCTGATCGTGACGTTCGACACGTTCAAACTGTTGTTGATCGAGTTGTCTCGCAGATCGAGTCCGATCCCGGCGTCGCCGTTGCCACTCAAGAGGTTGGCGGCTCCCGTACCGCCGGGGACATCGTCGCCAACGAACAGGTTGATGGTGGAATTGTTCAATCCCACGGCATGAACACCGAAGCTAGTGTTTCCCGAGATCACATTGCCCGTGGCGAGGCTTTCGATGTTGAGGTTCAGAACCTCGGCATTGTTCATTTGAACATTGATACCCGCACCGGTGTTGGTGCTGATCGAGGTGTTGTCTCGGAACGTCAAGTCGATTGCCGCACCGGCGGTGTTCGGATTGATCAGCCGGAAGCCGTCGCCAGCGTTCGTGTCAATCGTGTTGTTGCTGACCAGCGCATTCGTGATGTCGCTGTTCACAACCGACTGGAAGTTGACGCCGTGACCGACCAACGGATTGCCGTTGGAACTGATGTTATTTGTATCAACCAGCATGTTCGACAGTGTGGAGTTGTTGAGGCTGAAGCGAATCCCATCGAGACCGTTGTTGGCGATGCCGCTGCCTGCCGGAGCAGCGGGGACAATCAACACATTGGATGACTGAGTTCCGACAATCGGTGTGAACGGTTGAGTGATCACGTCACCGGTCGAGAACGTAATGGTCGCAGTACCTGGTCCCGTCCAAGTGGGATCTCCTCCCGGATTGACTGCCACATCAATTCCACTGATGAAACCGGCAGTTTGCGAGTCCGTGTCCATGTCAATATCCCAATCGAACGTCTCGCCGGTATCAAACGAATTGAAGGTCAGTGCGAGCGTGTGAGAATCGTCAATCTTTCCTCCACCGGGGTAGGGAACTCCAACCAAGTTTGCGAGAGGCACCACACCTGGCATTACGGGCTGCCCGTCGATGCTCGTTAAGCCGGTCGATCCGGTGTCTCCAACGATTCCCGCGTCAGGATTGAAGGGGAACGCGACCCCCGGATCAATTGAGTCATAGAAGAAGTCAGGGGCGGTCAGGTCAATCAAGACGCTGGTAATACTGATGCCCGCCGCTGACGTGTTCAGAACACTTTGGTCGTTGCCGAAGTCGCCGAACAGCACAGTCGCACCGACTAGATTTCCACCGCCACCGCCACCGGTGTTATTGGTGATCGTCAGTTGATCCATCGGCGAATTCACGAGATCGAAGTTGATGCCGTTGGCGCTGTTCAGCTCAAACGTGTTGCTGTCGATGGTGACTCCCACCAGCGCCGCCCCACCTGGGCCGGTGACACCGTTGAAGTCGATGTGCAGGCCATCGCCCGCCTGAGTGTTCGTCACCACGTTGTTGGTGATCGCCATGCCGTTGTCGTTGGCCGCAGCCGTGAACAGGTTCGGAGCGATCGTGGAATTCACGCCGCGAATGTTGATGCCTCGCCCAACGCTCGCGTCGGCGGTGATGGCATTGATGGTGAAGGCATTCAGCGGAACGACGCCGATGGTAGCTAGGTCGAGATCAACCGGAAGCGGCAGACAGAAGTTGAGTGGAGCTGGCAGACTGCTGCCCAGCGTCAGGAACTGAACGGGGGGAACGAGAACGGGGAAGGTCAACCCGTTGACGAGATTGGTGCCCGTGAGCGTGATGTCGATGGCATCGTCGCCGCTGTTGTTGATCGTGGTGGGGCCGTTAATTTCCAAGGCCCCGTTCAGCACGTTGGTCATCTCAATGTGAATGCCGTCGGCGGCATTGTTGTCGATGGAGGTTACGCCCGAGATCAAGATTGAGCCGTTCGTGTTGCCTGACATCCGAATGTCGATGCCGTCGCCATTGTCTTCAGGGTTCACGCCACCGTTGCTGAGGTTGCCGTCGATGGTTGTGCCAGGTCCGTGGATCGCCACGGCCGCATTGGTGACGCCGGTCAGGTCGAGGAACAGCCCGTCACCATTGTTGTTGCTGAAGTTGCCCGAGATGCTCAGGACAGCGGTGTCGATGGGGCCGATGTTGAGGTTCATGGAACCGAGCGTGTTGGGGGCAAGTTGATTGGCTCCCGTCATCAACAGGTAGGTTTTGGTTCCCGCATCCACGGCATTGAAATTCAGCCCGAAACCACCGTTCCCGGTGGCCGTGGTGATATCAAGGCTCGTGACGAGCGTCGCTCCGTTGTTCGCGTTGAACTCGAAGCCATCGTCGGTGTTCGCGGTGAGCGTATCGGAGCTGAACAGAAAGCGGGCCGTGGTGACCGTGTCGAGGGGACCGACTCCCGTGACCGTCGCGTTGACGCCATCGAAGGTTCCCGTGGCTCCGTTGCCAGAGTACGACGTGGTTTGCGAACGGTAGTTGAGGACGCCCAAGTTAGAGACATCGACCCGCAGGCCCTCGCGGCCGTTGTTGTCGAAGACCGAGGTGTTGACACCGAACTGACCCAATGAGGCGGCATCAGCAATCGTCAGATTCACACCTTCGCGGGAATTGCCCGAGAAGCTGGTGTTGTCGAAGCAACCGTTCAATGTACCGCCATTGAAAGCAGCACCGTTGAGGCCCGCACCACCGAAGACGAGTCCGTTGCCATCGACCGACATGTTCGAGAAGTCAATGTTGACCACGCTGTTCGGGTCGCTGCTGAGCACATCGACGCCCGTTGCGCCGCTGTCCGAAATCGAACTGATGTTGGCTCCGGACAAATTGAGTGTTGCGCCACCCGTGACTGTCAGGAAGGCACCAAGCGTAGCACTGCCGTCAATTGTCGAGGCATCCAGAGAAACGTTCGCCAGTGTGTTTGCACCATCAAACGTCCCCAGCAAGCCTGTGCCAACACTGTTGTCGAGGGAACTGGCGTTCGACATCAGGAAGTCTAGGCGACTCCCCGCCAACGCCGTCAACACCGCGCCGTCAGCACCGCTGTTGTCGGCGACCGTGGCATCGAGCGTGACGATCGCACTGGAACCGGCTCCCGTCACGAAGCCATTAAAGGCGTTGAGAGAGTTGTTGGACAAATCGCTGGCAACGAAGTCGGCCGTCAGCGTGCCGCCCTGCCTGACATCGAAGGCAAAGCCGATTTGCTGAGTCACATTTGGCGCATTGTTGACGATCGTGACCGCGTTGAAGGTCAGGTTCACGGTCGAGCCGCCCGCTCCCGCCACATCGACGTCGGCGACCACACCGTTGCCGGTCCCCGCCGTCTGACCGTTGTCAGAGATCGACAGCGAATCAAACGCCGTCTGGAATGTGGTGCCGTTCGTCGCGTTGAACTCGATGCCGTTGCCGCCGTTGCGGTTCACGTTCGTCCCGTTGATGAGCGCAAGTGAACTGGCGGGCGAACCATTCAGGTCGAACCGCAGCCCGTCACCATTCGTGGTGAGACCGTTGTCATCGAGCGAGCTGTTGTCGAAGACCGCGACAACGTTGGAACCGGCGGCGAGCAGTGGCCCGTTCGCGGTGACAAACACGCCGTTGTCAAAGCTGCCGGTGATCGGCGTGTCTTGGAAGTTTAGATTCACCAACCCGGTGTTGTTGATCACACCCAAAATGCCGTTGCCAGCACCGGTCGCCTGGCCACTCCCGACGAACGAAGAGGCGATGGCGTTCACGGTCAAGGTGCCGTCATTCACATTGAAGTCCAAGCCATCCTCACCGCTGTTGTTGTTCGTCGTGCCGTTCTGCAGCGTGATCGTGGCGACCGTGTTCGGTTCGGTCAGCGTCACATGGATACCGTCGGCTCCGCTGTTGTCGAGCGGGGTGTTGTCGAGCAGCAGCGTGGCGATCGAATTGCCCGCAAAGTTCGCGTTCAACGCGTTCTCAAGACTGTTGGTGAAGTTTCCGTTCGTGACCTGCCCGACGAACGTGCTGCCATTCACGATGTCCAAAAACATTCCGTGACGCTGTGTACCGAGTGGCGGAGCGAGGGTGTTGTTCGCTGGAGTGTCGGCCATCCGGAAGTTGATGTTCGACTGGTTGGACTGGATGTGAACGCCATCGAAGAGGCCGGGAGCCAACCGGCCGCTGTCGGCGAGGGTGCCACTCAAGACGGCAATGTCGGCCGTGCTGCCGTTGATGGCATCCAAGAACAAGCCATCATTCCCGGACAGGTTGCCAGTCGAGTTGCTGAACAACAGATTCGCAACGGAGGCATCCATCTGCCCGAAAATCGCGCTGCGGTCATTGTTGTCCAACAGGCTGCTCTCGGTCGTGACGTTCAGCGTTGCGGTGTTCAGGTTGAAGAACAGACCGTCGCGTCCATTAAACCGGGCATCAGTCGCATTGACGAACAGGGATGTCGTCGAACCGGTGGCCCCATCGACATGGATACCGTCTTCACCGTTGTTGGTCAGGAAGCTGTCGAAGACGTTCACATCCATCGCCGTCGCATTCGCACCGAAGAGGGCGATGCCGTCGATCGCGTTGTCATTCGCTTGCAGGTTCGTGAAGTTCAGTTCACCAACGCCCCTCGAGTGGTTGTAGACGACGCCCGAGCCGAACAGGCTGCGATTGAACTGACCGTTGGTGATGTCACCCTGGAAGATCGTGCCGTTGACGAGTGTGATATTCAGGTTGTCGCCACCGTTGTCGTTGGAGATCAACTGGCCGCCCGGCGTGGTGGCGGTCAACGTGACCCGTCCGCCATCGCCAAGAACCTGTACGCCGACACCAGCATTCCCGCTCGACTGCACATTGTTCAGGGTCGCGGTGAGGGTCCGCCCCGTCTCTTGCAGATGGATCCCGAACGCCTGCGTTCCAGCCGGGTCCGAATTCATCGCGACGTTGGTCAGGCTCAGGTCGAGATCCCCGGCACCGACACCCACGAAGATGCCGCCACCGAGGTTGTTTCCGAAGCCGCCAGGATTCGGATGATTCGTGCTGCCGCTGGCAAGATTGACGCCGCGAATGATGCCGGTACCGGTTGCGTTCTGCAGATTGATTCCGACGCCACCGTTGCCGGAAATCTCCAAGCATTGCAACAGGAAGTTGTTCGACCCCGCAGCCGTGTTCGTGATCGCATCGCCGCCAGCATTGAGCAGGTTAAACCCGGCCACTTCGTTGTTGTTGGCCAGCGTGATGATGTTGCCACCGCTGCTGAGGAACGGGTAGTTTCCGTTGTTCGTGGAACCCGGCAGAGCGAAGTTCGCGTTCACGACGCAACCGCCGTAGGTCGCAAACATGTTGGCCGAGTGCAGCTTGCCCTCACCCAAGAGCCGCTGGTTGTCTTCCAATGCAATGGAGCCAATCAGCGGAGCACCTTCGGTCGTTGTTCCGGCAGCAACCAGAATCAGGTCGGCACCTGGAACGGAGGCTGGAAGCGTGTTGAACGGATGCTCAAACGAGCCATCTCCACCCGCTGCGGCCGTGTTGTTGATGTGCGACACAAAGTACGGCAGACCATCGGCGGGATTGACTGCCGCGATGTTGATGTCTTGGACATAGGTGTCCGTGGCCACTCGCCAGTTACGCTGAACCGGCATCAACATCCGTTCGCGAGTCGACCATTGTGGGAAGTACCGCGTCGGGCGGAACCCGGCAAAACGGAAGTCAACAACCGCGTTGACGTTCGTTCCAAACTGACGGTCATCCGTCACGTTGACGGCGACGGACAGGTCGTCGCTGACCCACGCTTCCATCCGTCCGCGAACACCAATCGGCTCCTTGCTGCTCGATTGATAGCCGTACATCCCGGCATAGGCTCGCAACCACGGAGTGGATTGAAAGACCGGGAAGCCAAACTCGAAGTCGGCTCCGGACAGAGACTCTTCACGCAGTTGTTGTCCGAGGAACGCGATCTGATTTCCGGCGAAGAATGGGTCGCCTCCGACGCATATCTCACGGATGAACCGGTCGGTCTTTCCGAGTCCAATGTAACCGTTGGCCCGGAAGTCCCAGCCTTCCCCCAACGTCTCGAAGCCGAGCGTGGCTTGTCGGTACCGATTGTTCAGCGTCGATTTATCCGCATCGAAATAGCCGTTGATGCCGAAGATGCGATTCGTCGCCTCGGAATAGCGGCGCGCCACCAACCCGGAGTTGACGCCAACCTCACTGGTGTCCGTTAGCAACAGCCGCGAGTTCGAGGCAATGAACGAGTCTTCGTTCAGCCAGAACGGCGTGAAGGCACCGATTTGGGTATAGCCGTTTCGGTACCCCACTCCAGACCCCGACTGATGTCGGACATCAAAGTAAGTACCGCGGATCGTGGCGCCGCCACTGAAGTCTTGCAGCGATGCCGAACCGACATCTTCTGTCGGTTGGACTGCGGTTTGAGCCGCAGCAACGCTAGCAAACAACAACGACGATAGGCACAGCAGACCGACATTCACACGTTGCATGGACGCCTCTCTCCCGCAGAATCCGATTTCGGCTTCCGTCACTCTGCTCAACAAAACTTCACCAAGTTGGAGTCCCGTTGAGCGACCGCTTCCGCACGTTCCGGGACCGCCGGTCGTGACGAAAACATCGCTTCCTCTCGTTATTCGACCGTTGAGGCTTCTGAGAATGAGTCAAACCTTACTGCCTCTAACGATCTTCGCGATGAAATCAGTTGCAGGGTGCGCCGAAGTAACTCCTCCTGATGTTCTCAAACGCCCCAAACTAACTGTTTACGGCTGTGGCGTGACTCTCCACGCGTCATCAACACGTTGCGCGAGTCCGCGCTAACATGCTTTGCACAAATGGGCTATGGCCGAAGATCGAAATACATCTTGGACTGCTCGGCACTCTTGGTGGCCGAATGGCACTTTGAACAAGGCCAGCCAGATTCAATTTCAGGTGCAAAATCGTGTCGGCATGTCCTGCCGAAGCTCGTCGAGTGGATCGACCCTGCCAACAGCAGATACTCCCCGCTGATTTGCTGACAAACTCATGTTCCTCACGTTCGTTCGCGGCAAGAGCCGACGCCGGATGTCCTTGTTTCGGGGTGATGGAAGGCCCGAACACACATCAACGTCTGTGACGAAATCGCGGAACCCTCTCAGATGACATGCGATGCCATTGAACACTCGTGGGAGCGAGCTTTTTTTGTCACCGGAGTTGAATGGCTCGATGGCAGACGTTAACTTGCGGGTCCGACTTTGAAGGTGGCCGAATTTTCGTGTGTTCAGTCGTTGGTCGATCTTTGGACGTGCTGAAGCTGCATGTCAGGATCGCCACTGACGAGTAAGAGTTTCGAGAGAAGGTTGACGACGTGATTGCTCCTCAGACGACATTTATGAAGGCTACCGACCGCGCTCACGGCGGGAAGTGTGAGCCAACTTGGTTTGTAGTCGATGCCAGCGGAATGATCGTGGGGCACCTCGCAACGAGGCTCGCGACAATTCTGATGGGCAAGCACAAGCCGGAATACACCCCACACGTTGATACGGGCGATTACGTGATTGTCCTCAACGCGGACAAAGTGCGATTCACCGGGCGGCCGATCAAGCACGATCAGAATCAGCACTTCACGACGAAGATGGCCCAAAAGGTCTACACTCGTTACACGGGTTGGCCTGGTGGTCAACGCAAGACCAGCGCGATCAACATGTGGTCGAAAAAGCCGAATGAGATTTTGAAGTTGGCAGTGAAGCGAATGCTGCCGAAGAACGCATTGGCTCGCCACATGCTCGACAAGCTCAAGTTGTTTTCTGGCCCCGCGCATACCCATCAAGCCCAGCAACCATTGCCACTACCGGAACACTTGTTCCCGAAGAGGTAGTCTCGGCCTGAGGTCATTTGAACGGCTGTTCCACGACGCACTCGGCCAACTCGGTCCCCGCCTTGATCTCGATAGGGGACTCGACAGTCGTACTTTCTGCATCAGAAACATTTGGATTGGTGGCGAACTCGATGGAAGACATGACGACTCCCGCAGTATTTCCGGAACAGGTGTCCTCGCCAGAGTTGACGTTCGGTCACGAAAGCGGCGTGGAAGCACCCGTTCCGGTTCCCTCAGCACCGCGCGTCATGCGTGGAAAGATCGACCGATTTGGTGTCGCCATGGGGACGGGCCGTCGCAAGACCTCGATCGCTCGGGTTCGGATCAAGTCTGGTAGCGGAGCGATTCGCGTCAACGGTCGCAGTATGGAAGAGTTCTTCTGCATTGAGAAGGATCGCATGATCGCTCTCAGTCCTCTGCGAGCCACCGAAACCTTGGGGCAAGTCGATGTGACGATTCGTGTGAATGGTGGCGGGACGACAGGGCAATCTGGTGCGATCGTCATGGGCATTGCCCGTGCCTTGGAAGTCATGAACCCGAGCCTGTTCCCTGTACTCAAAGAGGCGGGCTTTTTCACTCGCGACAGCCGCATGGTTGAACGCAAGAAGTATGGTCACAAGAAGGCCCGTCGTGGGTTCCAATTCTCCAAGCGCTGATCGCGTTGGACGTTGTTGTGGCGATTTGTTTGTAATGCTCCCCGTCGGATTTGATCCGATGGGGATTTTTTTTGAAGTAACGAAAGATTCAGAGGCGGACAGGCCGCACGCTGGCAAGGCGTTCTGCGGTTGCGTCTCGGGTCCGTTGTCGTGGCGTTCCTCTTGAAAGTGCCGTTGTGGGTGTGCGGAGAATCACATGAGCAGCATCCGAACACCAGACGGTTCGCGAGTCTACAACCCGCTACTACAGCCGGATCTCCGATTGATGCTCTCCGAGAACGACGAACTCGGTTTGCAGCAGTTTTGCGAAGTCCTCAATCCCGTCATTGTTTCGGAAGTGCTTCAGGGGTTGGGGCCAGCGGATATTTGGCGTGTTTTGTCTTCAACCGGCATCGAGCGCCAGGCCGAAATATTTGAATTGATCGAGCCGTCGCAGCAGATTGAGTTGGTGGGATCGATCGATCGCCAGCACCTCTCCCAGCTCGTCGAAGCCATGTCGCCCGATGATCGGGTAGACCTGCTCGAACACATGGATGAAGAGCAACTGGAAGCGTTGCTGCCGCTGATCGCTCAAGCGGAACGCGACGAAATTCGAAAGATGCTTTCGTACCCGGACAACTCAGCCGGTTCAATTATGACGACCGAGTATGCGTCGCTTCCGGAGAACATCTCTGTCGGGGAGGCTCTCAGTCGGTTGCGGCAGCAGGCCCCGGATCGTGAGACCATTTACTACGTCTTTGTGCTGGATGATGCCCGTCATCTGCACGGGGTCATCACTTTGCGCGAGTTGATCCTCGCCCGCCCTGGAGTCGCGCTGACTGACGCGATGCGGCGCGACGTGATCTCGGCTAATGTCGAGGACGATCAGGAAGTCGTCGCGAAACTGATCGCCCGCTTCGACCTGTTGGCGCTCCCAATCCTCGACGAGCAAAGTCGTCTCGTCGGAATCGTCACGCACGACGACGTGCTCGATGTCGTACAGGAAGAGGCGATCGAGGACGCCTATCGTCAGTCGGCCATCCAGCCACTCGAACACGGTTATCTTTCGACCCCACTGTTGACCATCGCCTGGAAGCGCGGAGTCTGGTTGCTGGTGCTGTCGGTCATGGCTCTTGGAACTGCAACTGCCGTACGTGCGTTCGGTGGAACAGAAGCGGACACCAGTGATGCGGCCAACACGAATTGGCTGGATTGGTTCTTGCCGCTGGTGTTGGCGAGCGGCGGTAACACGGGGTCACAATCGGCAACGCTGGTCATTCGCACGATGGCGATCGCCACGCTGAGCAGACATGACAAGTGGCGGATCGCCTATCGCGAATTACTGACCGGTGCGATTCTCGGCCTCAGCTTGGCGGTGTTCTCGTGGGGAGCGTTGCAACTGCTGTTCGGTCGGAACTGGATGCAGGCAGGTGTGGTCGGGCTGACGATTTCACTCGTGGTGACGATGGGGAGCGTGACGGGTTCGTTGCTGCCAATGTTCTTCGAGTGGCTCGGTATGGACCCGGCGATCATGTCGAATCCACTGATCTCGTCACTCAGCGACATCCTCGGCGTGGTGATCTATTTCTCGGTGGCGATGGCCTTGTTGTGACGTAATGTCTCGGCGGTCTGAGGCTGCGAAATCTGTAGGGTGGGACCAGCGGCGCTTCGCCGCGCCG
>JAYTQJ010000603.1:0-7212 GCA_043746775.1 Schlesneria sp.
GTTTCCATTTGCGGCTCGGCGGGAGCCTCGCCCTCCCGCCGCACTGACCGACGCGCGACGTCAGCCAAACTCCGTCCTTCGATGAACTGCATCGCGTAGTAGTTGACGCCGTTCTCGCAGCCGATGGCGAAGATCGGGACGATGTTCGTGTGATGCAGCGTTGCGACGGTTTCGGCCTCGCGTTGGAAGCGTTGCATGGCTTCAGTGTCGGAGGCGGCTCCGTAGCGCAACACTTTCAGCGCGATGCGGCGCTTAAGCGAGACTTGCTCGGCCTCGTAGACAACTCCCATGCCGCCTCGGCCGACTTCGCGAATGATGCGGAAGTCCCCCAACTGCCCCAAGGGATCGGACGTCGGACGCACGATCGAGGCTCGATGAATGAACTCGATCCCGGACAAGCATTGCTCAAGTTGTGCGGCAAGTTCAGGATGCTCGGCCAACAGTTGTTGGCGATCAGGTCTCCGTCCCGCTTGAAGCTCGGCGAGGTATTCGTCGAGCAGCGTCACCAATTGGGAAGACGGCTCGTCCGGCCGCAGAGCTTGAGTCGGCGCGACAGCCAACTCCTCACGGCTTGGCGTGTGTGGTGGCTTTTCAGAGCGATTCGGTTCGGACGCTGACATGGCATGACTCCGCGATTGAGGATGTCCTACCAGGAAAGGGCCGCACACTCACGCTTTGTCACGAGGAATTCCCAAATTGGACGCAGCCGCCACGTCAGCGACGTCAATAGAACGAGGACAGTTTCGGATTCTCCAACCATCCGGTATTGCGACGGTTACAGTGCAACAGAACGAGTTTGACGCCGAAGATCTGCGCCCGCCATGCTCTTCGACGAACTTTTCGCTCTGCACGAACATGCCGGCCGAGCCGCAGCACGGATCGTAGACTCGCCCCTTGTACGGCGCGAGCATCTCGACCAGCACGCGGACGCAGCGCGGCGTGTAGAACTGCCCGCCGTTCTTCCCCTCCGCACTGGCGAACTGCGTGAGGAAGTCTTCGTAGACGCGGCCCAGAGAATCGAAAAATCCTTCGAGCGGTTCTCGGCATCGCCCAGCCCGATCGTGCCGATCACGTCGATCAGCTCGCCCAAGCGGTGCTTGTCGAGCGCCGGTCGGCCCAGGCGAAAAACCTTCGGCAAGATTCCCTTGAGCCGCGGATTGTCCCGCTCGATGGCGACCATCGCCTCGTCGATCAGCTTGCCGATGGTCGGCTGCTTGGCGTTGTCTTGCAGCGTCTGCCAGCGAGCCTCCGTCGGCACCCAGAAGACGTTGTCCGCGCGGTACTCGTCCGGGTCTTCGGGATCGGCCCCTTCGCTCACTTCAGCGAGCAACTTCTGATGCCGCTCCTCGAACGAATCGGAGATGTACTTGAGGAAGATCAGCCCAAGCACGACATGCTTGTACTCGGCCGCATCCATGTTGTTGCGGAGCTTGTCGGCCGTGAGCCAGAGCTTGGCCTCAATGCCGAGATTGGCGGCGGTGCCGTTGGTTGTCGCTGGTTTCGCCCTGGCCATTACTCAGTAGTCCACAGACTGGAGTTTCGCGTTGCATTCGCTCAACTGGAGTTCCCGGGGTTCTTTGGGCTCGCAGGGGTCTTGCTGATCGAAAGCACTGCGCATTTCGAGGGATTCAGGGTAGCAAAACAAGATTGTCGTCAAGCACCTGCAAGCGCCGACGCTGCAGCATGGGACCGACTTCACCCGGCAGCGCGTGAGCCCGACAGTAATTCTCGATGTTTCATGATGGTGGGCCGGCGCTCGAAGCGAGCTGGTCCCTCTCTAAATTCTGTGCGACGTCAATTTCGACGGAGCCGTGCCGGAAACGGGACGACCGCAGGGCTGTTTCGGTCGGAATGGCGAGCCGTTCCCAAGCCTGAGCCAGATTGACGCGAATTCGCCGAATCCGACACGAAAATCGGAATCTGGAAAGAATCTGAGTTAAAGCGACGAAGTCCTTCCGGTCTGGCTAGTATGAACGATTTGAACGAATTGCTGAGTGAGCCATCGAGAGTCGATTGGCACCGGCAGTTCAAAAACCCCCAGCACGGAGAGAGTGTCATGTTGAATCGAAGGTTTTTCCTGAGTGTCGCGGCGATGGCCGCAATTGGTGTGGTCCAAGGATCGGCTGCGAATGCTGCCGAAAAGGACATCGTCACGACAGCGGTCGAGGCCGGTTCGTTTAAGACGTTGGTGGCGGCTTTGAAAGCCGGTGGATTGGTGGAGACTCTGCAAGGCAAAGGGCCGTTCACGGTTTTCGCTCCGACGGATGAAGCGTTCGCCAAGTTGCCAGCGGGAACGTTCGAGACGTTGCTGAAGCCGGAGAACAAAGCCCAACTCGTGTCGGTGCTGACGTATCACGTCGTGTCAGGCAAAGTGGCGGCGGCTCAAGTCGTGAAGCTGGATGCGGCCGCGACCGTGAATGGTCAGCGAGTGAACATCAAGGTCGAAGAGGGCAACGTGCGAGTCGATCAAGCGACCGTCGTGAAGGCTGACATTCATTGCTCGAACGGGATCATTCACGTCGTTGATCAAGTGCTGCTCCCCTCTGGCGACAACATTCCGGCGACGGCTGCGAAGGCGGGGACGTTCAAGACGCTGCTCGCGGCTGCGAAGGCGGCCGGATTGGTCGATGTGCTGTCTGGTGACAAGCCGCTGACCGTGTTCGCTCCGACGGATGAAGCGTTTGCGAAACTGCCGACAGGAACGGTCGAGAGCCTGCTCAAGCCAGAGAACAAAGAGAAGCTGGCGGCGATCTTGACCTTCCACGTTGTGCCCGGTCGAGTGTTCTCCGGCGACGTGCTGAGCAAGAAGGAATTGAAGACCGTTCAAGGCGGTATGTTGACCGCAGCAATGAAGAACGGTGCGGCGACCATTAACGGTGCCGGACTCGTGGCGACCAACATCGACGCCTCGAACGGAGTCATCCATGTGATCGACAGCGTGATGCTGCCGCCGGTTGCGACGGCCAAGACATCTCATGTGACTCCGGCAAAGGCTCAGTATGTGGCTCACGTCTGCCCGACCTCCGGTCGAGTGACGTACTCCCTGGCACAGCCCGCCTGCCGTCAGTAATGCTTATCGAGTGTGCTGCCCTGTGCTGGGCTTCTCGGAGTTCCAGCCGACTCCGCGAGAACACCTGAGCCGTCGTTCGGTTCAGGTGTTTTCGCGCTTGTTGCTCCGACCGATATTGGTTTTGGCCGAAGTTGTGAGACTTCGGTGTTCGGGTTGGCTTGAATTTGACGTCTCACGGCTTCTGCGACGCAGAACTTGAGGTTCTTCCGATGTCTCTCGATTCCCAACCTCTGACTTCCGCGACTCACATCGAGAACCCAGATGTGATTCTGATTGGCAGCGGGGTGATGTCCGCTAATCTCGCGGCAATGCTGAAGTGCTTGGAGCCGCGACTTTCCATCCAGCTCTATGAAGTCA
Source organism: Schlesneria sp. (assembly GCA_043746775.1). Taxonomy (GTDB): domain Bacteria; phylum Planctomycetota; class Planctomycetia; order Planctomycetales; family Planctomycetaceae; genus Schlesneria. Next base: position 3,428 of record JAYTQJ010000603.1, read on the forward strand.
CTGACGGTCTGGCTCAGGAAAGCTCGGACGGTTGGAACAACGCGGGGACCGGGCACGCCGGCATTTGCGAGCTGAGCTACACGCCGAAACGGGAGGCCGACGGATCGGTGAACGTCGGTAAAGCGATTGAGATTTTCGAACAGTTTGAGCACTCGAAGCAGTTTTGGAGCTACGCCGTGTCCACCGGCATGGTGGATAACCCCAAGGAGTTTATTAACGCCATCCCGCACCTGAGTTTTGTGCATGGCGAAGAACAGATCGACTTTCTGAGAGCCCGGCATGCCGCGATGTCAGCACATCATTTCTTTCACGGAATGGAGTATTCCACCGACCGCGCCACGATCGCGAGCTGGGCTCCACTTTTGCTCGAAGGCCGCGGCGACGTGCCCATCGCTGCGACGATGATGAATGGCGGCACCGATGTGAATTTCGGCGCGATCTCGCGCCAGCTCCTGCACTGGCTTGGTCAGCAAGAAAGTTGCGGCATCGCCTCGGGGCATCGCGTGGTCGGTTTGCGAAAAACAAATGCGGGATGGGAAGTGCGTGCCAAGCATTTGGCGACGAACGAAGTCCGCACGAACCGAGCAAAATTCGTTTTCGTCGGTGCGGGCGGAGGCAGTCTGCCGTTGCTGCAAATGTCTGGAATTCCTGAAGCCAAGGGACTCGGCGGCTTCCCCATCGGTGGCCAGTGGTTGGTCTGCAACAATCCCGAGGTCGTCGAGAAACATCAGGCGAAGGTCTATGGGCAGGCGCTCGATGCCGCACCAACGATGGCTGTGCCGCATCTCGACACGCGGATGCTTGATGGAAAAAAGAGACTGCTCTTTGGCCCCTTTGCCGCGTGGACGACGAAGTTTCTGCACAAGAAAGGGAGCTTCACCGATCTGCCGTTCTCCGTTCGGCCAGACAATCTTGTCACGCTCATGAAGATCGGAATCCATAACTTGGATCTCGTCCGCTATCTCATTCAGCAAGGGACGCAGAGTATGGCCGATCGCTTGAAGGTGCTGCATGTCTTTTATCCCGCCGCACAGGGAGCGGACTGGAAGTTGATCGACGCCGGCATCCGCGTGCAGGCGATCAAGAAAACCGACGGCCAAGCGGGCATTGTCCATTACGGCACCGAGGTCATCACGGATGCGAGCCACAGTATTTCTGCACTTCTCGGCGCGTCCCCGGGCGCGTCGGTCTCGGTCAACATCATGCTCGAAGTCATCAAGAAGTGCTTCCCGCAACTGCTGGCCAATCGCGAGGGCCACACCCGGATGAAGGCGATGATTCCGACTTACGACGAGGACATCAAACTGACTGCAAATGCTGCTCGATATCGCGAGGTGAGCCGGCAAGCCGAGGAAATCCTGCAGCTTCGCACACGTTAACTTTCGGAGCATCTCATGAACGCTGTCTCGGAACGAACTGAAGCGCCTGCTTGGGCCAGCCGATGGCTAGCGGCCGCAGGCATCTACAACCTGCTGTGGGGTGCAACGACGATCGCGTTTCCCCACTTCCTGTTTGATGTCTCTGGCATTGAACGCCTGAATTATCCAGAAATCTGGCAGTGCGTGGGAATGATCGTTGGCGTGTACGGCATCGGCTATCTCATCGCAGCCGGTGACTCGCGAACACATTGGCCGATCGTGCTCGTGGGGTTGCTGGGGAAAGTCTTCGGCCCGATCGGGTTCGTCCTGGCTCTTTTACGAGGGACGTTTCCGCCACTGTTTGGCCTGACGATCCTCACCAACGATCTGATTTGGTGGATTCCGTTCGCGATGATTCTTTGGGATGCGGCCAAGCATCGGAAAGATGATCAGCGACCTGGCGCGTTGCTACGAAGGCAATTCATCAAGGAAAGCTCGATCAAAGCCCCACCTGAGGTTGTCTTTGGCTTTCACGAAAGCCCGGATGCTCTGCGGCATTTGATTCCACCCTGGGAGAAGATGGAGGTCGTCGAGTCCAGCGAGTCGCTGCAAATCGGTAGCAGAGTCGTGTTAGGCGGGCGAATCCTGGGGCTTGTTCCGATCCGATGGGTCGCGATGCACACCGAGTACGAGCCGCCTCACTTGTTTGCCGATCGCCAGGAATCGGGTCCGTTCGCTTGGTGGTATCATCGCCATCGCATCCTTGACGATGGCCAGGGTGGAACGGTCTTGCGCGACGAAGTCGAATATCAGACTCCGCTGGGATTGATCGGGCATTGGCTGGGTGGCTGGTTGGTTCGCCGCAAACTTGAAGCCATGTTTGCCTACCGCCATGAGACGACGCGCCGTTTGATCGAGTCCGAAGAGTGGACCGAAGCTGACGTTCGCACAACGATTCACGGAAGCGCGACGGAGGTCGTGTTGGAAGGCCGCTCATGAACGAAACTTTGTTGATGATGTTGCTTCTGTCGCACTTCGCGGCCACCCTGTTCATGACGGGGGTCATTTGGTTCGTGCAGATCGTCCACTATCCGCTGTTTGCCAGCACGGGAAGCACTGATTTTCGGGGCTATGAGCAGCGACACTCGACCCTGACCACTTGGGTCGTCGCACCGCCGATGCTTGTGGAAGGGGTGACCGCCTTGCTCTTGTTCTGGTTTCGACCAACGGGAGTCTCGACTTGGCAACTGTCGATCGGACTGGCACTGGTGGCTGTCATCTGGCTATAGACCGCACTTGTCCAAGTTCCGTGTCACGACGCGTTGTCCCAGGGCTTCGATTCGGCAGTGCATCAGCGGCTCGTCAGGACGAATTGGATGCGTACGGCTACTTGGAGTTTGCGCTCGCTGCTGGTTGCATGGATGGTGCTCTCTTCATTCCGCTGAGGGAACAAGACTTTGAAACTCGATCACGAACGCCACATGCGGCGAGCCATCGCGCTGACGACCAATACACCCGAGTTACCTTTCGGGGCCGTCATCGTCCACCGGGAAAGCGGCGATACCGTTGCCGAGGGCTGGAACCGGTCGATGATCAACCCCATCTGGCATGGTGAGATCGACGCCCTCAACGCACTATTCCGATCCGGCCACCAAATCGCGGGCAATGAGTTGGTGCTTTACACCACGGCTGAGCCCTGCCCAATGTGCATGTCGGCGATTTTGTGGAGCGGCATTCAGATGGTTGTGTCCGGCACATCGATCCGGTTTCTTCAGAAGCACGGTTGGCGACAAATCGACCTCCTCGCCGAGGAACTTGTCAGCCGCAGTCCTGCCTGGAAATGCACGATCATCGGTGGGGTGTTGGAAGGCGAGTGCAATGCCTTATTCGCGGTGGGGCCGCCTCAATCGCACCCTCGCCGATCAGACAGCAGCGAATGATGTAAACCGGACGTGAGCGCGTTCCGGCTGATTGTCTTTCAGGATTCAACAATGTCTTCGAATTCACGAGTTCTCGTCACGGGCGGCACCGGTTACGTCGGTGGCCGGCTGATTCCTCTGCTTGAGCAACGTGGCTTTCGTGTGCGTTGCTTGGCTCGGCGGCCGGAGTTCTTGCAGCCGCGAGTCGGTCCCGTGACCGAGGTCGTTGCCGGAGATGTGTTGCAGCCAGAGACTTTGGTGACCGCGTTGCGAGACATCGAAACGGCATTTTATCTCGTGCATTCGATGGGGACTGGCAAGGACTTCGAGGACGAGGATCGCATCGCCGCTCGCAACTTTGCCGAGGCCGCGAAGCGAAACGGAGTGCGGCGCATCATCTATCTCGGCGGCCTGGGTGAGGAGCAGCAGCAACTCTCGAAGCACCTGCGCAGCCGGCAAGAGGTCGGGCACATCCTGCGCGAATCGGGAGCGCAAGTCATCGAGTTCC
>JAYTQJ010000604.1:0-3252 GCA_043746775.1 Schlesneria sp.
CGGTGGGGTGGCCGGGGTTGGAGCGTCTTCGCGAAACCCCGGGGCTTCCTTCGCAAAGCCTCAGTCCAGCCCCGGCCACCCAATACCAAAGTTAAGGCATGACAAGGCACTTCGTTATTGCAGCGCCCACGCCCGCCGATGCCGTTGAGAGTTCCGAACGAGAGGTCGCACCGCATGAGACGTTCGTTTTTTCTGACTGTGGCTCTGACCTGTGTATTCGTGAGACACGCCCTCCTGTTCGCAGCCGAACCGCCGATCGAGTTCAACCGGGACATCCGGCCGATTCTGTCAGATGCTTGTTTCCACTGCCACGGGCCGGACAGCGCGAAGCGGCAGGCGGGGTTGAGGCTCGATCAGGAAGAGGCGGCCAAAGCGGAGCGCGAGGGGCATCGGGCCATCGTCGCGGGCGAGGCGGCGCGGAGTGAACTGGTCCGACGGATCACAGCGACCGACGCGGATGAGGTTATGCCGCCGCGCGACTCGAACCGGTCGCTGACGGTCGCCCAAATAGAGTTGCTCAAAAAGTGGATCGATCAGGGAGCGCAGTGGCAGTCGCACTGGAGCTTCCTCACGCCGCGACGGCCGATGGTTCCGGATGTGAGCTTGCTCGACCATCGCCCCCCCTCCCCGGCCCTCCCCGCCGAGGGGAGGGAGCAAGAGACGACGCGACGTACCGAAGTGGCTTCGCGTCGCGATCTCAATCCCATCGACCCCTTCATACGACAACGGCTCGTATTGGAGGGGCTGGCACTCGCGAATGTGGCTGAGAAGACGACGCTCATCCGGCGCGTGACGCTCGATTTGACGGGTGCCCCGCCGACGTTGAGTGAGGTGGACGAGTTCTTGGCGGACGAGTTGCCCGATGCTTACGAGCGGCTCGTCGATCGGTTGCTCGCGTCGCCGCGCTATGGCGAGCGAATGGTTCTCGATTGGCTCGATGCGGCGCGGTACGCCGACACGAATGGCTATCAGGGAGACGGCACGCGGACGATGTGGCCCTGGCGGGACTGGGCGATTCGCGCGATCAACTCGAACATGCCGTTCGATCAGTTCACCATCGAACAGCTTGCCGGCGACCTGCTTCCGAACGCGACGCTCGATCAGAAAATCGCGACTGGCTTCCATCGCAATCATCCGCTCAACGGCGAAGGAGGTCGCATCGCGGAAGAGTCGCGCGTCGAGTACGTCATGGACCGCGTCGAGACGACCGGCACCGTGTGGCTCGGTCTGACGATCGGCTGCTGCCGCTGTCACGACCACAAGTACGACCCGCTCGCGCAGAAGGAGTACTACCAGCTCTACGCCTACTTCAATTCGATCGCCGAGTCCGGCGCGGTCGATCGCGGCGGCAACGCGAACCCGGTCGAACGCCTCGTCACACCCGAGTCGGAGCGCCGCGTGAGCGAACTGCGTCAGGAAGTCGCTCTGGCAGAAAAGGCTCAACAAACGGGACTGGCCGCCGTCGATGCGGCTCAACTGGAGTGGGAGCAGAACCCGAGCGGAATGACCGCGTGGACGATCCTCGATCCTCTCGCGATCAAGTCTAAGAACGGAGCGACGCTGACCACGCAGCCCGATCAATCGGTGCTGGCCTCGGGTGAGAGTCCCGCCAAGGACGACTATGAACTGACGTTCCGCATCAACGCGGGTCAGGTGGACAAACCGACGCTCGTGACCGGTCTGCGGTTGGAGGCCATGGCCGACGATGCGCTGCCGTCCAAGGGACCGGGCCGTGCGCCGGAGAACGGCAACTTCGTGCTGACGACGCTGGAGTTGGAAGCCTCCGCGCCGACCGACCCAGCAAAGCCTGACTCGGTGAAGACGGTGAAGATTCCGTTCAACCGAGCCGATGCCGATTACTCGCAAGGGGGCTTTAGTTCGGCGGGTGTGATCGACACCGACAAGAACACCGGTTGGGCGGTGGCGAGCGGTGACAACTCGAAGGGCCGCGTCGCGATCTTCGTCTGCACGAACGCGCTCGCTCTGACCGGACAGACGGAATTGAAAGTGACGCTGAAGCACGAGTCGGTCCACCTCCAGCACAACCTCGGTCGGTTCCGCATCTCGCTCACGACGAACGGTGCCCCGCGACTCGATGCCCCTCCGGCTGAAGTTATCGCGGCACTCGGTGTCGCGGCCGACAAACGGACAGACGCCCAGCAGACGCAGCTCCGCGATTACTATCGCACCAAGGTGTCGCCTCAATTCGCGAGCCTCAAGTCGGCCGTCGATACCGCGAAGAAGAAGGTGGCGGACTACGAAAACAGCCTCACCGTGACGATGGTCATGCAGGACCAGCCAAAGCCGCGCGAGTCGTTCATTCTCACACGCGGCTCGTACACGCAGCCGGGTGAGAAAGTGAGTCACGGTGTTCCCGCCGCCCTCCCGCCACTCGCGGCCGATGCGCCGCCGAACCGCCTCGCGCTGGCGAAGTGGTTGGTCGATCCGTCGAACCCGTTGACCGCCCGCGTCACGGTCAACCGCGCGTGGCAAGCGTTCTTCGGCACGGGCCTCGTCAAAACGACCGAGGACTTCGGAACGCAGGGCCAACCGCCGTCGCATCCCGAGTTGCTGGATTGGCTCGCCGTCGAGTTTGAGAAAGGGCCAAGGGCTGAGGGACAAGTGGCAAGGGACGGACACGCCCCAACTTCTGTCCCTCGTCCCTCAGCCCTTGGCGCTCAGCCTGCATGGGACACAAAACACCTCCACCGCCTGATCGTCACGAGTGCCACGTACCGGCAATCGTCGCGTGTGACGAACGAGCTGCGCGAACGAGACCCCGACAACCGACTCCTCGCACGCGGGCCGAGGCACCGTATGTCGGCCTTCGCCATTCGCGACATGGCCCTCGCGATGAGCGGCCTGCTGGTCGAGCGGATCGGCGGGCCATCGGTGAAGCCGTACCAGCCAGCGGGCATCTGGGAGGATGCGTCGCTCGGCAAGATCGGCTACACGCCGGACAAGGGCGAGGGCCTGTACCGTCGCAGTCTGTACACGTTCTGGCGGCGGATCGCCGCGCCGACGATGTTCTTCGACGCCAGCAACCGCAACGTCTGCACGGTCAAACTGCCACGCACCAACACGCCCCTCCAAGCCCTCGCGCTGATGAACGACATCACCTACGTCGAAGCCGCCCGCAAGCTGGCCGAACGCACACTGATCGAAGGAGGCGAAACTACCGACTCGCGCCTCACCTTCGCCTTCCGCATCGCCACCTCGCGCCCGCCGACTCCCGACGAAAGAACACTCCTC
>JAYTQJ010000605.1:0-7194 GCA_043746775.1 Schlesneria sp.
CCGCAGGTTGATGAGGAATTTGTCATCCCACCGTCGTCGCGGCCGATCGACTCAGGCGAGCGGCGCGAAGAAATTGACTTGTAGGATGGGCACTCTTGCCCATCCGGCTTGGGGATCGAAGAGCGGACGGGCAAGAGTGCCCATCCTACATTCGGGTTAGACAACGCTTGTAGCTCGCGAACCATTCTGGGTGAGACACATTCGCAGATTCGGAGCCTCCGACCTCGCGTGCGCCATACATCCGAAGTTAGAGTTCCCTGCGACTTGGACATCCCTCGTGAGGACTACTGAATGCGACAGTGTTGGATCATCACCGCTCTCCTGACGATTGCGGTCTCGTTCACCCCGATGCCCGTCTTCGCCCAGGCTCCATCCGAGGAAGGACTGAAGTTCTTCGAGACGAAAATTCGGCCGGTGCTGGTGGAGCACTGTTACGGCTGCCATTCGGTGGCGGCACGCGACGCGGAGAAGGTCATCGGGGCGGGGCTGTTCCTCGACACGGCGGCGGGGACGCTGGTCGGCGGTGAGAACGGGCCGGCCCTCGTCAAAGGGAAGGCCGCCGAGAGTCGGCTCATCAAGGCGCTGAAGTACGACGGGGTCGAGATGCCGCCGAAGGGAAAGCTTTCGGACGAGATCATCGCCGACTTCGTGAAGTGGATCGACATGGGTGCGCCCGACCCGCGCGAGGGGGCCGCGCCGACGAAGCCGAAGCGCGTGATCAATCTGGAGGAAGGTCGAAAGTGGTGGTCGTTCCAGCCGCTGCAAACCGTGATGCCTCCCGCCGTGCCGGATGGTTCGCGCGTGCAGTCGCCGATCGACAATTTTGTTGTCGCCGCGCAAGTCCAACAGAAGCTGAAGGCCAACGGCCCGGCGTCGAAAGAGAAGCTGGTCCGTCGCGCGTACTTCGATCTCATTGGGTTGCCACCGTCGGCGGAGCAGATCGACGCATTCGTCAATGACTCGTCGCCACAGGCGTTTGAGAAAGTGATCGACGAGTTGCTGGCGAGCCAACACTACGGTGAGAAGTGGGCGCGGCACTGGCTCGACGTGGCCCGGTTCGCCGAGAGCGGAGGTTACGAGTTCGATGGCTTTCGTCCCGGCGCGTACCACTACCGCGATTGGGTCATTCGGTCGCTCAACAACGACCTGCCGTACGACCAGTTTGTGAAGCAGCAGCTTGCGGGAGACATGCTGCAAACCGACGACTATCACGCGGCGGCGGCGAGCGGCTTTCTCGTCGCGGGGCCGTATCCGGGGCAGATCACGGCGAAGACGGTCGAGGGGATTCGGTACGACCAACTCGACGACATGCTGATGACGGTGGGAGGCTCGATGCTCGGCCTGACGCTCGGCTGCGTCCGCTGCCACGATCACAAATACGACCCGCTGCCGCAGACCGATTACTACGCGCTGGCCTCGTCGTTCGCGAAGACCTCGCATGGAACACGCATGATTGACCCCGACCCGGCGGCGACACAGCAGGCGATCGAACGGCACCGGCTGGCTCACGAACCACTGGTCGCGGCGATGAAGACGTTCGCAGTCGTACAGCTCCCGAAACGCTTCGAGACTTGGCGCGCGACCGAACTCGCCAAGCAGCCCGATGCGCCGCGATGGCAGGTCATGGAGCCGGTCGCCCTAGAGGCGGAACGTTCCTATTTGAAGTGGCTGCCGGGTGGAATCGTCGCGCATGACGGGCTGCTCAATCCGGGGATCAACGTGCCGCGGCGAGGCCAGCGCCGCATGACTCGCAACGAAGAGCAGTACACGATCACGCTCAACTCGCATCAGAAGAACATCACGTCTCTGCGACTCGACACGTTCGCCGACAAGTCGCTTCCACAGCGCGGGCCGGGTCTCAGCGGAGACGGCAGTTTTCAATTGGCCGACCTCAAAGTGACGGCTCGTCCGCTCGACGGCAACGCGGCGGAAGCGGCGGTCGAACTGAAGCTCAAACCGGTCTTCGCCGCGGCCGAGGACAAGGACCAACCGCTGGCGAACGCTGTCGATGGCAAACCGAACACGGCGTGGGTCGTGCGGACCGAGGCCAAGAAAGACAACGCGGCGGTCTTTGAGTTGGAGACCCCGCTCGCCGGGTTTGCCAGCGGGACCGAACTGGTCGTCGAGATGAAGTTCCGCGACCTCGGGATGGGTCGGATGCGGTTCTCGCTGAGTACCGAGCCGAACCCGGCGACGTGGGCCGGTGACTTCGTGCCGCAGCACGTCGGCGAGATGCGCGCGATCCTGGCTGCTGGTGGGAACAAGCTTCCCGATGCGCAGCGCGAAGCGATGACGCGCTGGTTCAGTCCATTCGATTCCGAGACCGCGAAGGTGACCCAAACGGTGAGAGATCACACTCTCGCTGAGCCACGTCCGCCGCTGACCGAGGTCTACACGACGGTCGCCGGTGGACAGGATGTCTTCCTCTTGCGACGTGGTGAAGTGGACAACAAGCTCGGCAAGGCCGAACCGGGGTTCCTCCAAGTCCTGCTGCGAGGCGACGCGCCAGTGGCAGCCGCTCAAACGGCAACGCCTCCACCGACAACACCTCCCGCCACTCCGACCGTAGTTCCAGCAACCGATCCGCGCATCGCGTTGGCCGACTGGATCACGAACGTCGATCGAGGAGCCGGGCCGCTGCTGGTCCGAGTGATGGTCAACCGCCTCTGGCAGCATCACTTCGGTGAGGGAATCGTCGGTACGCCGAACGACTTCGGGGCGCAAGGCGACAAGCCGACTCATCCCGAGTTGCTCGAATGGCTCGCGTCACAGCTTGTTGGCAACGGCTGGAAGCTCAAGCCGCTCCACAAGCAGATCATGCTGAGTGCCGCCTATCAGCAGTCGCACGAAGTGAATCCCGAGAACCTCGCGCTCGATCCGGCCAACAAATACCAGTGGCATTACCAACCGAGACGCCTCGACGCCGAGATCATTCGCGACGCCCTACTCGCCGTCGGCGGGAACCTCGACAAGAACATGTTCGGCCCGAGCATCCTCGACAACACCCCGCGGCGCAGCGTCTACCTGCGCGTGAAGCGGAGCGAACTCCTTCCCATCATGACCATGTTCGACGCCCCCGAGCCAACTCAAAGCGTGGGCGAGCGGATCAGCACGACGGTCCCGACACAGTCCCTCGCGATGATGAACTCGCCGTTTGTCAGGCAGCAGGCCGAGAAGCTCGCCCAACGCATCCGCCCCACCAACGAAACTCCGCTCACCACGTCCATCGATCACGCCTACCGCATCACCTTCGGGCGAATCCCCTCGGCAGAGGAGCGGACTCAAATGCTCGCCTTCGTCGAATCCCAAAGGTCACTCGCCGGAACCGACCCCGCCGCGAACATCAACCCTGCGCTGACCGAGTTCTGCCAAGTCCTGCTGTGCCTGAATGAGTTCGTTTACGTTGACTGAAACTTCGCCCCTTCTTCATTTTTCTGCCTCTCTCTTTCTGTCTACCGTCTTCTGGTCTTCAACAAGAAGTAGACAGAAAGAGAGAGGCAGAAAAATGAAGGCCACTACAACTGACTTGCCGATCAAGTTCGCCATCTCACACAGGAGTTGATCCTCATGTTCCATGACAATCCTTTGAATGACATCGCTCTTCCGCCGCGGCGCCGGTTCCTTCAACAGGCCGGGCTTGGATTCGGGTCGCTCGCGTTGGCGAGCATGTTGCATGGTGAGACTCAGGCTGCGCCGACGGCCAGTGCTGATCCACTCGCTCTGCGGTCGCCGCACTTTCCCGCGAAGATCAAGTCGATCATCTGGCTGTTCATGACGGGAGCGCCTTCGCAGGTCGATACGTGGGACTACAAGCCGGAGTTGCAGAAGCGGGATGGGCAGGACTTGGCGGGGTCGGACCCGAAGACCGGCTTCTTCACGACGAGCGGCAAGTGTTTGAAGTCACCGTTTGAATGGAAGCAGCACGGCGAGTCGGGGTCGTGGGTCTCGGGGATCTTTCCGCACCTGTCGCAGCATGTGGACAAGATGTGCTTCCTGCACTCGATGCACCTCAAGCAGAACAACCACGCCCCGGCGTCGATCGAGTTGATGTGCGGCACGAACCGGCCGGGCCTTCCTGCGCTGGGAGCGTGGATGACGTATGGACTTGGTTCGCTGAACCAGGACTTGCCGTCCTACGTCGTGCTGCACGACACACGGCCGCGTGGCGATGACCAGATTTGGTCGGCGGGCTTTTTGCCGAAGACGTATCAGGCGCTGTCCCTCGACGCGCGGCGGAAGGAGGCGGTCGATAATCTCGCTCGCGACGCGAAGCACAGCGACGCGCAACAGCGCTCGCAGCTCGATCTGATCCGCCAGTTGAACCAGCAGCACGCGGCGGCTCGACCGACTCAGGCCGATCTCGCGGCGCAAATCAACTCGTATGAACTGGCCTATCGGATGCAGATGTCGGCTCCCGAGGCATTGGACCTGTCGAAGGAGTCCGAGGCGACTCACAAGCTGTACGGCATGGATCAGCCCGAGTGCGCGACGTTCGCTCGCCAGTGTTTGCTCTCGCGCCGACTGGTCGAACGGGGCGTGAGGTTCGTCCAAATTTTCGCGGGCAAGGGTGTCGGCGGCGACGGCAGCGTGAATGACGTGCCGTGGGATTGCCACACCGATGTCGAGATCAACCACAAATCGTGTGGCCTCCACACGGACCAGCCAGCAGCCGCATTGCTCGCCGATTTGGAAGCGCGCGGGATGCTCGATTCAACACTCGTCATCTGGGGCGGCGAGTTCGGACGAACCTCCGACTCACAAGGCTCGAAGGGCCGCGATCACAACCCGAACGGCTTCACAATCTGGATGGCGGGTGCCGGTGTGAAGGGGGGCTTCCACTACGGAGCGACCGACGAGTTTGGATACAAGGCCGTGACAAACAAGGTCCACGTCAACGACCTCCACGCCACGCTGCTCCATCTGCTGGGACTCGAACACACCAAGCTGACCTACCGCTTCAACGGCCGCGACTACAGGTTGACCGATGTGGCCGGGAACCTCATCACGGATATTTTGGCGTGATGACTCGACCGGCATGAAATGGTTTACCCGACACACCAACCCGAAGCGTGAGCGAGGGCGAAGTCGATCGACGACCTCGTTCACACTTCGGGTTGGTGTGGTCAGGCAACTCACGTTGTCTCGCTGAGATCAACGTCGCACCAACAACCCCAGGAACCAAACCATGACCTGCTCACTTGCCGTACCGATTCTGCTTTCCGGCGTCGCTCTGTTCATTGCCAGCTTCCTGTCGTGGATGGTGCTGCAACTGCACAAGCGGGACTGGGTGAAACTGGCGCACGAGGACAGGTTCATTGAGGCCGCGCGGGGATGTGATGTCTCGCCGGGGAGCTACATGTTTCCTGCGTGCGGTTCCCCAGAAGAGATGAAGAGCGAGGAGTTCAAGCAGAAGATGAAAGACGGACCACACGGGCTGATGACCGTGTTTGGTTCGTTCAGCATGGGCCGCAATCTCAGCCTGACGTTCGTCTATTTTCTGGTCGCCAGTTTTTGTCTGGCCTATCTGACGACGCTGGCCATCCCGCCGGGAGCCGATTTCATGAAGGTCTTCCGGTTCGTCGCGACCGCCGGATTCATGACGTTCTTCGCGGCAATCGTGCCGCACGCGATCTGGTTCAAGTGCCGGATCGTCGGCCACCTGATCGAGTCGATCGCGTTCGCGGCCATCATCGGCGCGATCTTCGCCGCGATGTGGCCCGCCGCGTGACAGCCACACGATCTTCGGCACTCACCACATCCGACACCAATTTCATTCGGAGACTGACGATGCGACTCGGCACATTGCTCAGCATGCCCACGATTCTTGTGATGTTGATGTCGTCTGTGATGGCGCAAGAGAAGCCAGCCGACTGGTCGAAGGGAAAGATTGAGGAACTGCTCGCGCTGTACCAAGACTTTCACTCGCACCCCGAGCTGTCGTTTCAAGAGGAGCGCACGGCCGCGAAGTTGGCGGATGAATTGAAGCGACTCGGGATTGAAGTGACGACGGGAGTTGGGCGGCGCGGCGTGGTGGGGCTGCTCAAGAATGGAGACGGTCCCGTCGTGATGTTGCGAACGGATTTGGACGCGCTGCCGGTTGTGGAGGCGACCGGGTTGCCGTTCGCGTCTACGGTGCGCGCCAAGGATCCGAAAGGGAACGATGTCGGGGTGATGCACGCCTGCGGGCACGACATTCACATCACAACTCAGATCGGCGTCGCGCGGTATCTGGCCTCTCACAAGGATCAGTGGCGCGGGACGGTGATGTTCGTCGGGCAACCTGCCGAAGAGGTCGGTGGCGGGGCGGAGACGATGCTCAAGGACGGCCTCTTCACGCGGTTCCCCAAGCCGAAGTATGCCCTCGCGCTGCACGTCAGCAGCGACATGCCGACGGGAAAGATCGGCTTCAAGGCCGGGTACATTCTGGCCAATGTCGATAGCGTGGACATCACCGTCAAAGGGAAGGGTGGTCACGGCGCGTTCCCTCACACGACGATCGACCCGATCGTGCAGGCGGCTCACTTGATCGTCGATCTGCAATCGCTCGTCAGCCGCGAGAACAACCCGTTCGAGCCAGCCGTCATCACGGTCGGATCGATTCACGGCGGGACCAAGCACAACATCATCGGTGACTCGTGCCGCCTGCAACTCACGGTGCGAAGCTACTCGCCCGAGACGCGCGAGCGACTCATCGAAGGGATCAAACGGAAAGCCAAAGCGGCCGCGATCAGTGCTGGTGCGCCCGAGCCAGCCATCGAGCTGTCCGACTGGACTCCGGCCACAAAGAACGATGCCGATCTCGTCGAACGAGTCGTGCCGACGTTCCGTCGCGTCCTCGGTGAAGACAACGTCGTCCCCGTCGAACCCTCCATGGGGGGAGAAGACTTCTCGCAGTACGGCCTCGCCGGAGTCCCGATCTTCATGTGGAGACTCGGCGCAGTCAGCCCCGATCGCCTCGCAGGCTGGAAGAAGGAGGGCAAGACTCCGCCATCGCTGCACTCGCCCTTTTTCTACCCGGACGCGCGCGAGGCCCTCATCACGGGAGTCACATCTATGTCGGCGGCGGTCATCGACCTGATGCCGGTCAAGTAAATCAGACGTGACCGACAAAAGTAGCAGGCACACTCCGTGTGCCGTCAGCGCCGCCTAATTCGTAGAGGAATTCGGTGAACGGCACATGGAATGTGCCTACTA
>JAYTQJ010000606.1:0-7192 GCA_043746775.1 Schlesneria sp.
AGATCACTGACCTCTGACTTCCGCTGCTCTGTTTTCTCACCCTCTGGCTTCTTCTCTTCTGACTTCTGCGGCTCTGACTCCTGACCTCTGACCTCTTCCCCCTCTTCTTCCAACCCGCTCACGACCGTCGCCTCTTGGCCGATCAACTCTTCGAGCCGCCGGATCAGTTCGCGAGCCTCCTCCTTGTCGGTCTTCGGCCGGCGCAGCTTCTGAGCCTGCATCCGGTCGAAGGCTCGCAGCGCGGCGAGACGTGCGGGATCGGGGTTCTTGGCGATCTGTGATTGGATCGTGTCGCGGGCTTCGATGAGTGCCTTCAAGGCGTCCTTCATCTGCAACGTCGCGTTCTCCCACTTGCCGACGGAGAGCGAATCGACCGCCGCGAGCATCGCCGTTTCAGCCTGAGTGAACAGCTCAACATCGTCGAAGCCGCGAGCCAACAAGCCCGCCGCAAACTCGCGCACGCTTTCCGCCAAGTCCTTCTCGAACGTCATCAATTGATCGAGCGTTGAAGCATCGGGAGCCCGTCCAGAGACCGCTCGCTTTTCGATCTGCATCGTCCGGTTGAGGGCATGTCGTTGCCGCGAGATTAGCTCACCGAGCGACTTGAAATTCCCGCCACCCATCCCCGGCATCGGGTCGGGATCGACGACCTGATACGTCCGCCTGAACGGCCGGATGTCGATGAACCGCATCTCGGTCTCCGTCCGCTGTGCCGCATCGGGCCGGTTGTCCTCGGCGAACGCGAAGTACATCACGCTGTCCTTCTGAGTCAGTTCGAAGACTTCGAGCGGCAACACTTTCTCCAGCGCGGCCTGAGTCATCGGCGAGATTTTTCCTTCTGTCGCCACCTCATTGGCGGCGGCCATCACGACGGCAAAATCCTGAGCGATCAGCGGGACTTCCTGCTCGTTGTTGATCTGGAAAACGACCCCCGCCTTCGACAACCCGTAGTCGTCACGCAGCCGGACACGCATCGGCAACTCGGCCAGTGTGTGGACTTCAATCGCATCGTCGGGCGATTCAAACGAAACCTGCGGCGGCTGATCTTGTCGCACGCGAATCCGGTACTTGTTCTCCGGCAGCGATGTTCCGTCCTCGGCCTCGGCGATGATGCTGTAGTTGCGGTCCTCGGTCAGCGTGAGTTCGGCGGAGGCAACTGTAGGACGGGCACTCTTGCCCGTCGTTTCCGAATTTCCCGGCTGCTCGACGGGCAAGAGTGCCCGTCCTACATCCAGCGGCACAACGACCGCTTCGTTCTTGTCGTCGTCATCGCGCGGCTGCTTTCTCGGCGCGAACACAATCGCCGCCGACTTCACCGGCTTGTCGAACTGAATCGTAAACTTGGCGACCGTCCCTTCCAGCACCGACAAGTTCGCATCGAGCGACGTGCTCGTCGGCTGCCCGGTGTACGACGGCGGCGTGAGATCAACCT
Source organism: Schlesneria sp. (assembly GCA_043746775.1). Classification (GTDB taxonomy): domain Bacteria; phylum Planctomycetota; class Planctomycetia; order Planctomycetales; family Planctomycetaceae; genus Schlesneria. The sequence goes on from JAYTQJ010000606.1 coordinate 1,433, forward strand.
TGACTTCATCAATCCGCAACGGTCGCCGAATGTCGATCCGATACGTCGCACTCGCCAACTCGCCCGCCGTCACGCGGTACTCGACCGGCTTCGTCAGGCGGTCGAGTACCGCAACGAAAGCCACGCGCGGCCGAGAACTTGTTTGGGAGGGCGAGGCTCCCGCCGAGTCGTGCAGTTCTGTCGTCTGACCTTTCCCCGAATTGTGTTCCACCCGCGGCTCGGCGGGAGCCTCGCCCTCCCGTAGTTCCAGCTTCCGCTCTGTCCACTCCGCATCCGCATCGCCCGCAGGTCGAGTGAACAACGTCACGTCTCGGTTCGTCCGACCGATCAATGCGACATCAATCGTCGAGCCGCCCCCTTCATCGACCGTGTGATCTCCGGGCCGAACTTCGAGCAGCCGATACGGCACATCGCTGAGGACCGCTCGTGAGGTCGCGTTGCGCCACTCCCAATCGGAGCTTGACGCCCCCGCGATGACGACGAACACCGCCGCCAACCCGCACGCGATCAAGCCGAGCTTCTTCACCGGCACGATGTCTTCCAACGTCAACGGCAACGCGCGCTGATGAGTCTCCGCCGCGAGCGCCGTGACGAGCGTCGTCGCGACCCCTTCGGTCTGCATCTGCTCGACCTGCATCGCCCCGAACTGCACCGTCGTCCGCACCGACTGCCCAAGCTGAGGAAACGCCGCCTCAATCTCCGCCGCCGTCGTCGGCTGGCTCCACCTCCGCACCGTCCGCCACAACGAGTTCCCCGCGAACAACGCGACCGCTCCCAACATCGCGCCGAGCGACACCACCCGCGCCGACCGATTCAACTCCAACGAGTAATCGGCCACCGCCAACAGGCCCAACCCAACCAGCAACAACAACAACGTCGTCACCGCCACCTGCCCGAGTTCGACGCGCCGCTTCCTCGCCCACAGCGAACGGAAACGATTGAGAAACGCGGTCTCGCGATTGATTGTCATGCTCATGATTCAACTCCCGTTTCGCCTGCCATCTCTCGTCGCGGTTCTTAGACCGCGACGTTCTCGCCCCACCAGCAACGTTCGTTCTTTGTCAGTAACGTTCGCTCTTCGCCCCCATCGACCTCGCGTCATTGGTCTCTACACAAATCAGAAAACTCGATGAAACACCGCTTGATGCAGACGATGTGCCCTGTTTTATCCGCAGTCCGGCCTTGCCATCCGCAGGAAGATGGGGGTTTTCCTGCGGATGGCACAGCCGGACTGCGGATAGTCATACGATTCTCGTTTCAAGACGCCCATCTTGACTTCACTCGCGGCACATTCGTTCGACATTGAAGCGACCGGAGTCAAATCTTGGCCTGTCTGATTCTCATTTTTTTGTCTCCCATTTTTTTGTCAGCGTTTTCTGTCCTGCCGCTGACAAAAAAATGGAGGACAAAAAGATGAAGGCCGGGCGGTTTTCGTATTCCTGAATTGTGTAGAGACCAATGACCTCGCGTCGGTGGGGGCGATTTCTCTTCACGCCGTCGTCCTATTCCCCACGAAGCCTTCCAACAACATCACGACTAACAGCACGCAGCCGACCCAGTGCCAGAGTTCGTCTTGCTGAAGCTCGACGTTCCCCAAACCGGCTGACTGTGAAACCGCTGAGCCGTCTTCTTCGACGAACTTCACGGCGAACCGGTCTTCAAACTCTTGCCGCGAGCAACGGTCGGTGTCCGATTCGCGCGGCGCGGTGTTGACGATCTCGGCATGTCGATCGAACTGATCGACGCCAGGGGAAGAAGTCAGAACTGCAGAATTCAGAGCGGCAGAGGTCAGAACTTCTTCCCCTGCTGTTCTGCCGTTCTGATCTCTGACTTCTGACCTCTGCCCTCTGCCGCTCTGGCTTCTGACCTCTGCTGCTCTCTCCGCATCAACCAGCCGCGTTCGCACTCGCCCGCCCGTTGTCAGGCCGACTTCGTAGCCGAGCAACTGATGCACGGTGGGCAGAAACAAACGGCTGCGACACCAATCGCTCCAGTCGCGTCCGCATGAGGTCGTCACCCACAACGCGGTCCCGTCACCGATGCGGCGTTCGATGACCGCCGCGTCCCCCGTGCTGAATTGAGCCAACACGTTCGCGTCGGCACTCGGAGTCACCTTCGTGTACGCGGCGAAGATCAATCGACGCAGGTCGCCATGTTGCGGGTCGCTGAGCGGTTCAAACACCGGATGCTTGCCATCGAACTCTTTGATTCGCCACGGCAAATCGTTCGTCACGCGCGTCTCGCCGATCTCACCGACCGTCAGGCCGGCATCAGCCAACGTCGAGCAACTCTTCGCCGTCACACGATCACCCGTGAAGACGAGCAACCCGCCGCCGCCTCGAATGAACGCCGCCAGTTGCTCCGCATCGGGCTTCGCGACATCAGCCACGTTCGCCAGCACGACCGCATCGAAGTCCGAACCAGAAAGCTTCGGCAGGCTCACTCCCTCGCCGTAGTTCAACAGCGTCGGAGCGAACGGGCTTTCGGCGAACGTTTCGTTGTTGTCGGTTAGTCGCAGCGCGGCTTCGAGGAAATACGTCTCGCTCGTGATCCCCGATCCCTCCGCCGAGCCATTCACGACGAGAACTCGATACGCGGGTGTGGCCGAGATCGCGAAGAACCGCTGATTGTCGAACGGCAGATCGTCGTCGTACTCGATCGTGACACGGCCCTGCCACAAGCCTTCACTCAATGCGGGCAATTCAAAGTCGAGCGTCACCGTTGCCCCGGGTTCGAGCTTCACTCGCTCCCGCTTCGTGATTCGTTCGGCCAACTTCGCAAACTCGGTGCGAGCACCCGTGAGCGGCACGGCGCTAGCCGCCGGTGTTGTGCTGCGTCGTGAGTTGCGAGTCTGCTTCGACTCACCGGCGGCTAGCGCCGTGCCGCTCACATCCACTCTTCCGATCTCCAACACGATCGCCACTTCTTCCAACGCGAACGTCCCTCCGTGCAGCACAGATGCTTGAATCGTCGGAGCCTCTCCCGGTCGCACCCACAATCGTGGCGTGCGGACTTCCGTCACAGCCACGTTGTTCACGACCGGCCTGCCGAGATCGTGCAGATGCGACTTCACTTCGACCGGCAGCGGCTCGACCTCGGTCCAATCGAGTCCCGATTGCTGCATGTCGGTGAAGAGATGCAGTTGCTTCACTCCCGCTGGAGCCTTCACGCAGATGTCGCGTGCCCAAGCGAACGCCGACCCAAAGTTGGTCGCTCCAAACGAAGCCGCCGGAGCCTGCAATTTGCCCAGCAACTCATCGCTCGTGGGCGCATTCTTGGTTCTTGGCTCTTGGTTCTTGGAATTTGAATCCGTCACCGGATGCACGTCGTGATCGAAGAACGCGACCTCGAACCGAGTCTGCGTCCCCGCCGTCTCAATCAGCCGCTTCGCCTCGGCAATCGCCTGATCGATCAGCCGTCCGTTCTCTCCCTTGAGCTGCATCGTCGCCGACTGGTCGATCAAGATGACAAGCAACTCCTTGTCGCTCCCCGTCGCCGCCCCCGTGAAGTAGGGCCTCGCGAACAACCCGACCAGCAGCGCCACAAACAACATCCGCAGCGCGAGCAACAACCACCGCATCACCTTCCGCCGCCGAGCATTCTCCTCCAACACCGCCCGCAAAAAACGAATCGTCCCCAACTCCACTCGCTTCGTCTTCAGACGAAAGAACAAGTGAATGAGCACCGGCACCGCGAGAGCTGCCAGGCCGGAGAGGAACGCGGTTTGAAGGAAGCTGGGCATCATGTGTGGGAAATCTCGACGCGGAAGAACCAAATCTCAAGAACCAAGAACCAAAGGCGGTTGTGCCTTTAATTGGTTCTTGTGATTTGGTTCTTGGTTCTTTACTTCTGTTACTTATTCGGATGAAAGTTGCACCAATTGTCGAACACGTTGCCTCGGCCGGCCGTGTGCGGGATGTCGGCAACGACTTTGTCAGCCAGCTTCGCGCTGACCCCGTCGGCGGTCATCCCCGCGATGCCGAATCGCCAGCCTCCCTTCGGTGGCAGATCGAGCAGCAGCAGAACGTCCGGGTTCGTTCCCGTCCCCGTGAATCCGAAGACCGCTCCATCGAGTACTTCCGGCGTCTCATCGCAACGAAAGAGCGGTCGCGACAAGAGCCGCATCTGAGTCCGGCCCTTCCCGGCGGGGTCTTGCAGCAGTTCGACGGAAAACCGCCGCGCGATCTCGCGCATCTGAATCAGTCGAGCCGAACGAGTCATCGCGGGATCGTCTGGCAGAGCTTGCCACGTCACCCCCGGTTGCTTCGCGTGAAACGGTTTCGCGGCCGTCCACTTCGCATCGACCAACTCCGACGACAGCGACGTGAAGCAATACAGCCACGGAATTGGAAATCGTCCCGTCTGATACCGCTCGACCTTCATCGCGGCGACCGGACGGCCGCGATCGGTCCACAACCAAACCCCGGCATCGTCGATCTGCCGCAGTTGGTCCGAGTATCGAAAGACCGGCTTCGCGACGAGCGTCGCTGTTCGCCCCGCCTCCTTCGAGACGGTGACCGTCGTCGTCTCCACCCGCTGCTGCAACACCTTGAGCGACGCCTCACTCGCCGCCGAGTCTGCTTTCGGTGCTTCTGAAGGTGACTCCGCCGCCGCTTGGCCGAAAGTGAGCAGCGCGATGAAAACAGGAATCACAGACATCTTTATGACCTCGTGTTGCTTTCAGTTATTCGCAACGTTGTTCGTTGTCGCTTTCGCCCCCACCGACCTCGCGTCGGTGGAGCGGTGATTGAAAACTAGAACACCCCGTCGCGCCATCCTTGCCCCCGCTGAGCTTGGCTCAGTGGAGCGCATGATTGGCCCGGCTAGTTCCCAATCACGCGCTCCACCGACACAAGGTCGGCGGGGGTGTTTCGTGTTGTTTGTCGTTCGTCATAGTGACCAATCATTGGCTCCACCGAGACAAGCTCGGTGGGGGCCTTCGTTTCATCGTGTCTGTGTTAGTTTTCAATCACTGCTTCCACCGACGCGAGGTCGGTGGGGAGCTTTGGTTCTTGTGATTTCAGACCTTCGTTCGATGCACCAAGTAATCGAGCAGCGCCTTATCCAGCGGGTCGTCGGTCGTCATCTCAATGCGGTCGATCCCTCGGTTCAGGCATTCGCGAGCCAACTCGGCTCGCCACTCATCAATCGCCAACAGGTACTTTTCGCGGACCCCTTCGGCGTGCGTCGTGATTTCTTCCCGCGTCTCCATGTCGCTGAAGCAGATGTTGCCGTCGAGCGGCAGATGCCGCTCCCACGGATCCCAGACTTGGAACGCGAGCACCTCATGCTGCCGATACCGAAGCTGGTCGAAACCGCGTGTGATCGCTCCCATGTCGTCGAAGAAGTCGCTGAGGACGACCACCATCCCGCGATGCTTGCACAGCTCAGCCGCCTGATTCAGTGCCCGTGAGGCGTCCGATTTCGGTCGGGCCTTCGTCGTCGAGATCATCGCGAGAATCTCATCCAACTGATGCGGCTTGGCTCGCGGATCGAGATGCGCGACGACCTCATCGGCGAACAACGTGATCCCGACCGCGTCATGCTGCTTGAGCGCCAAATGAGCCAACGCCGCCGCCAATGTCGTCGCGTACGACAGCTTGCTGCGTCCCGTGTTCGCGCACTCCATCGACCCGCTGATATCGACGAGCAGATGCAGATTCATGTTGGTCTCGGCATCGAACTCCTTCACATACAGCCGCTTCGTCCGAGCATACAGCTTCCAATTCACATGCCGCAGATCGTCCCCCTGCGCGTACT
>JAYTQJ010000607.1:0-7187 GCA_043746775.1 Schlesneria sp.
TGAAGTCAGCCGAGTCACCAGCGACCCGGAGACGCGGGAAACAGCGTCATTCCGCGCTCGGCTCTCTTCACGCGGAGCGATGAAGGCTACTTTGGGCGGGCGCATCAGGCCGGTCACTCCGTGACCGAAATCTTCGAGTCACGGAGTGACTCGTCTACGTTGGGTAAGCTGGTTTCTGCCGCTCGCCTTAACAGCCTGAACTTTGCCGTCGCGCCTTCATCAAGACCGGCAATCAGCGGCCCATCAAAAAAACAGCCGCAGCGTTCGCGCTGCGGCTGGCAAGGTTTCATATTCAAGCGAATTTGATCCGTCCGCTAGGGCGTTCTTCGCGGGCTAGGTTTGCCACCGCCACCCGGAGGTGCCGCACCGGGACTGGCGTGGGCGCCGTCGGGGGATTCGCTACTCGAACTTCCCGACTTCTTTCTCGGGCTTTTGGAGCCTGCACCTTTGCCGGGCGGTTTTCCCATGCCAGCGCTGCCCCCCCCCATCATGGCGTCGAACATGCCACCTGCACTGTCGAGAGCACCGCCCGTTTTGGCACCGGCATCTTTGAATTGAATGAACTGGGCTCGCTCGTCATCGACACGCTTTTTCAGCGTTTGTTCTTTGGCCTTGTCGGTGGCGGGATCGAGCTGCTTCAGCTCACCGAGGGAGGTGAGAACGACGGCTTCGGGAAGCAAACCCAGCTTTGCCAGCGGACGCCCCTTGTCGGGCTTCAGCCCCAATTCGGGATGTTGGTCTGGGCTGAGGTCGTAGTCACCCGCAGCATCGAGCAGGACATCTCCTGTGTTGAACGCGAACTCTTCCGCGTCCTTATAGGACGGAGCGGCGGCATCCACGACAATCGTTTTCTTCTTCTCGGCGATGAACTGTCCGACCGACAGAATTCGCAGTGAGTCCGAAAGCATCGTCCCGAGTTTGGAGTCCCACTCGAACAGGGAGATATTGGCGACAGCCTTGGCCGTTCGCACTTTGTCGTCCCGTGCCGGATCGCGTTCCACATCTTTGAGGAAGTAGTCCACGCTGTTGGGAATCACCGACGCGTTCGAGATGTTGCTCCAGTCGGTTGCACGCTCGGGTTCCTCAGTGAAGACTGCGTCAGTCACCTCCTCCGCAGGACGCTGAAAGTTGGGGTTGCGGATCTTCAACTTGACGCGATACCGATAGGCCATGCCTGGTTGAACATCGAAGTCGAAGTAGCGGAACAACAGCAGCCGCCCGTTGGCGGTCAAACGCTGTTTGATGTCCGGCAGGGTCATATTGCGACCGCCACCACCACCGCTGCCGGCATTTTCGCTGTTCATCGAAGTCATCATGCCCGTCATCATTGAGGAGGCATTGGAGCTGGCCATCATCTCCTGCCCGATGGCACGGATGTCATTTTGACCGGCGGACAAACCGCGCCGTTTGACCCTCGGTTCCGACTGAAGCTGAGCTTTCTCGTACTCTTCCAACAGCTTCTGCTGCAACTTGAGTTCCCGTTCCATATCCTCGGGCTTCAATTGGAAGTCGCGCACGTTGGGGTGGGTGGCGTGATCGCCCCAATACTCCAACAGCCGTGAAGGCAGGGACATCGTGATGACGGCATCCGTGACCCCGGTTTGAACGGGGTCCAAATCAAAATCGGAGGCTTCGTTTAACACCTCCAGCGCCGACTCCAGACTGACGGTCTCCCATTTTCCATCCCACGGTTTCGGTCCCGCGATGGCCGCTTGTCGCTCCAACACGAAGTCGAGCAACTCAAACATGAGGCCCGCATCCGCAGCGGTCACCTTGAGTGCGGCTTGGTACTTTTCCATTTGTTGCCGCAGTGGGAAGACACCACGAACGGCAACGTAGCGAACACCCCGCGCCGCCACTTGTCCTACACCACCCATGCCGCCGCCACTGCCGTACATCTCAGCTCCACCAGATAGCATGGCACCACCTCCCGCGTGCGCTCCCGAACCGGAGGTCGCTCCCGCCGGAGACCTCATCGGCGATGCAGCACCCGCATGAGCGCCGCCCGCAGGAGCAAGTGCGGGGGGGGCGTATCCTCCCGCAGGATTGGCACCGCTGACGGCAGCGCCTCCGCCGGAGGCTGCGCCGGGCAATTTGAATCCAGTGCCTGGCGCCGCTGCGGCCGGATTGGTCCCGGCCACAGCCGCTCCCGCATCCAGCCCGACCTCAACGCCATCGGCAGCGACCATGCCCGACCCGGTCTGACCGACACCCGCTGGCTTTACTGCGAGGATGGCCCGGCCAGCACTCGAAATCAGGAATTCCACCGGCATAAATTCCGGCTCCCGCGCCAGCTCTCGCTTGCGATAGAGCGGGTGCCAGATGGGTGTCGCGAACTCGTACTTCGTCTGGTCAATCCGCGAGAACAACTGCGTGGCGCGGTCGTTGAAATCGACGACCTTGAACCCCTCTTGCGCCTGCAACGGCCACGGATTGGCGGTCGGAGAATTGATGTGTGCCCGCTTGTCTTTCGCCTTCTTGTCCAATTCTTCCGGCGTCCCCGCATAGCGGGACCACGAGGTCGAACTGAGCGCCAGCAGAACGAGCAGAACGATCAGACCCAGTCCCATTTTCTCGCCGTGATCGATGAACAAGGCTTTGAAGTTGATGCTCTTCAGTTTTTTCATGATTCGTCTCCTCTGCTCGACAAACGCGGAGCGACCTCGAACAAATTTCTGGCAATCATCAGGTAGTCACGGGGACTCGAACCGACTCGAAAATCACGGAGCAGCCGCTGGCTTCGCGGGGTCGGGAGCGGCTGGCTTTTCGTCACTCTTGGGTGCCTCCTCGGCTGGCTTCGGACTTCCTTCAGCAGCCGGAGCGGGCGTTGTTGGCTCACCCTCGGCGGGATCCGCTGGCTTGGAGTCTCCCTCTGTCGCGGGCTTGGAATCACCGTTCGCCGCAGGTTCCGTCGTGGGGGCCGCATCCTCAGTGGGCTGAGTTCCGGTGGCCGCAGCAGGTGTTGCTGCTGGTTGTGGCAAAGCGGGCGGAGCAACCACCACTTCCGGAGCCACTTCGTTGTACAGAGTGATGATTCCGCAAATGGCCACGCGCGACATGTTGGGGTCTTGGACGGCATTCATTAAAGCGGCCAAGGCGGAAGCTCCTTGAGCTGTGGCCGCTCCTCCACCAGACGATCCGCCCTCGACCGAAAAGCTGGGAGAGGAGGCACCGCCAAAGGAGGAGTTCTCAGTGAAACCGCCGCCAGACAAGCTTGCCCCGCTGCTTCCACCAAACGACTCCGAACCACTTCCGGAACTGGGGCTGAACCCACCTCCGCCACCGCCGCGTCCTTCAAGATCGTCTTCATTCAATCGAACGACTTGAACTCGGATGATCTCAATCGGCCACGCCGATTTTTCGCTGGCGGACAATTCCGAGATGAGGTTCGGAATCTTGCGGTGATCCATGATTAGGGTCATGTAGAAGCCACGAGTTCTGAACGGCAGCGCCTTGTCATCATCAATGTAACGCCGCGCCTTGGGTGCGGTAGAACCTCCACCACCACTCAACGCCCCGGCGGAACCGAAACTGGACATGGCCGCGCCTTGCCCAGCTCCCCCGGAGCCATCATCACCCAACTCTTCTTTCACATCGAAGTCTGCCGAAGCAGCCGCAGCCGCGCCACCACCTCCACCGCCCGCGCCGCCTCCAAACCCACCACCGTAATTCGACATATCCATGGCCCCTCCACCGGTGGAGGCACCGGTGGCCGCCGAGGGAAGTGCGCGCTGTCCAGCAGGTAGGCCACCGTGCAATGTCAGCTTTTCAATCACATGAATATGAGCGTCAAGGCGAGTGCTGTTGGCTCCCCCATTGACCTCGGCAATCAACTGCAACAAGCCTTCGAGCAGCCACAGGTCTTCTTGGGCGTCCCACATCTCATCGGGAGACGGAGCCAATTCTCCCCAGACCTTACGGGGGAGTTTGCCGAGGCCAAAATCGACGATTCCCGTTCCATCGACACGATTAAAAGGACGCAGCGTCTCCCAAACTCGACGCCAGTCGTTTTCATAGTCGGTGCGATAGTTCTCGCGTCCTGCCAAAGCGATGTCTTTTCGGTAGCCGGTCTTCCACGCGAACTCCGCCACCGTTTCAGGCCACGTCATTCGAGCGCGTTGACGTTCCCAGAGGACTCGCGTTGCGGACTTCACGGCGAGGTCTTGTTGTACGTTCAGCGCGGCCAAGCCGTTCGACCATTCCGCGTTCGGAATCTCACCAGCGGGTATTTTTCCTTCCGCCGCTTTGATCTCAGTTTCGCGAGTCTTGATCGTCGCGGCCATCGTGCCGGTGTCCATCCACCAGCCAATGACAGTCATCAAGATCCCCATGCCCAGCAGGATCCAAAACTTTTGCTTCAACACGGGTTCCAAGCGTTCCATGATGATCGCTTTCCATTTAACAGTTGACGGATGAAGCAGGTGAAACAGAAGACGCGTTCAAGGTGTCTCAATGGGGCAGAGACTAACCATCGATCTCATCGGGGCGATTCAAATTCTATTCACAACAACATGGACGCTATCGGTCGCACCAAAACGGACTTTGCAAAATACTGGACTCACAATTTTGGCCCCGCCGCCGGGGCAGGCGTCCCCGGGGGCGTAGTAGTGGAAACCGGAGGTGCCGGTGAACCCGGATTTGGCGAAGCGGGGTTCACCACCACGCCGCCACCTACAGCCGCCTTGGCTGCGATCTCCGCCGCGACCGCTGCCGTCGCGATATCGTCGCGCGGCTTTCCAGCGAGAGTTGGCTGCCAAACGAATTGAATGGTGAACGTCGTCTGACGAATTTGCAGAACCTTCGTGGGGCCTTTGTCTTCCTCGCCAATCGCCGGAAGAGCACCCGCGCCTCCAGCTGGGCTTAAGCTTGGTGCGCTGTAGGGATTTCCGCCTGAACCACTGCCAAATGGTTGCCCTGAATTACGGCCACCCGAAGCACTCGGCTTTCCGCCCGGGTAGTAAAGGACTTCCTTGCTGTTGTTTGAAGTGGTGATGGCCGCGTGCGAGAGGCCAATCGGCCGCACCAAAACTACACCTGCGGGAACCTTCTCGCTGAGCGGGATGTACTCGGAAGAGGCCGCCACGCGCTGACCTTGTTTGACGAACACCGATTGTAAATTCTCAAGGAACGTGTGCCTGACAAAGTTCGCTCCTTGACCCGTTGAGGATTTTTCTTTTTCGTGGTGGTAGTGAACTCCCTGCAGCGTAAAGACATAGCCAGGCCCCTTTGGTCCCGTCTTCTTGTCCGCCTCAGTCATATAACTCTTCACGCCCTCATGAATCGCCGGACTGGTAAACCAAGTTCCGAGATCGGCTTGCTTCTTGCAGGTGATGTTGCGGATCGAGATCCGATTCATCTTTTGAATCTCGGTCTCATCGAGTTGGTCGCCCAAGTCGCGTGGCAGGCATTCGTCGATCGCCTTGTAGACTTCCATCCAGAGTTCTCGCGTTTGCAGAGAACCCACAAGCTTTGTTCCTGCATCTTGAAAGGCTTTGTTCTTGGAGACCTCGCCGCCGTACTTGGACTTCAATCCGCTGGCTTCCGTCTCAATCTTCGTCGCCTCTTCTTCCGCCGCGCCGAACCGAGCCTTGCTGACGGACTGCAACACTCCACCATAGCCCGCTGCGGAAGTGGCCAAGCCGATGAGCAGCGTCGCGGCGGTGGCGACGGCCCACGGTTTCTTGCGGCGAATCTTCCGTTCCAGGGCGATCTCGGGCGGCAACAACGTCGTATGAATTTCCGTCAACTTCAACGCTTGCAGCGCGAGTCCATACGGCACAACAAAAGTCAGCAGGTTGTCTTGGAAGAGCGGCGCGTTCAGGACGTGATCGCCAGCCAATCCCTTGAACGAATCGACTCGCTCAACTTCGTACTGCAAATTCTGTTGCAGGAATTTTTGCAGGCCCGCCAGACGGAAGCCATTCCCCACACCAATCAGCCGCCCAATCTTGGCACTGCGATTGACGCTCGAGAAGAAGCCGATCGACCGTTGAATTTCGGCGACGTAATCGTTGAAGACGGGACGCAACGCTTGGAAGACGGCACGCGGATCGGGCGACTTCGTGGCGTTGCACTTCAGGTGCTCGGCCTTCGCGAACGTCAGCTTCATTTCCTTGGTCAAGGCCCGCGTGAAGTGGTTGCCGCCCACGGGCATGTTACGGATCCACATCTTCTTGCCGTTGGTGACCATCAACGTCGTGTTGTCGCAGCCCATGTCCACGACGACCGAGTAGTCTTCGGCATCTTCGCGTGGCTCACCGAGTCGCACGCCCATGCGGTCATAACAGAGGAAGTTGTAGAGCGCGAGCGGCGCGATCTGGATCAGTTCGACTTCCACCTTCTTGTTCAGGAACGGCCGTAAGTGATGCTCAACCTGTTCGCGTTTCATGGCGAACAGCCCGACTTCGGCATCCAGCAGGAACCCGCTCTCTTCAACACCGCCGCCGAGCGGTTGGAAGTCCCAGATGACTTCTTCCAGCGCGAACGGGATCTGTTGGCGAGCCTCGTACTTCACGATCTCTTTGACGCGACTCGCTTCGATCGGCGGCAACTGGATAAACTTCGCGAGCGCCGTCTGACCGGGCAGGCTGATCGAGACCAAATCTCCCTGAACGGGGTTGCGTGAGAGGAACGTCTCCAACGCCTGCTTGATCAGTTCGTCAGGCACGGCGTCCGGCTGACTGAGCAGCTTGGGATGCGGAACGTAATCAAAGGCGACTGCCACGACCTGCTTGGCCGCCTCGGCGTACCGCAGCTTGATCGCCTTCAGTCCGGCCTGACCGATTTCAATGCCCCACGCGGCTTGTGCATCTGCCATGATCGTGAACCCCTGAAAACCCGTCGAACGATGGAAGCTCGACGAAACGGAAGCATCTCAACGAAACGAACGCGAGCGACTTGAGGTGTTGCCCGGTTCGTGCAGCGATGCCGTGTTGTTGAAGTTACCGAAAGACCTGCGAAGAGAATGAACGAGTCGCCGAGAGTTCAGCCGACCCAATCCTCTCATGAACGAAATGGTCCGAGTTGTCATTGTCGATGAGGCTTGCTGGTGAACCATTCTTGCCGCCAAAACCTGTCCTGACCGAGCCAACTCGCACGCCGCTATACTTGCGTCCCGAAGCAAAGTCAACCAGCCTCACAGGACCGATCCTCGTACCACTTGGCTGCCGTCGCGAAACGTAGGGTAA
>JAYTQJ010000608.1:0-17404 GCA_043746775.1 Schlesneria sp.
CGACCGGAACCCAGGGCGACGCTCCCGTTGGTCGCTTGCCCTGGGCTGACTTAGGGCTGCCCCGTTGGGGCGGAAATCCAAAACAGCGCAACTTCAAAATGCGTGAGCGAGGCCGCATCTTGATCCCCAGGGGATCCTGACGCGACCGCTCCGAGACTTCTCAACCGACTTGCCTTGAACATTTCACTCGTGGCTGTGCGAGGTCTGATGTTTGGAGACAAGGGCGAGCGCGGGTCAGCGAACCTGCGGCTTGACGGCGGCGGGAGGTTGCGCAGCGGGTTCATGGGGGAGGCGACCGGCGTGGGTTTGCCACCAGCGGAAGGCGTCGGTTTGGCCCCAGCGGGACTCGCACTGGATGGCACTCAAAACGATCTGCATTTCTGTCATCGACTGCGGTCGGGCGGCGGGATCCTTGGCCAGGCAATCGACGACGAGCTGATCGAGTTCGCGGGGGATCGGGGTCGTGGCAATCGCCGAGGGAAGCGGGGCCGGAAGGTTCATCACTTGATAGAACAAGTCGGCTTCCGTTTGGCTCTGGAAGACATCGCGTCCGGTGAGCAGGAAGAACGCGACCGCTCCGAGGGCGTAGATGTCGATGCGCGGGTCGTTGATGTCCGGATTCCGGATCCGTTCGGGGGCGATGTAGAGCGGCGTGCCCGCCAGAATGCCGGTCTGGGTGATCGGAGTTTGGTTTTCATCGGCCGCCCCTTTCACGAGACCGAAGTCGAGTACCTTGATCACGTCGTACTCCCCGGCGCGATCACAGACCATGATGTTTTGCGGCTTGATATCTCGATGAACGAGCTGCATCGCGTGGGCTTCTCGCAGTGAGCCGCAAATCTGCCGCAGCAGGAAAATAACGCGAGCCGGAGGCAAGGGACCGCCCCGGGCGACCAACTGAGCGAGGGTCAGACCCGGCAGGTATTCCATTGCGAAATAAAAGATGCCGTCGAGTGTGTGGCCGTAATCGTAGATCTCGATCGTGTTGGGATGTGACAGTTGGCTGACGAGTTGCACTTCGCGGTCGAACCAAGCGATCGCCTGCTGGGATGACTTATCCGGCCTGAGCAGCTTCACCGCCGTCGGTCGCTTGAGCAGCGCGTGCTTGGCGAGATAGACCGCGCCCATGCCCCCTTCACCGATCGGCCGCACGAGCGTGTATTGGCCGACCTGCAACTGCTCGCCAACTTCGCGATGCCGTCTCAGCAGCGACAGTAGCCACCACAAGATCGCCCCAATCGAGGTCAGCAACACGACCACCATCACACCGAAGGTGACATCGACATACCGCAACGGCGCGAACGCCTCGGCGCAATCGATTTCCGTTGTCACACCGAAGCCCAGTTGCGGCAACCACGTCCACGCGCCGATGACCGACACCCCACGGTAGTCGCGATAGCCTTCGAGATCGATACCGTCTTGCTCGGCCGTCGCGAACTGAGCCATGCGGGTCAATGGCCGCGTGGACCGCGTTTCCTTTAACGCAAAGCCTGCGGTCAGATCCCCACCCGGATCGCGAATCTGCAACACCAGACTGGAATGAGAATCGGCCGACTCGGGAATGAGCTTCAATCGCCGCAAGGTGTCATTGAAGCGACTTTCAGAGAGCAGCGTGCCGTGCTTGTCGAAGGCATAAGTTTCTCCCGTCGATCCGGGACGGACCTGTTTCAGAATCTCAAAGAACCGGTTTTCCAGCCCGAGTTCTCGCAACACGAAAATGCCCAGCACCTCACCCGCATCATCCAGAATCGGTAGCACCAGCGTCATCACGGGCTGCGGCAATTCAACCGAGTCGCCCGACAACGTGACATCTTTGATGTGCGGCAAACGGATCAGCGATTCACCGCGCAGCGCCTTCGCCAGCACGGCGCCACCTTCTTCGGAGACTCGCTCCCCGCGCAGTGAGGCCCGCTCGGAATCCATGACGACTCGCAGTTGCGGATTCCACAACGTGAAGGTCGGGGTCTTGCCAATCAGCAGCGTGAATCGTTTGCGAATCTCAGCGGTGGCAGTTTGCAGGCGGTCATGCTCGGTCGGTGAGAGTTCGGTCTTCGCGTTGAGCTTCCGCTCGTTCAACTCCGCAAGCAGCCGTTGCAGTGCGATATCAACTCGCACAATCTTGAAACGCTCGACTTCGTAGCCGAACCAATTCGTGAGCGTCGTGACATCGGCATCCAAATGCGTTTGCAGTTGGGTGCGACGCAGTTCCTTGAGCGAGTACCGAATTCCCGCGTGCATCCACCAACCCAACACACTCAGCACCAGCGTCGTCAGCACGACCCCCAGCACGACCTGCCCCTTGGCCCCCACTCCCACAGTCAACACTCTGAGGGTACGTGTCGTGTTACCAGCAAAAGTGCGAGCGGTATCAAATTTAGAGTGGCCTGTTGCCGATGCTCGTTGTTCAACTGGGCTAGATTTCGGCACCGCAATCAGAGTGTGATTGGAATCGTGCTCCAGCAACGATTCGACCTCACGGCGCAGTTCGACATCGCCGTCGCAGGCTTCGTCGAGAAAGCGATTTCGCTCCAGCAAGGGCCGCTCGTTGACCTCATGAAAAATATCTTTGACGCGTGCGTACCGTTCGGGTGTCACGTGTTGTCTCCCGCACCGAGTTCGCGCCGCAGCCAGGCGCGAATCATCGTCCACTCGCGCCGCACCGTTCGATCTGTGATGTGCAGATGTTCGGCGATCTGCTCTTCAGTCATGCCGCCAAAAAAACGCATTTCCACGATCGCCGCATGTCGGGCGTCCAATTGAGCCAGACGTTCCAGCGCCTCCTCCAGTGCCAGCAAGTCTTCGCTCCGGTCCAGCGAGATCATCAGCTCATCGTTGAGTTCGACGCGTTGCCGTCCGCCGGAGCGTTTGTCGCGAGCCTTGCCGCGCGCGTGGTCCACCAAAATCCGGCGCATCGCTTGGGCGCAGATCGCCAGAAAGTGGACTCGTCCCTGAAACTTCACCTCGGTTTGATCGACCAGTTTCAAGAATGCCTCGTGAACCAAAGCGGTCGGCTGCAAGGTGTGACCGGATGGCTCGCGGCGCAGGTGCGAATCGGCCATCGCACGTAACTCGTCATAAACCATCGGCATCAACTGTGCGGCGGCGGAGTCATCTCCATCAGCGAGCGCGGCCAAACACTGCGTGGTCGAGGAATACGTGGCTGGATTCATGAGAGAGCAGTCGGCAATTCGGCGGTGGGAAAACCGCAGGATCTCTCGCCACGGGCTGAACCTCCGTAGCTGAAAACAAGCGTGGCGAGAGGTTTATGCGGTACGAGAGGCACGGTCAACCAGCCTGTTTCGCACCTCGCCACAAATTTTCAGGAAGGAATGTCCGGATTGAACCGCCGATGTCGCGTTTCTTTCTATGAGACATTGACTGAGTTAAGTCCACAGAACCGAACTGACGACTTCAGACGCCCCAACCTTCCAACGACAGCGGTCTCACACCCGAGTTTGAGATCACGGTCTCAGCCGCTGTCGTTTGAAGTTGGGAATGACGGAACCCTCGCCAGTGGACCTGCCAGGAAAGTGAAGCAGCCAAGGTCTCCCGAGCGTGGCTTTCCAACAGAATTACACCCACGTTCTGGCGAACCTGTTGATAAGCGAGGGCTTCGCCGCGATCGAATGTTCAGCCCTCGCTTCCGCGTTTTGAAGTTGCACTGTTTTGGATTTTCGCCCCAACGGGGCAGCCCTAAGTTAGCCCAGGGCAAGCGACCAACGGGAGCGCCGCCCTGGGTAGAGACCGTTACAGGTTTTGAAGCCCTGAAGGGGCGGCCCTAAGGCGATCAGCCGAATAGTGCTGCCCCTTCAGGGCTTGAGATTCACCGAAATACGCCAACCCAGGGCGTTGCCCTGGGCTGGCATAGCGTCGCCCCTTTGGGGCTGAGAACCCAAAGAACGCAACTTCACAACTTGCGCGTCGGGCTAGTTTTGAGATGCGTTCTAGCGTGTGAATACAACCGGCGAGAGGACAACGCGGCGGTACTGCGTAACCGCTGTCGGCGTGAAATCTGAACCATTTCACGTCTTGCTCTCGCCGGTCATTTTCTTGGAATGCCATCGCGGACGTGACCGACAAAAGTAGCCTTCATCGCGGCGAATTTGAGATCAACACATGAACCGAGAACACCGACGGATCGGAATTGCCTTGAGCGCGTTGGCGCGCGGCATTCCTCCGTTTTTTCAACGCGAGCTGCGGGCGGTGTACGGCGACAACTGGGAGGACGTGGCTCGCGCCAGCTATCGCGGTCCGTCCCCGAACGCCACTCCGAACAACGCGTGGGATGCACACTCTCTCCTCACCGTGATGTGGGAGCAGTGGAACGCCGTCTTCCGCGACAAGTTGGGAATGTTCGAGCGCAGCCTCGTCGGCGAGTTGCGTGAGTTTCGCAACCGCTGGGCGCATCAGGCCAACTTCGACGAGGACGACAGCTATCGAGTCTTCGACAGCACGCAGCGACTGCTCATGGCGATTGGGGCGTTGGAAGAGGCCGAAGAGATCGAAAATTACAAGTTCGATGTGCTTCGCGACAAGTTGGGACGCCGCATGAACGACGAGCAGGCCCGCGTGAGAATGAACCGGAAGCGCATAGTCGATGTTGCGATCTACGCCGTCTGCGGTGCATCGCTGTGTGCCACGATCTTGTTGAAATTCGGTCAACAGAACCCGCTGCCGACGCAGTTGACGATGGTCTTCACGGTGTTTCTGTTCTGCTACTTCACCTACAGACGACTGACGAGCACATCGCCCATGTTCGGAGTCAAGGAATGCCCCAAGTGCAGCAAACTGATCTACAACGAGGTCTGCCCCTACTGCGATCCGCCGCTCCGTTCCTCATCC
Organism: Schlesneria sp.; assembly: GCA_043746775.1. GTDB lineage: Bacteria > Planctomycetota > Planctomycetia > Planctomycetales > Planctomycetaceae > Schlesneria. Next base: position 4,843 of record JAYTQJ010000608.1, read on the forward strand.
ATTATCAAGAGCGGCTCATCGTCACTGCGGCTGTCACCGCTTCACAACCCGCCACCGACGCAGCGAATTGCTGAGCGAGTGATCGAACGAATTTGATCGCTCGCTGGGAGCCTGTTGAAAACAGGGAGGGCGAGGCTCCCCGCCGAGCTGATCGCGACAACTTGGGAAACGAAAACGACAGAAACAGCACGCGAAGCTCGTGGTCATTCATGACCCGTGCGGTCCTCACGGAACAACTCAATTCGACGAATTTCGGTGGGCGGCGAGGGCAACCTTGCCAAGTTTAGTGGCCCTTCACTTCGTCGGGAGACTACCCGGCGGCCCTCCGTTTTACTTTGACACCGCCGCAGTGAATTGGTGGGCAATGCCTACCTACTTCCTCACACCCAAGCTGCGGTAAGACACGTGTGCAGATGAAGTCGTCGTCACACTAACCCGAAGCGTGAGCGAGGACGTGTCTTCTCACGACGTGTCTTCTCCCGACGTGATGCAAACGGCCCGGTACTCATGCCGTCCTCGCTCACGCTTCGGGTTGGTGTTGTCACGCCACGTCATCGCGGACGCTGAACTCCAGCTTCCATCGACCACTGCCGCGCGTGCTGACGCACCAGAGTTCCAGCACGCCCAGCTCGGTGATCTTCGTGTGGAATTGCACCGGCACGTAGTTGTCGTCGATGGCGTCGTCCTTCGGCAGCGTCGCTTCGAGCGAATCAGTTTCGGATAGCTCTTCGTCCGTCCAATACTGCAAGCGGACACCTTCCGAGTCGTCCTTGCGCGTGGACGAACTGAAGAACCGGAAGTGCGCGGGCTGTCCCACGATCAGGCCGATCGAATCGGACGGCACGTCGAGTTCGGTCCCCTCTTCCATGCCGAACGGGACGACGCACAACGCGCGCAGCGGACGCGGGGCACCGGGGATTGCGAGGCCCGCCGACTCGATGCCAACGTAGTACGACCGAGCCGCACCGCCACGAATCCGCACGCCCCCGTTGACCTTCGCCCAACCGTAGTACGCCGCGCCGCGCGCCACCGCGTAATCGAGATCATGCGTCCCTTCGAGCGGTTGCGGAGCCGTCTCGGGAAACCAGCCCTTCAGCGTGTCGAGCAGTCGCGTCCGCATGGCCTCGGCCTTGAAAACGCCGCCGTTGAACAGGACGTGCGTCGGTCGAATCGGCTCGCCGTCGGATGGTCCGTGGCTTTGCAGAAACGCGGCGAGATGCTTCGTAACGCTCGTGTCCGCTTCGTAGGGCAGGCCCAACTCTTGAAAGCCCGAAGCCCGTTGTCGAGCCGGTCGATCCGTCACGTCACACTTGGGAAAGAAGCCATCGACGAGGAGATCAATCGTCGCATCACGCGGCACATCGACCGTGACCGTGCCGCCGATGAGCTTGCTGCTGCGACCGAGCACACTGACCGGATGCTTCTTCGGGCCGTCGGGTGCGAGCAACGTCTCCTTTGCCGCTCGACACGCATGCCACAGTGAGACCGACTGCCACGGATCGAGCGTCACGGCCTTCTTCGCGAACAGCCCGGCGACGTGATGCGCGAGAGCCAAGTCCATGTTGTCGCCGCCGACCAGCAAGTGATTGCCGACCGCGAGTCGCTTCAACACCAGCTCGCCATCCTCTTCGGCAACACCGACCAGCGTGAGGTCCGTCGTCCCGCCACCGACATCGCACACAAGCAGCGTGTCACCGACCTTCATCGCCTTCCGCCAACCGTCTCCAATCGCGGTCAGCCACGAGTAAACCGCCGCCTGCGGTTCCTCCAGCAACACCAACCCATCGGGCAGCCCAGCCAGCGACGCCGCTTCGCGCGTCAATTCGCGCGCACTCGCATCGAACGACGCGGGGACAGTCAGCACGACTTCCTGCTGGCCAATCGGGTCGTTCGGAAAAGCGTCCTGCCACGCGGCGACGAGATGCTCCAAGTATCTTCGCGCCGCCGTGACGGGCGAGACCTTCGCGACATCATCTCCCGCACCCCACGGCAGGATCGCCTGATGTCGATCCACGCGACTGTGACACAACCACGACTTCGCCGCGCCAACAGTCCGCTCGGGCAACTCGGCCGACTGCCGCCGAGCCATCTCTCCCACCGCGAACTCGCGATCCGTCGCCCAAGGCAAATCGTAGGCCCCCGATGCGGCCTCAATCTTCGGCGCGAGATAGAGAAACGAAGGCAACAGATTCCGATTCTCTACCGTCGCCGGAGCGACAAGCTGCGGGATCGGCAACAACGTCACTTCGGGCTTGTCCGCCCCGAGCGCTGCGTAAGCCAACGCGCTGTTCGTGGTTCCGAGATCAATTCCGATGATGTACTTGGCTGGCATCCGTGTTGATTCCAATGCAGGAAAGAGATTTGAACCACGAATCACACGGAAGGCACGGATAAGAATAAGAACAGGCATCCGTTTCGACTGCTTGTTGCCTTTATCTGCCTCTCGTCTTAATCCGTGTACTCCGTGAAATCCGTGGTTGAACTTGTCTTCGCCCTTACGCGATTTCGACCTCAGCGGGAGCCACCGTCCTCGCCGCCGAATCACTTCCGGTGAACTGTGGTAGTTCGCACTTGGTCGCTTCCCAGCCGTGGTGTTGCAGCGTGCCAGCGAACGGGGCGTTGCCGGTCACTTTGCCAGTGAGGCGAAACCGGGCCGCATCGAAACCAGCGGGGACGCTCACCTTCGCTCCCTCTTCATCCGCCACAACAGGTTGCAGCGCGAAGAAGCGGTCGAGGACTTTCGCGCTGTCTCGTTGGATTGCCCGCACTGCCGCGCCGACTTGTTCGTCGGCGTAGCCGCTCAAGTCCTCTTTCAGAAAGTCGATCAGGCGGGCTTCGCGCTGCAGCGTGGACAGCAGCGTGATGGCTTCACTTTGAGTCGGCTTCTTTGGCTCGGGCTTTTTGATTGCGACCGGCGTCGGTTCTGGAGCGGTCGGCGCGACGGCAGGCATCGGCGCGGGGAGGCCCTTCGACGACAACGCTTGGCTCACGCGAGACGCCGTGTCGCCGTTGAACAACGATCCGAAGAAGGCGCGGAACGCCGTTGAGACTCTGCCCATGAAACTTCACTCCATCAAATGCGGGTTGGAACCGAAGTAGCGCGGCTGAGTTGGTAATTGTCAACCAACGGTCTCGCTGGCGCTGGTCGATGCCAATTTGAAGAGGCTGTGAATCCCGTTGGGCTTGGTGGACGCTGTGCCGGTCCGCGCTTAGAGTCTGGTCCGGCAGAATCGACGCGGCGTAGCCGCAGCAAAGTAGCCTTCATCGCTCCGCGTGAAGGAAGCCGACCGGGAGTGAACGCTGACGATGCCATTCCATATTGGGCTCGCATCCGGCTTTCTTCACGCGGAGCGATGAAGGCTACTTTTTGAAGGCCGACAGGCGCGCCGCACAACAAAATTTTGAGACCTAGTAGTACGAGCCAGTTCAGGCCGTAACAGGTACATCCATCGACCTCGAAAGTTGACGCCCCGATGAAAGTTCAGCAGTTTCTTGAGCATCACGGTTTGACGCAGAACCCGTTCTCGCAGGAGGACGCTCAGACCGATCCGCTCTTTCAGCAGCATTGCTCGCACGGGACGTTTCATCCCGCGTGGGACAAAATCTACGGCGACCCCGCCACGCCCGCGACGGCCGTCGTGTTCGGTGAGAAGGGAGCGGGGAAGACTGCCATCCGCTTGCAGATCGTCGAACACACCGCCGAGTACAACAAGCTCCATCCCGACGCGCGGGTCTTCGTGATCGAGTACGACGACTTCAACCCGTTCCTCGATTGTTTCAACGGCAAGGTCTCATGGCCCGGTGCGACGCCCGAACGAACGCTGGCTCGCTGGCGATTGTGGGACCACATCGACTGCATCTTGTCGCTCGCCGTCACGCAGCTCATCGACGACATCTTGAACGAGCGGATCGATGGCAAGCCGCTCCCGTTTGAAGTGCAGGGAGACCGCCTGCAAAAGCTGACGCGGTCTCAGAAGCGTGACTTTCTGATGCTCGCCGCCTTCTACGACCGCAGCACCGACGTGGCCTTGCAGACGCGCTGGACCAACCTCCGTCGCAAGCTGCGGTTCTCGAACTGGCAGACGTGGAAGGAACTCGGCATCGGCGCGGCGGTCTCGCTCGGGATGTTCGGCCTGCTGGCCGACTTCGGTTGGCTGGCGAGCTTCTTCTCATCGTGGTGGGTCTGGCTGATCATCGTCGCGGGCTGGTTGCCGTGGCTGATTCGCCAATCGAACGCCCTCTGGCTGGCGTGGAAGATCAACCGACAGATTCGCGTGCTCGACCGTCAGACCAACACGCTGCGAGGGACGTTGACGAGTCTCGAAGCGAAGGACATTGCCGGTCAGCCTTTGCCCTCGCGCGAGCGGAGCGATGACCGGTACGAACTGCTCGGCAAGTTGCAGTCGATCCTCAAGACGGCCGGGTTTGAGTCGATCACGATCCTGGTGGACCGAGTTGATGAACCGCATCTCATCAATGGATCGGCCGACCGGATGAAGGCGTTCCTCTGGCCGATGTTCGACAACAAGTTCCTCAAGCATCAGGGACTCGGCTTCAAACTGCTGTTGCCGATTGAAGTGAGCCTGTTCCTCCAGCGCGAGGACAAAGAGTTCTATGAACGCTCGCGCCTCGACAAGCAGAACCTGATCCGCTCGCTGGAGTGGACGGGTGAGTCGCTCTACGACCTCGCGAACGACCGCATCACGGCGAGCAACTCGAAGCCAGCCACCGCCGCGTCGAGTCTGCCCAACACCGAGACCACTCCAACCAACACCGACTCATCGAAGCCGTCGGTCCCCGCCAAGTTGAAAGGCTGGTTCGAGGAAGCAATCTCCGAACCGGAACTCGTCAGCACCCTCGCCCGCTTGCGAGTCCCCCGCCACCTGTTCAAATTCCTCCACCGCCTTTTGGTCGAACACTGTCACCGCTACACCGACGAAACCCCCCGCTGGCAAATCGGCCGAGAAACATTGCAGTCCACCCTCGCCGTCTACATGCGCGACCTCGAAGCCTATGACCGAGGCCTAGGAACGGGCTGAGCAACTTCCGAATCAGCGGCTTTCATCTTTCTGCCGCCATTTTTCTGTCTCCACACTTGCTGCTCCTCCAAACGAGGGAGACAGAAAGAGAGCGGCAGAAAAATGAAGCGGCGATCAGGTGAAAGCGATGTGTGGTGAGTTCACTTCGCGCGGCCGAGTAACTCGCGGTAGATCGCGAGGGCTTCGCGGTACTCTTCGACGGCGTCGTTGGCGAGGACTCCCTCGTGGCGTTTGAGTTCGCGTTCGATCCGTTCGATGAAGTGTTCGACTTCAGCCTTCTTCGGGGCGAGTGGCATGTTCGGCACATCGACGAAGACTGGGGCGGTGTGAGCGAAACGGACACGTTTCGTCGGATGTGACTCGAAGCAGCGGACGGCCAGCCAGCTGGAGCCTTCGATGAGAAGCGATTCATCGAGCGTGATCATGAAGCTGCCGTTGGCTTGCTTCTGTGCAGTCGGTCGGATCGTGCGAGCGACAGCGCCGTTGATGAGGACTTCCACGCGGTCAAGTGGAGCCAGTGAAGCCGCTGTTCCCGTAATGCGGATCGTTTTGGAAGCGGTCTCTGACCGGAACGTGTGGCCCGCCTCTTCGCCGTTGAATTGGACCTTCAGCAGCGGTCCCGTCGTAACGAAACTGCGTCCGGCGAGCAGACCCTCGCGCCACTTCGCGAACGTGAACTCACCCGGAACGTGGACGTAGACGCGACTGAAGCCGAACGGCACCGGGTGGACACCGGCTCCCGTTCCGGCGGACGGCATCATCCGGAAGCCGCAGTTGAGATAGGCGTAGTACGACTGGAAGCCGAAGTCGATCCAGCCCCACTCGGTGAAGCCCTTCTCGTTCAGTTCGAGCTGCATGTACTTCGCGGCGGCGTCGAGCGTCCACGAGCTGTGAGCGAACTCGGTCTGCCAACAGTGGTTGTTCGCCAGCTCAAACAGATCGACCTTCATCAGCGGCACGATCATCGGCGACCACGCCCACGAATGCTTTTCCAAATCGAGGAACGCGCCGTCGGCATGAGCCTGTTCGGCGATCCGCTTCACCGGCGGGATCCCCTTGTCGAGCCGCGTTCGTTGCCCGCAGATCAGGACCGCGCCGAGTGTGTGCGACTTCCCGCCAACTGTGAAGATCTCGTACTCGGTGTTCAGCGGATAGATGCCGTGAGTCCGATCGACGGCGATCCACTCAGGCTGCGGAGCCGGTGCCGGGACGCGGTTGCCTGTCGTCGGGTCGGTGTCGGCCGCCGTGACCCAGTGCGACAGCGGCGTCGCCACGTTGATGTCTTCCGCCAAGACCAAGTTCGGCATCTCCGCCAGCGGCCGATGCGCGTGAATGTCGCCCGAGTACCAGCCTTGCTCAGCCATGTTGATCCACCGCCGGATCGGCGACCTGAGTTCAAAGACATTCGCATTATCGCCAGTCGCTTTTGCGAGGACGATCTCTTGGACGAGCGGCACAAATTCTTTGCCCCGTTCGACGGTGATCGTGTACGTCCCCGGCGGGACATCCACGACGAACGGGTGCGCCGACAGAGTGACATGCTGTTCGAGACTGTTCGGTCCCGCCTGCCGCTTGAACTCGAAGGCGGTCCCTTCGGGCGCGGCTGACTTGGGGAAGTACCACGTGCCGTCCGCCCCCTTCACATAGACGCGCGCACCGACGGGAAGTTTGCTATCGGCGTCGATCACTCGGCCTCGCAATGTGATCGTCGCTTCTTGAGCCGCCGCCCACGAAGTCCAGCCGATCAGAACCAGCAAACAACAACGGATCGCATTCGGCATGAGTGTCCTCGCGTGCAATGAAGGGAGTGCTGAAGTCCGGCTTAGCTTTGTTAGCCGGACTTCCTTGATCGTGGTGGCCAGCGAGAGAAGACGTGTCGGTCGAAAAGAAGTCCGGCTAACAAAGCTAAGCCGGACTTCGCGGCCTGACTTCGACGGCCTGACGCACAACGCAGGGAGTGCTTTGAAGAGTCTTGCAGGCGGGCCGTATAGTATCGCGAGACCGTCTGAACGAAGAGCGACCCCAACTCCATCCCCCCACCGGGCTTGCCCCGTGGGCAACGTCGTTAAGGATATCGGAGCTACCGAACGTAGCAGGAGTCGTAAGACTTCTGGCGAGCCATCTAGTCGTCAGAAGTCTTACGACTTCTGCTACAGAAACTCTTAACGGCGTTGCCCCGTGAGGGGTGCGACTCACTTTAAAGCGAACATGACCACCGCAGACCAAACCTCACCCAGCCGTTTCGTTGTGGGTCTCGATCTCGGGACGACGAACTCGGCGATGGCTTATGTCGATACGCACGAAACGCCGCGCCGCATTCGTACGTTTGCGATTTCTCAAGTCGTCGCGCCGGGACAGATCGAAGCGCGCGACACATTGCCGTCGTTTCACTATCAACCCGCGAGTGGTGAGTTCCCGGATGACTCGACGGCGATGACGTGGCCAAGTGTCCCGGACGCTCGGGGCGTCCGCGACATTGAATCCCTCGTCGGCCACTTCGCGCGCGATCACGGCACCCTCGTCCCCGGCCGCATGATCTCGTCGGCGAAGTCATGGCTCTGTCATGCGGGAGTCGATCGGACAGCGGACCTCTTGCCGTGGCAGGGGGCTGAGGATGTCGAACGACTCTCGCCCGTCACCGTCAGTGCGCGGTATCTGCAACACGCGCGAGAAGCTTGGGACGCGCAGTTCCCCGAACATTCCCTCTCCCAGCAGGACTTTGTGCTCACGCTCCCCGCGTCGTTCGATGAAGTGGCTCGCGAACTGACCGTGAAGGCCGCGAAGCAAGCGGGGCTGACGAAGATCGTGCTCATTGAGGAGCCTCAAGCGGCCTTCTATGCGTGGATCGACAAGCACGCGGCGAACTGGAGTGACCTCGTGTCGCCCGGCCAGAAGATTTTGGTCTGCGATGTCGGCGGAGGGACGAGCGACTTCACACTGATCCGTGTGAAGCAACTTGGCGCGGTTTCACCTGAGACTGACGAAACAATGGTCGTAGGTGAGCCGGGTGGCGTAAGCCCCCGGACTCCGACACCAATTGTCCGGGGGCTAACGCCACCCGGCTCACCTCATCTCCCAAAGGCGTCTCATTCGCAGTTACGTCCCGACACCAAACTTGGAAACAGCGGCACCGTGCAGTTCCATCGCGTGGCGGTCGGCGACCACCTGATCCTCGGCGGCGACAACTGTGATCTCGCGCTGGCTCATCACATCGAGCGACGACTCAAGGGAGACGGGCATCTCGAACCGAGGCAATGGAGCGTCCTCGTCCGGAGTTGTCGGCAGGCCAAAGAAATCTTGATGGCCGACGACGCGCCGGACAAATGGACGCTGACGTTGCCCGGCAGTGGATCAAAGCTGATCGGCGGTAGCCTGCAAGTTCCGATCACGCGCGATGAGGTGCGCGAGCTGTTGGTCAACGGCTTCTTTTCGGAAGTGCCGCTCGACGCGAAGCCGATCACGTCTCAATCGGGCTTCCAAGAGTTCGGCCTCCCTTACGCCGCCGATCCCTCGGTGACGACGCATCTCGCCGCGTTCTTGACGGCACATCGGTTCGTCGCGATGGACGAAAGTAGGATGGGCACTCCTGCCCGTCCTCTTGGCCTCAAACAAGAAGCGGACGGGCAAGAGTGCCCATCCTACGATCCGGCTCGGCCCGACATCGTTTTGTTCAACGGTGGCGTCTTCGCGTCGCCGATCTTGCAGCGGCGGGTGGTCGAGTCACTCGAACGCTGGTTCCGTAGCGAGGCCGATCCGCACTGGACGCCGATCGTGTTAGAGAACGAACGGCTCGACTTGGCCGTCGCACGCGGAGCCGCTTACTACGGCATGGTCCGTCGCGGCGAAGGAGTGCGCATCGCGGCAGGTCTCGCGCGAACGTACTACGTCGGAGTTGAGAGCGCCGCTGCTTCTGACTCTCAACCTTCAACTCTCAACCCTCAACTCGCCGCGCTCTGCCTCCTCCCCGCCGGGATCGAACCCGGTCACGAAGTCGATCTGACGCAGCGGCAGTTCGAGTTGCTCGTGTCGCAGCCGATTGAGTTCCCGTTGTATGTGTCGAGCATTCGGCTGACCGACAAGCCGGGCGATCTGGTCGCGATTGATCCCGAGCGGATTCGTGCCTTGCCGCCGATTCGGACGGTGCTCAAACAAGGCAAGTCGAAGGAAGCGGGATCGGTGACGGTCGTCTTGCAGGCGAAGCTGACCGAGATCGGGACGCTCGATCTTTGGTGTCGTGAGGCGAACGGAAAGCGTTCGTGGAAGTTGCTGTTCGATGTGAGATCGGCCACGCAAACGGATGTCGCCGCGCATGAAGCGGTCGGTGAACAACAGGGTCTGTTCGATGAAGCGGTTGGTCGTGCAGCGTGCGATGTCATCGCGAGGACGTTCGCGGCGGCTTCGACCTCTGTCGCCGCTGTGCTTCGGAGCGGGGGACGTGAGTCCCCTGAACCAGCGCCGTTCTCTCAAACGATGCCTGCACAAACATCGGGTGCCGATTCAGGGGACTCACGTCCCCCGCTCCGAGAAGATTTTGCTGACCCAGATCGTCTCACGAAGCGGCTGGTCGAAACACTGGGCATCGAGCGTGGCGAGTGGCCGACGACGTTGTTGCGGCAGTTGTGGGAAGCGTTGATGGAGGTTGAGTCGGGTCGGGCGCGGAGTCCTCAGCACGAGGCGCGGTGGCTCAACTTGACCGGCTTCGCGCTGCGGCCCGGTTACGGTTTGGCGGTCGATGACTGGCGTGTCTCCGAGACTTGGAAGCGACTCGGCGGGAAGCTGGCCTTCAACACGCCGGCGTCTCGCGCCGAGATGTCGATCCTGTGGCGGCGCGTCGCGGGAGGATTGACCGTCGGACAGCAGCAGTCGCTCACGTCGTCGTTGCTCGCCACCGTGCGAACATCGCTGAAGGGATCGTCCGGAGTCTCGAAAGGGAACGACTTCGGACGCAATCCGCACGAGTCAGCCGAGAACTTACGATTGCTCGGCGCGTGCGAGTTGCTATCCGTCGCGACGAAGATCGAACTGGGTGAGATGTTGTTCGACCTGCTCACTCGCGATCGGTTCGCCTCGCTCCGTTCCGCCGCCTTGTGGTCGCTCGGCCGAGTTGGCGCGAGGCGACTCGTCTACGGACCACTCAACGCGGTCGTCTCACCCGACGTGGCGACGCGCTGGCTGAACCGGCTCGTGAAGTTCGATAACAGCGACCCGTTGGTCGCGTTCGCAGTGATGCAGCTCGCCCGCAAAACCGGCGACCGCTATCGCGACGTTGATGAGGCCACTCGTCACACGGTTCTCACGTGGATGAACCGCATCGGCGCACCGCATCGTCAGCGAGAATTGGTCCGAGAAGTTGGCACCCTCGAAGCCGAAGATCAGTCACTCCTGTTCGGCGAATCTTTGCCGAAGGGATTGCGCATCGCTTGATGTAATCCGAAGCGAATCAGCCCGTAATCGCTTCCATCAGTTCCAGAACTTCCGCAACGAATTCATCGGGCGCTCGAGACACAAAAGCGACTCGTCGCGATGCGAAGTCGAGCGACTTGAGTTGTTCAACCATGACGAAGCCGGCCAATGGGCTGCCATCAGGAACGGGTAGCTTCGATCGGTATTTGTGATCAGACAGACGAATGCCAGCCCCGCGCGCTTGTTGAAGAGATCGTTGGAGACGACCAATGCCGGACGACGCCCTTGTTGCTCGTGGCTCGATTACGGATCAAACGACAGCGTAACGAAGTCTCCTTTACGGGGAATGTACCGGCGCATCACCACGCCTCCCGACCAACAGCCGATCCTGTAGAGACCTCTTCAGGCTTGTTGCCCTTCGGAATTCGAGCCACCAGTTCCGCAAGGTCGTACTTGGGCCGCTGCCGTTTTCGCACGACAATCTGCTGGTCCGAGGCAACGACTTCCACGTCATCTCCGACTTCGATCTCAGCCTGCTCCAACAACTGCCGCGATAATCTCAGTCCCTGGCTGTTGCCCCACTTCTGGATCTTGCTGACTGTCATTTGGAATGCCTTTCGGTTCGATGACCCGTTCACGAGCGGCATCTTACGCCAGCAACTGCTGGATACGAGTGACCGCCTCTTCAACGTTGGCTCGGCTGTTGAAGGCGCTCAAACGGAAGTAGCCTTCGCCGGCGGCACCGAAGCCGCTGCCGGGGGTGCCGACGAGGTTCGACTTCGACAAGAGATGGTCGAAGAACTGCCAGCTTGTCATGCCGCCGGGGGTCTTCAGCCAGACGTACGGCGCGTTCACGCCGCCATGCACGGTGAGTCCCGCTTCGCGCAGTCCTTTGCAGAGGATCGCGGCGTTCTCCAGGTAGAAGTCGATCAAGGCGCGAACCTGAGGCCGACCGGTATCGCTGTACACCGCTTCGGCTCCGCGCTGGATGATGTAGCTGACGCCGTTGAACTTCGTCGTGTGACGGCGGTTCCACAGAGCATGCAGATCGACCGCTTCGCCGGTCGGCGTCTTGGCCTTCAATCCCTTCGGCACGACCGTGAAGGCACAGCGCGTCCCCGTGAAGCCCGCTGTTTTGCTGAAGCTGCGGAACTCGATCGCCACGTCGCGAGCACCTTCGATCTCGTAGATCGAGTGCGGGATCGTAGGGTCGGTGATGTACGCCTCGTAGGCCGCGTCGAAGAAAATAATTGTGTCGTTGGCCTTCGCGTAATCGACGAATTTTTTGAGCGTCTCTTTCGAGGCCACCGTCCCCGTCGGGTTGTTGGGGTAGCACAGATAGAGCAGGTCCACTTTGCCCGTCGGCAGTGACGGCGTGAAGTTGTTCTCGGCCGTGACCGGCAGATAGACGAGGCCCGCGTAGCGACCCGATTCATCGGAGTCGCCGGTTCGTCCGGCCATCACGTTGGTATCGACATAGACCGGGTAGACGGGGTCAGTCACCGCGACGACGTTTCCCGCGCCGAAGATGTCGAGGATGTTTCCCGTGTCGCACTTCGAGCCGTCTGACACGAAGATCTCGTCCGCAGCGACGTTGGCCCCGCGACTGGCAAAGTCGTGCTTGGCGATCGCATCGCGCAGGAAATCGAAGCCTTGCTCGGGACCGTACCCGCGGAAGGTCGAGCGGTTCCCCATCTCATCGACCGCCTTGTGCATCGCCTCGGTACAAGCGGCGGGAAGCGGCTCGGTCACGTCGCCGATCCCCATGCGGATGATCTTCGCAGTCGGGTTCTCAGCAGCGAACTTGGCCACGCGGCGACCGATCTCGGGGAAGAGGTATCCAGCTTTGAGCTTGAGGTAGTTGTCATTGACGAGGGCCATGGAAGACTCCGGGTGAGGGCCTAGGGAATGGGGCTTGGTAGTGTCGGACGGTGAGGTGATCCGTGTGTTCAACTTGCTTGGTTGGAAGCGTTTCGTCTAACCGCGTGGTTCATGATGAGACATCTGAGCGGGGCGGCGTAAGCCCAATGGCACTCACTTTGAGCGAATTCCAAATGGACGTTCTGATTGATGTAGCTGAATTCGTGAGAATTCAGCCGGCTTTGACAATCGTCTGAAGT
>JAYTQJ010000609.1:0-7147 GCA_043746775.1 Schlesneria sp.
CCCCGCGCGTCGAGCGACGTTCAATGTTGTCTCACCGTTCGACGCGCGGGGCGTTGCCCACGCGGTTAAACGATGTTGGAGTCAGACTGGCGGACGCCGGAGACGTACCTTTTAGGCGACCGGCAAGAAAAAACTTACCCACCGCAACGCGCCCAGTGACCCGGACGCTTCGGAGCGTCCGGGTCACTTCGGGTAAGGTCTCTTCTGCCGCTCGCCTTATCGCTCACCGCGCGAGCCAACCGCCGTCGATGGCGATCGTGCTGCCGTGCATGTAGTTCGAGGCATCGGACGCGAGGAACACGCACAGCCCGGCCAACTCATCGGGCTGCCCCCAGCGTCCGACCGGGATGCGATCCAGAATCTGAGGGCCTCGCACGGGGTCGTCTTGCAGGACGTGCGACATCGACGTTTCGAAGTATCCGGGGCAGATGCAGTTCACGTTGATCCCGCGCTTGCCCCACGAGTTGCCGAGCGACTTTGTCAGCCCCGCCAGACCGTGCTTGGCTGCGGCATAGGCCGGGATGTTCAGGCCACCCTCGAACGACATCACCGAGCCGATGTTGATGATCTTGCCACGACCACGTGGCAGCATGTGTTTCGACGCCTGCTGTGACAGATCGAACGACGCATTGAGATGAATCTCGAGCAGTTGATACCACTCCGAGAGCGGGTAGTCCTCGGGCGGATGCCGCTGCGAGTTGCCCGCGTTGTTGACGAGGATGTCCAGATGTCCCGTCTGCTCAACGATGCGGTCAATCAGACCGACACGCTCTGCCGGCTGGCTGAGATCGCACGTCAACGACCAGAACTGGCGACCGGTTTCACAGACAAGGGCCTCGATCTCTTGGCAGCCTCCCGAACTGGAGACAGCCACGATGTCGGCTCCCGCTTCGGCCAGTCCCAGTGCCATGGACTGCCCCAGCCCGCGACTGGCCCCCGTCACGAGTGCCACGCGGCCATCCAGTTTGAACAGGTCGAGAATCATGAAAGGTCTCACGAAGAAGCAGAGAAATTGGACTTGGTTCAAATCGAGGTCACAGCCAAGCAGTAGACCCCTCACCCTAGCCCTCTCCCCGCAAAGCCGGGGCGAGGGGACCGGAGAAGATAACTGACACCCCGAACCGCTCCCATTTGAGCCATGCCAGAAATTGGATGCGGGCATCACCCGCGAAAGCGGACTCACTCCACCCTGATCGGCGGCGGAGTTTCCTCGGGCGGCACGACAAGCACAACCGTTACGATTGCCAAGGTGATCGGCGAGGTCCGTCGTGACAAACGAACGGCGGCAACGAACGCCAGACTTGTGGCCGATGTTGTCTCGACGGAGCGGAGCGTCAGGCAGGAGGCAGCCTTCTTTTCTTCCCGGTGAGGCAGCGATAGAGTCATGACCGTTTGGAATTGGAATTGGCGGAAAAAGGGCGGCGAGATGTCGGGCGGATTGGCGAACACCGAACGTGGTGCAGACACCGAAGGGAGTGAGGGCGTGTCGCGACGTGACTTCCTGCGTGTGGGGGGACTCGGTGTCGTCGGGCTGTCGCAAGCGGCATTGGCTCGCGGCGCGATGGCCTTCACGCACCGACGGGCCATTCTGATCCTGATGACGGGCGGGCCGAGCCAACTCGAAACGTTCGATCCCAAGCCCGACGCGCCGTCGATCATTCGCGGCCCGTTCCAATCCATCGAGACCGCTGTTCCCGGCCTGCGTTTCAGCGCCACACTGCCTCTGTTGGCTCAGCGGGCGGATCGGTTCGCGGTCGTCCGGTCGTTCTCACACGACGCGGCTCCGATTCATGAAACCGGTCAGCAACTCTTGCAGACCGGGCGATTGGCGACCGGTGGCGTGAGGTTCCCTCATTGGGGAAGTGTTGTCGCCCGCAATTCTCCCGCACGCGGCACGGTGGCGGGTTGCACCATCGTCAATGGCCCGCTGGTCGGAACGGGAGTGAAGGCAGATCACGGACAGTCGTCAGGATTGTTGGGTGACGAATGGGAACCGACGGTCTCGGCGATTGATCCCGATGACGAAGCCGAGTCGATTCATCGACTGTACGGTTCGAGCCAGTTCGGTCGCGCGTTGCTGAAGTCTCGGCAACTGATCGAACGCGGCACGCGCTGTGTCACGGTGAACCTGTTTGATTCACTGCACCAGCGTGTGACGTGGGATTGTCACGGCGACAAAAATTGCGGTCCCGCCACGGTGATGGATTACCAAGATCGGTTGTGCCCCGAGTTCGACTGCGCGCTGTCCGGGCTACTCGACGATCTCGCTCAACGCGGCTTGCTCGACGACACGCTGGTCATCGCCACGGGTGAGTTCGGGCGCACGCCCAAGTTGAACGACCAGCAGGGCCGCGATCATTGGCCGAATTGCTGGTCGGGTGTGATCGCAGGCGGAAAAATGACGGGCGGTGCGGTTCTCGGCGCGAGCGACGCGACCGCGAGTACCCCCGTCGATCGCCCCGTCTCACCGGGAGAAGTCGCTGCAACGCTCATCGCGTGGTGTGGAGTGGACGCCTCACCCCTGACAACACTCATCGGCAAAACCGAACTCCCTCTGATCCCCGCCGCACCGCTAACCGAACTGTGGGGATGAGGCTTTCGTGGGGTGATGCTCGGTGCTGAGTGGCTGTGGTCGGCGCTTCGCCGCCCCCAGACTGGAGCGGGCCTCATCTCGCTGGGGGCAGCGAAGCGCCGACCCCAGCCACACCTTTGGCAATTCGAGAGTGGGCTGCGATCCCGCCTCAATGTCTCAGGGTGCTATCGACCCCGTTTGACAACAGCCCACGCGACCCAGTAACAACTCCACCCATCGCTCGTCACTTCCGAGCAAAGCACTCTTGGCCGAGTGGCGAAACAGGCAGACGCATCGGACTTAAAATCCGGTGTCGCGAAAGCGACGTGCGGGTTCGAACCCCGCCTCGGCCAGTCCCGTGTGGAGCGATGTCTTTTACCTCATGCGGCCCTGAGAGAGACGATCGAAGCGAGCCGTGTGCCGTAAGGCCACGGGTTTCCGGCGACGGCCAAGAACCCGCAGCCTGACGGCATGCGGCTCGCCAAACCCTCATCTTGGGCCGCGAGAGATATGACGACGCCGTCTCGTTCCGCGTGATGTACCAACTGATTTGGAGGTCATTCCATGTTCTGCTTGGCTGCACGGGATGATGCCGCGGTGCTGATGGTGTTCCTGATCTTGATCGTGCTTGTTGCCGCACTGATCGTCGGGGCGGTGATCTGGTCGTACTGGGTCAGCATTGGGCGGGAGATTCGCCGACATCTGCGATCCAACTGCAAACACGCCGAGAACGTCGTTAAGAAGCTGGCCGGTTGGGATCGGGTCAATCATTTGCAGGTGTTGGAATCGCTCTGCCAGCAGTCGGGCGGGAAGCGTGTCACCGTTGCCTATCTGGTGGAAAACTTGCAGCGAATGGCTGTGAAGGGTTCCACTAAGAGTGGCCCCAATTGGGAGACGTTTGCATCCACCAAGGGCAAGTCGATCAAGCTGCCGACGAACGCGGTCTATCTGATTTTTCATGAGTCTCATCCCGTCGTCGCCTGCGTGATCGCGCAAGCCTCGAACGAGTACTACGACGATGGGATCGGCGACTACACTTCATCCGGTCCGACCGGCTTCCGGTTGGAAGTTCTCGCTCTCACGCGAGACATCGCCGATGCGGCGCTCGAACGGATTGGCGACTTGGTCCGCGAACAGTCGATCTATCGTGGCCAGACGATTCTGCTGCGCGGAGACAGCAAAAGTGGCGGCGACTTTGCTATCGAGTTCAGTGACATCCCGAACACGACTCGCGACGACATTGTTCTACCCGAGGATTTGCTGCATGCGATTGAACGCAACGTGATTGGCTTCGTCACGCACACCGAAACGCTGCGCAAGCTGGGACGGAGCGTGAAACATGGCGTCCTGTTCTTCGGCCCGCCGGGTGTCGGCAAGACGCTCGTCACGCGGTATCTCACCAAGCAGTGCCCGAAGCACACGATCGTCATCCTGACCGGGCGTAACCTGCATCTGCTGCGCGAGTCGATGATGTTCGCGCGGCTCCTCACGCCGAGCATCGTGATCCTGGAAGATGTCGATCTGATCGCGAACGAGCGGTCAAACAACTCGCAGGTTACGGTGCTTCAGGAGCTGCTCGATGAGCTGGATGGATTGGGTGCCGCCGTCGAGTGCCTCGTCCTGATGTCCACGAACCGACCGGATCTGCTCGAACCGGCACTGGCTGCTCGGCCCGGTCGCGTCGATCAAACATTCGAGTTGCAGCTCCCGAATGCCGACCTGCGCAGACGCCTTTGCGAGAACTACTCGAAGGGACTGAACACGACTGCCATCGACTGGACGCCGTGGATCGAACGAACGTCCGGCGTCAGCCCCGCCTTCATCGCCGAATGGCTGCGCCGTGCGTTGCTCCTCGCGGCCGATCGAGGCGAACAACTCCCCGATCTCAAACTGCAACCCAATGACCTCGACGAAGCCCTCCGCGAAATCACGCTCTACAGCGGCGGGCTGACTCAAAGACTGCTCGGTTCGTCAGCGGCTCGGATGGAATGACGACTTTTGCCAAAACACTCCCACTGAACTGTGAAGGAGAAATCTATGACAATGGCGTTTGAAACCGAAGTTTGTTCTAGGCGTGACGCTTTACATTGGATGGCCGTTGGGATTGGAGCAGTCACGAACCTGAGCGTGCATGGGACGGGATCGACCTTCGCTCAACAAGAGTCGGGGAGTGGGATACCGAGAACGGGCGAAACCAGTCCGCAACTGAGGCCACTCGATGAGTTGATGACTTCATTCGTGAAGCAGCATGATGTTCCAGGGGCTTCTCTGGCTGTGATGAAGGGGGCCAAGCTGGTCTAC
This sequence comes from Schlesneria sp., assembly GCA_043746775.1. Classification (GTDB taxonomy): domain Bacteria; phylum Planctomycetota; class Planctomycetia; order Planctomycetales; family Planctomycetaceae; genus Schlesneria. The sequence goes on from JAYTQJ010000609.1 coordinate 4,874, forward strand.
GCGCGCGGGTTTGGTCTGGCCGACACCGAGGCAATGCGGGGCGTTCAGCCGAACTCGCTCTTTCGCATTGCGAGCGTCTCGAAACCGCTGACGGCAGTCGCGATCTTGCAGCTTTGGCAGAAGAAGAAACTGCGGCTGGAAGATCGGGTGTTCGACATCCTTCCCGCGAAAGCATGGCTTTCCGAGCAGCATGATCCGCGATTGAAAGAGATCACCGTCCGGCAGCTCTTACAGCACACGGGAGGTTGGGACCGCGACAAATCGTTCGACCCGATCGGCAACCCGCGCGAGGCTGTGCGTGTTCTCGGCAAGTCGCTCCCCGCCAGTGCCGAAGATATTGCTCGCTACACACTGACGCTGCCGCTCGATTTCGATCCCGGAAAGCGCTATGCCTATTCCAATGTCGGCTACCTACTGCTGGGCCGAATCATCCAGCAGACGAGTGGCCAGACTTACGAGGCATTCGTGAAACAGAACGTGTTGGCACCGATCAAGGTGACGCGGATGAGTCTTGGTCGCTCCGCAGAGTCTTCACTGCACAAGGATGAAGTTCGGTACATCGACCGCAAGAAACGCATCGTTCCGGCGGTGAACGGTGAGATCGGAGCCAGCGTTCCGCTCGTGTATGGCGGTGAGAATTTTGAAGGCTACGAAGCGCACGGCGGTTGGATCGCGTCAGCCATCGACCTTGTGAAGTTCGCCGCGTCTCTGACAGGAGCGACTAAACCGGCCTTGCTCAATCCGCTCGCTTTGAAGGAATTGGTCACTCGTCCATCCGGCAGCGCTGGTCACGATCTGGATGGAGCGCCAAAGCCCGCCTACTACGGACTCGGTTTCAACGTGAAGCCGATCGGTCGCGAAGACCGCTTCAACATCTGGCACACCGGTTTGATAGCGGGCACGTCATCCCTTCTCGTTCTCCGTCACGACGGCTTCAGTTGGGCCGTCCTCTTCAACACGGATCGCTCGCCCGACAACAATGTCCTCTCGGGCCTCATTGATCCGCTGATACACAAGGCGATCGACTCGGTCAAATGGTGACGACGTTTGCCCCCCCGACCCAAAACTGTGCAGCCTTCCTAAATCCGCGCACGAGGTCAAGAAGTTCAGACCTAGGTGTACCAAATGTGGTTTGTCTGGCTGAATTGGAACGCAATGGAGGTTGGCACTCACTTCAAACACGCAAGCAGCACGCGTTCAAACTCGGTCCAGTCGTAGCAGGGTTGGTCGAGGATCACTTCGATGCGGCTGTCGCGACAGTAGGGGATCGACTCGCACGTCAGGTCGCCTCCCACGCGGTTGAACAGCAACCATTCGGCCCCCACGTTGAAGACCCCCTTCAAGCGATGGACCTCCAAACTGCCGCCGAGGGCTTCCATCAACGCGAGCCGACTGAAGCGATCGAATGGCGAGAAGATCCAGCCGCAAGCGGCTCGGTCGTGCTGAGGACTTTCTTTCCTGATCGGCTTTCCCGGCAACAGCATCGTCACGGGAGCCGGTTGTTCTGGTGCAGAACTCGCGGCCTGCGGCGGGTGGGCGTTGGGGAACAGTGGGACGCGCGCGGCCGAGATATCGGCATCGAGCAGCGCGACTTCGCAGTGACCGTGCGTCGTGCAGACGACCTGCAGCTTAGGCGGGAACAGCTCGCGGAGGTGAGTCAGGAACGCGGCGGTCTGTTCCGGTGCGGCACGATCCGTCTTGTTGACCAGCACGATGTCGGCCATGTGCAACTGGTCCTGAAAGACGGGCGACGACGCGATGCGGGGCGTGGCAAAGTCGGCGGGATCGGCCACGCAAATCGTGGCTCGCAAGTCGATCAGTTCGCGAAACCACGGACCGCGCAGCGTGTCGAGGACCGCCGCCGGATGGCCCAGCCCCGTCGGCTCAATCAGCACGCGTTGCGGCTTCGTCTGATGCAGCAGTTCGATCAGCGAGAAGTCGAGCGGTTCGCTCGACGAGCAGCAGAAGCAACCTCCGGCGATCTCACTCACCACGACACCATCGCTCCCCGAGCCACCGAGAATCGCACCGTCGATCCCGACCTCGCCGAACTCATTGACGAGGATCGCCCAACGCTCATCGGCCGGTCGTTGCGACAACAGGTTCAAGATGGTCGTCGTCTTGCCGACGCCAAGAAAGCCGGTGATGAGATTGGTTGGCACGCGCGGGCGTTCGGATGTCGTCATGAGTGAAGTCCTCAGTGAGTGGGTGGAGCGGTGGCGGTTATATCAGGGCCATCGCCTTACTCAGTTTGGGGTGCCACGGTCACGGAGC
>JAYTQJ010000610.1:0-3229 GCA_043746775.1 Schlesneria sp.
ACATCGACGATGCCGGGCAACCGCGACAGCCGCTCGTGCCGCTTCGGGTTGTACTTCATCGTGCAACTGCCGAGCGGATAGAAGTGCGTATCGACCGACATGTTCAGGGTCGAAAGATTGACGAAGTGCCGCACTACGTCCGGCTCGGCCAACTCAGGCAACCTCGGAGGCGCAGCGGCCAATGCCTCGGCGGGTAACAAATCGTCGAGCGGCCACTCGGGCACATCGGACAGAGGCAACTCAGCCCCTCGTCGCCCGGCATGAGACAGTTCGGAAAGTAGTAGCGTGGCTTGTCGGTTTCGCATGTGAGGAGGGCCAAGATTTGTAGTGCGGACCCCTTGGTCCGCACGAATGAGAACAGAGTACCGGACGGACCAAGGGGTCCGTCCTACGCCAGTGCCGCAACCAGCCGGTCGATCTCGTCCTTCGTGCGCGATTCTGTCACGGCGACCAGCAAGCATTGATCGCGATCTTCCGGCGACAGCCAGTTGAGCATCGGAAAACGACTGAGCATCGGACCGACATCGACTCCGGCGGCGGCCGCTTTGCGAATGGCCGAGTCAGCACCGTGTTCGTACTTCAACACGAACTCTTTGAAGAACGGGCCCGTGAAGAGCAGTTCGCAGCCTTCGATCTGCTTGAGTCGGTCGGCGGCATAGTGGGCTTTGCGGCAGCTCAGTTCGGCGACTTCCTTCAAACCTTGAGGACCGAGCAGCGACAGATAGACGGTGGCACGCAGGGCCAGCAGACCTTGGTTCGTGCAGATGTTGCTCATCGCACCCGCGCGGCGGATGTGTTGCTCGCGCGCTTGCAGATTGAGGAAGAAGCAGCGTTGGCCGTTGCGATCAACCGTCTGACCAATCAACCGGCCGGGCATCTTGCGGACGAGTTCTTTCTTGCACGCGAGGATGCCGAGGTACGGCCCGCCGAACTGGAGCGGGATGCCAAGTCCCTGTCCTTCGGCCACGGCGATATCGGCACCGAGTTCACCCGGCCGTTTGAGCAGCCCCACGCTGATCGGGTCGAAGGAGTGGATCAACAGCGTTCCTTGTTGATGAGCGGCAGCGGCGATTTGCTCGACATCTTCCAGCCCGCCGAAGAAGTTCGGGTGCTGAATGACAATGCACGCTGTTGTCTCGTCGATGTAAGACTCCAACGCCGCGATGCCGACCTTGCCATTGCGAGTCGGCAGGACGAGGACTTCCGTCGGTTGATCCGCCAGATAAGTCGTGACGCTCTGCACGGCTTCGGGATTGACGGAACCGGCCACGACCACGCGTCCCGTTCGTCCGGTGCAACGCATCGCCATGAGGACCGCTTCGGCGACACCGCTCCCGCCGTCGTAGAGGCTCGCGTTGGCCACATCGAGTCCGCTCAGTTCGGCAATCAACGACTGAAACTCGAAGAAGGCTTGCAGCGTCCCCTGACTTGCCTCGGCCTGATACGGCGTGTAGGCGGTGTAGAACTCGCCGCGTCCCGTCACTTCATCGACCACGCTCGGGATGTAGTGGTCGTAGGCCCCGCCCCCCATGAAGCAGACGCGCGACGAAGCCCCGATGCTGCGCGAAGCCAACTCGCGCAGATGCCGTTCCAACTCCAACTCGGTCAGCGCCGGAGGCATCGTCAGCGGGCGGTCCAATTGCAGCGAAGCCGGAATCTGATCGAGCAGCTTCGTCAGCGAATCGATCCCGATTCGCTGGAGCATCTGCTGTTGTTCGTCATCAGTCGAAAAGAGGTACGACACGCGAACGCCTTCTTGCGGAACGGGGATGGAAGTGAATGTGACTGAAGAGGCCGAATGGCTCCTCCACTGTGACGCTTCAAATGGTTGTGAACGTCAATTTGGAGCGGCCACTTTTTTCTTGGCCACTTTTTGGGGAGCAGCCTTCTTCGCGGTGGCGGTCTTCTTCGTTGCAGCTTTCTTAGTTGCAGCTTTCTTCGTGGAGAGCTTGAGTCCCCTGGCGGCCGATTCTTGCTTCTGGACCTTCGCCACGGTCGCTGACACAAGCTCATCAATTTCCGCACGCGAAGCGGTCGCCATGCGATCGCCGAGCTTCTTTTGAACGGTGGTGAAGACCTTCAAGGACTGATCCGACTCAGGGCCGCGCGACTTCACCACGGAGAGATCTCGCACACCGAACTCGCGTGTTGAGGAGGGCGGTGACCACCAAGCTCCGACGCGAACGCCCATGTAAAGCGTGTTGGCCTGAAACTTGGAACAGCCTCCCGCGATGCAGGCGTCGTAAAACATCAGATCCGCCTTGGCACGCTCGGCGTCGTTGATCGAGTTCACACAGGCCACGTCGTGAACAATCGAGGCCCGACGATATGCCCCGGTGTAGGGTGAGCCAACCGTGGACCACAGCGAAGACGGAATGCTGGCTCCATTGATCTTGCTCCCCTTGGGAGCCACCCAAGGCGTCCCCTTCGGATCGGTGAACACGAAGTCCTCCAGCAACTCCATGTCCCGGTCACTCTTTGCGGGGACATTCAGCCATTTGGCGATAGGTTCAGCCGGATTAAAACTTGCAGCAGCCATGACAGAACTCCTGATGATGGATCGGTTCAAAACATCGTCCCGCAATTCCATGCGGACATTCAAGACTCCCGCAGTGAACTGGCCTCGTGTTTTTGCGGCCTGTTCCGTCAATGCTTCTCGGTTTCGCAATGAGCTTGATACGCGGCGTGGCCGAGCAGCTTGGACAGCTCCGTCGCATCGGCGACACGGACCTTGACCATCCAGCCCGCGCCGAACGGATCCTTGGTCAGCAGTTCGAGATGATCGGGCAGCGTGTCGTTCCGCGCGATGACTTCACCACTGATCGGAGCGTACAAGTCGCTGACCGCTTTCACGCTCTCGACTTCACCAAACGGTTGGCCTTGCGTGATCTTCTTGCCGACGGCGGGAAGGTCCGCATACGTGAGGTCGCTGAGCAAGTGAACGGCGAACTCCGAGATGCCGATCGTGGCGGTGTCGCCCTCCACGGCAACCCACTCGTGCGTCTTGGTGTACTTCAAGTTTTCGGCGGTCATGGCGGGGAACTCCGGGATCAGGATTAAGACAATTGATGACGTGCGGACTGTGAAAAAGACGCGGAGTAGGCGGGCTACCCAGTGCTACTGGTTCTTCAGCGGACCACGCACAACCCCATTGAACAACGTAGGGTAAGCGTCTCGCTTGCCCTTTCTTGGTTCTCCGCCATTCGTTTTGAAAAATGGTGTTCCGTGA
>JAYTQJ010000611.1:0-7140 GCA_043746775.1 Schlesneria sp.
CGGCCAACTGCTGCTGGCGGGTGGCGGACGCGGATCGCACTCCGGCAAAGTCGTGGTGTGGGTGGTCAAGACGGGTAAGCGCGTGATTGAAGTCGGAGCCGAATACGACGTGGTCCTGGCAGCCGACATCAGTCCCGATCAGACTCAGATTGCCCTCGGCGGGCCGAAGAAGATCGTGCGCGTTTACGATGTCTCGACGGGCGAACTGCTCTACGAAAAGAACAAACACACCGACTGGATCACGGCGCTCGAATACAGCCCGGACGGCGTGCTGCTGGCGACGGCTGATCGCAGCAACGGCCTGTTCGTATGGGAATCGTTTACCGGCCGCGAGTTCTATTTCCTGACCGGCCACACCGGTGCGATCACCGATGTCAGTTGGGCACCCGATTCCAACGTGCTGGCCTCGTGCAGCGAAGACACGACGATTCGTTTGTGGGAGATGCAGAACGGCACACTGATCAAGAACTGGGGCGGACACGGCGGCGGTTGTTCCTCGGTTGAGGTCACGCGCGACAACCGCATCGCTTCCACGGGCCGTGACAATCAGGCCAAGTTGTGGGACATGAACGGAGCCGCGATTCGAGGTTTCGCCGGGCTGGGCGATCTCGGGATGGAAGTCGCCTTCGATGTCGAGACCGACCGCATGTTGTGCGGCGACCTGACGGGAGCCATTCACGTTTGGAACGCGAAGGACGGTGCGGTCCTCGGCCAACTGAACACAAACCCGCCCCCCTTGGCCAAGCGGATCGAAGTCACGTCACAAGCGTTCGCTGCGGCGGACACTGTGTCCGCTCAAGCCACTGCTCAACTGGCCGCTCTGAACAAAGCCATCGCCGATCGCAAGGCAGCGGCGGATGCGGCCGTGAAGCTGGCGACGGACACTCAGACCGCGATCGACCCCGCCACGAAAGCCAATGCCGCAGCCGCAGCCGATGTTGTCACGAAGACTCAAGCCCTGACGGTGGCCGACACCAACATGACGAATGCCGCTGCTGCTCAAACAAAAGCGGCGGGTGAGCGCGAAGCGGCGAACAAAGAAGTGACGGACCTCGCCGCGAAGGTAAAGGCTGCCGTGGAAGCGGTTGTCGCGACGGATGCCGCTGCCACAGCAGCCCTCGCCGCCGTCGAAGCCAAGCCGGACGATGCCACAGTGAAAGCGGCGGCCGCTGACGCGACGAAGAAGTCGGCTGACGCACTCGCCGCTTTGTCTGAGTTGACCAAATTGAAAGCCGCCTCCGTCCAACAACTTCCCACCAAGAGCGAAGCGTTCGGAGCGACAAACATTGCGTTGAACAACGCCAAAGTGGCTCGCGAGAAATCCGCCGTCGAGAAGATCGCGTCCGACAAAGCCGCCGTCGATGCCGCCGCCAAATTGAAGGCCGCGATGGACGCCGCCGTCGCGGCGAAGGCTAACGCGGACAAAGCCGTTGCCGCCGCCGTCGTGACCCCCGAGCAACAGAAGCAAGTCACTGACGCCGACGCCGCAATGAAGGCTGCCGCCGAGAAGGCCGCTGGAATCAAAGTTCAACTCGACCGCCTCAACGCCGCCAAAGGTCGCTCGTTTCTAACGGCGGATGCGACGGCGAAGTGAGTCAACGAGTTGTAGGATGGGCACTCCTGCCCGTCCGGTTTTTCGTGTCCAAGGCGGACGGGCAAGAGTGCCCATCCTACAAGCGGACTTGTGCCTACCAGTCTTGTGACGCTCCGTGTTCGATTGCCAAGGAACATTCTCGTGCGAACGCTCTCCCTCCTGTTTGTGTTTGTCGCCAGCGTCGCCTTTGCCGGTGATTCTCCTCAGTTCCGAGGGCCGGGCGGAGAAGGGCATTCGTCCGAGAAGAACCTCCCTTTGAAGTGGAGTGACACGGAGAACGTTCGCTGGAAGGCCGAGGTCGAAGGCTTGGGGTGGTCCACTCCATCCGTCGTCGGTACCGACGTGTGGTTCACGACTGCGACCGATGACGGCAAGTCGTTGCGAGTCGTTTGTCTCGACAAGGACTCGGGCAGAGAGCGGCACAACGTCGAGGTCTTTCATCGTGATGAGCCAGGAAAGATTCACGGCAAGAATAGCTATGCTTCACCATCGGTGCTGGTCGATGGCGATCGCGTGTTCGTCCATTTTGGGAAGCTTGGGACCGCGTGTCTCGACCGCCATGCGAAAGTGATCTGGACGACTGAGTTCACCTACAACCATCGTCACGGACCGGCTGGCAGTCCGATTGTCGTGGGCGATCTGGTGATCCTCAGTTGCGATGGGGTAGACGTTCAGTTCGTGACGGCACTCAATAAACAAACCGGCAAGGAAGTTTGGAAGACGACGCGCGAGGGGGCGATGGCCTACTCGACGCCGCTCTTGATCGAAGTCGATGGCCAGCCGCAGGTCATCAGCACCGGGGGCGAATGGGCGATGGGTTACGAGCCACAGACCGGCAAGGAAATCTGGCGGTTCCGCTACCCGAAGGGCTACTCGAATGTCCCTCGTCCGGTGTTCGGTCACGGGCTGGTGTTCCTCTGTTCCGGTTACGACAAGCCGTGGCTGTACGCGGTTAAGGCGAATGGCACGGGCGATGTCACCGAAACACACATGGCGTGGAAACTGGACCGCGGCGCTCCGCTCAATCCGTCGCCGCTGTTGATTGGCGAGGAGCTTTACATCGTGAGCGACAGCGGCATCGTCACCTGCCTGAACGCGAAGTCGGGCGAACAACACTGGCAGCAACGGGTCGGCGGCAACTTCTCGGCCTCGCTGCTTCACGCCGACGGCCGCATCTACATGCTCGACGAGAACGGCAAGACGTACGTCTTCGCACCGACCAAGGACGAGTACCGCGAGCTGGCGGTCAACGAAGTTCCCGGCCGGTCACTCGCCAGCATCGCCGCCGCCGACGGATCGCTGTTCCTGCGAACGGACAAAGCGGTGTACCGGCTGCACGCGCCGAAGTGAGTCGTTCCAAGAACATAATGTCATGACGATTCATGACGGCGGCGAGGTCTAGGTCTCAACTTGAGCAGGTCTGATGCGAAGACCGCCGCCTACTTCCCTTTGACCTGCGTGATGTAGATCACGTAGGCGAGCGGGGCACCGATGAGGATGCCGGAGAAGGGGACCATCTCGGGCAGGCCGATCTTCTTGTAGATGAGGTCGTACAGCACGAAGGTGTCGAGCAGGCAGAAGCCGATGACGGACCAACAGGCCGCCAATGTGCCGAGCTGCTTTTTCTGAGCCTTCTCTTCGTCAGTCAGCGCCGCCTTGGGCTTACTCGCGGAGGAGGACGAAGAGGATTTTTTCCCCTTCACCGGCTCGGCGACTTCCTTGCGCAGGCCTGCCGCGTAGTACTTGGCGATTGCCTGATTGATGGCGAGCGGAGTTGCCATAACGGGACGAATCGGCAGGTTGAACCTCAGCCGAATCTCGTCTTCGAGTTCCGAGTCGGGTTCTTCCGAACAGGCGACCAGCACGCCACCGTTGTCGATGAACAGCGGCAGGCAGGTGTGGCGGCGGACCAAGGCCCGGGGAACCTGATCCAAGATCGAGTCATCCGGCAGCATGTCAGCCAGATCGACGTAGGGGCGACCAATCTCCTGAGCCAACGCCCGCGCGGCCACATCGGGTTCGACGAGCTTGAGTTGAACGAGGGTGTCTCGCACGGAGAGACCAGTTCGTTCCGAGTGCGACTTGACCTCTTTCACTTGGTCCGATGAAAGGACGCCTTCATCTTGCAGGTAAGCCGTGAGTGGGCGGCGGCCGGTGGTGGCATCGCGATCATCGATCTCGCGGCCTTGGCTCTTGTCATAGTCAACTTTCAACTCGGAATCGGTCAGGCAGAGCATTGCCTTCGCCAGCTCATTGAGCAGCGTCTGCGATTCGTTCGAGTACTGGCCGGTCGCGTACTTGCGGACGTGACCGTTCAGCTTCTTGTAGTTCTTGCGAACTTTGTCGGGATCGTCCTCGAACTGCACCAACCGGAGAAGTTGGTAATGATCGGGCGGACGCGGGCCTTCGGGGATGCCGAGCCATTCCTTGTAGACATCAATCGCCAACGGAGCAGCCTCCTGAATGCGGACGTTCCTAACAGCCTGTTGAAAAACGTAGGGTCAGCGTCGCGCTTGCCCGTGAAAGCAGTTGAAAAAAAGGCAAGCCAGAGGCTGACCCTACGTTTTTCAACGGGCTGCCAACTCACCAAGCAGCCAATCCATGAACCCCTCACACCCGGCCTCTCTCCCCGCTAAGCCGGGGCAAGGGGAGAGGACGCTCTAACTCACTCGACTTGGTAGTTCTTGGCTAAGGCCTCGAAGTCGCCAATCCCCTGTTCGGACAGGCCCGAGTCACGGACGATCTCGGTCATGGCGACGCGGTTTCCAGCCAGTTCCTTGGCGGTCGCGCTGATGCGTCCGTTGGCGTCGTAGCTGTAGGTGACTTCGACCGGTGAACCAGCCGGAAGATTGGCGGGGAGGTCCAGAATGCGGAAGTCGCCGATTTGTGTGCAGGCATCGGGATCGGTCGCGTCCCCTTCGAGGATATAGACGTGGATCGACTTCTGGTTGGCCGAGTTTGTCACGAACTTCTGACTCACGTTGAACGGGATCTGCGAGTTCCTCGGGATCATGATGTGGTTGATCTTCTTGGACTTGTCCGCCGGGCTGGAGACCTTGACCCCCAGCGAGTGCGAGTTCACATCGCTGGTCTTCACGGATCGCAACCGGTTGGTGACGAGGGCGCTCAGTCCGGCTGCGCCGCGGTTCTCACGCGCTTCCAGAATGGCCGCGTGAATCGCGGCTCCCTGCGCGACTGCCTCTTCGGGGCGGAGCAGGCCCAAGTCGCGGAGAGGCTGACGATGGCAGACTTCGGCCAGCATGGTTTCCACGGCGGGCATGTAAGTCGAACCACCGACGAGAACCACTTCATGTAGGGTTCCAATCTCGACCCCGGCCTGTTGCAGCACCAGTTCGGTCGTATCGCGCGTCCGCTGGAGCAGGTCGGCCGTCATCCGCTCGAAGTCTTTGCGGGTGAATTGCAGCGAGAGCGTTTTGCCTCGGAAGTAGACCGTCAGCGGGATCTGAGTCTTCGTACTGAGTGCCCGCTTGGCGTCTTCGCAGTTGGCGCTGAAGTCGCGCATCGCTTCGGGGTCTTGGCGCGGGTCTTCGTTGAATTTACGAGCGAACTGCTCGGCGACGTGGTCGGTGATCCGTTTCGTCCAGTCGATCCCGCCCAGCATCACGTCGCCGTCGGTGGCGAGGACGCGGAATTGAGTCGGCGTATAGCGCACGACCGTCACGTCGAACGTACCACCTCCGAGGTCGTACACGAGAATCGTTTTGGCATCCTGCTTGAGATCGCTGCGTCCCAGTTCACCTTTCATCCAAGCGTAGGCCAGCGTGGCGGCGGTCGGCTCATTGATGATGTCCACGACGTTCAGACCGGCGATGCGACCGGCATCTTGAGTCGCCTTTCGGCGGACATCGTTGAAGTAGTAGGGGACCGTGATCACAGCGTTGGTGATCGGACCAATGGCCTTCTCGGCGTCCTGCTTCATCTTCTTGAGGATCAGAGCCGAGATGAACTCGGGCGACAACTTCTTGTTCTGATAGACGACGAAGTAATCCTTGTTCCCCATCTGTCGCTTGACCGCTTCCACGATGTGGTCGGCCGACTCTTGCGAACTGCGTTCAAACGTGGGACCGACCACGACTTGGCCGTCATCTCCCAGCAGTACCACCGACGGCGTGATGTTCCGCCCGTCCGCATTGAGCAGCGAAGTCGGTTGCCCGTCAGCGCCGAGTCTCGCGATGGACGAGTAAGTGGTTCCCAAGTCGATCCCGACCGTCTGACCGTCCAGAAATTTCATTGCGCAGCCTGTTTTCGTGAGTCCGAAGGTGTGTGATCGGATGCCGCCCGTTGATCGGATCGACATTCCCCAAGAGCGGGGGTCCAGAGTGGGCGGTATTCTGCCCGCGTGACATCTCGGAAATCAAGCGCGCTGGCTGTTTCAATAGGGCCAGCGCCCATTTCAATCTCGGGTGCCACGGTCACGGAGCTTCGACGTGGCCGTGCGTGAATGTCATGGCGGTTTCCACATCGCGCGGCCACGTCGAAGCTCCGTGACCGTGGCACCCGACACCGCCGTTTCAACGAGAAGCAGATGAAGGGAGTTTCCCATCGTGTCGCGTTGAATGGCGATCACTCGTGGAGCGATTCAATCCCGAGCAACTTCACCGCGCCATCGGCACGCTGATCGAGATGCCGAATGGGAGCTGACGCCGGACGCGGTTGCCTCGCCATGGAAGGCTTGGCTCGAAACAGAACCACGGAAGTTGCGTTTGGCCGTCCTGCGATCGAACCGATCTGCTGTTCGTTCAAGCCGGACGGTCGATGCGCACCGAATGCGGAAGATGTCACCATCGCAGCCAACAGTGTCGCCGCCAAACCTTGCATCAGGATTCGTCGTGCGTGGGTGTGTGAAACGACATTCATGATCTGCGGTCCTGAAGCACAGCACTGTGAATCCCGCGTGAAGGAGCAGCCGATGGCCGTCATCCCGCCAATCGAGCCTCGCACATTCCGCCGAAGCCCACTCACGCCAAATAGAGATCGGATCGCCGTGAATTACCGCAACAGGCAATTGCCGCCGAAGGGAAGACGTTCTTCAGGACGGCCACCCTCATCGGTCCCATCGGCAAACTCCGCCAACGCGTGTTTGATGATCCCGCAGGATGGACGCCCCGTCCGTCCGAGCTTGTCCAAAAGAACCGGGCGGACGGGGCGTCCATCCTACGTTGCGCGTACTCGAACTCTTGCCGGTCGCCTGTGGACTGCAAATCGACTCGCACGGTCCCTCGTACCCAAGCGTGAGCTTGGAGGCGAGGCGTGCGTGGTGGTTTGGCAACGTTGAGCGACGCCGTGGTGAGCGCGTTCCGAAGTCATTACGAGCTTCCGAGTTGACGGCGATCAACGCTTGGGACGCGGCGTTACGTGAGGCGTTTCGGCAACGTCGGTCTTGGCGCGACCGGCCGCTGCGTCGCGATGAGCGCAAAGATTTCTGAGCAGCTTAACTCGTTGGTGTGGCTGCGATTTCTGAGGATCGCGGTGCGAGCAGCGTCAATTTTTCTGACGGGGCGGCGCGAGTGGCATTCAGGTTGCTT